>JAKSLZ010000021.1 GCA_024400935.1 Muribaculaceae bacterium | reverse complement strand
GACCCGCGACCTCGACCTTGGCAAGGTCGCGCTCTACCAACTGAGCTATTTTCGCGTTTGCAACCTTAGTGGGTTATTTCCCGATTGCGAGTGCAAAGGTACGCACTTTTTTGTTACTGACCAAATTTTTCGACGAAAAAATTCAAAAAAAAGTTGATTTTTTTATTTCTTCAAAAGCTCGAAAAATTCATTACGAAGCGCAACATCTTTAAAATCACCAGTATAGTGCATAGTAACTGTTTTTGACTCCTGCTTCTCTACTCCTCGCATTTTCATGCACAAGTGTTGAGCCTGGCACACTACAATCACTCCTTGTGATGACAAAGATTCGGCCAGTTCACAGCATATTTCCTGTGTAAGTCGCTCTTGAACTTGCAGACGACGAGAGAACACGTCTACCAAACGAGCGAGTTTACTAAGTCCCACAATCTCTCCATTGGGTATATAACCTACAGAGACTGTACCGAAGAACGGCAAAATGTGATGCTCGCACAATGAATAGAATTCAATGTCCTTAACAATCACCATTTGCGATCCCGGATGCTGGAATATAGCAGAACGCACTATAGCCGATGCGTCCTGCTTATATCCGCGTGTATTTTCGAGCATTGCCTTAGCAGCACGCAACGGAGTCTTCACCAGACCTTCCCTTTCGGGATCTTCGCCCAGTAACTCAATTATAGCGCGCAGATGCTCAGCAATAAGCTCAGCTTTTTGCATATCAATATCTGGTGTGTTGCTTGCCATTATTTTTTCCACAAATTAATATTATCCTTTACCAGGACCATATCTTTAGCATATTGAGGGAAGGCTTTCTTGAGCATATTCAACGCCGTCTGGCCGTCCTCCTGGTCAAGGAAGTCGCCCAATCTTAAACGCCATGCGGGCGCATTGAAGCTGATGTAAGCACGGTACTGGGGAAATTTCAGCGCGATGGCTTTAGCGCGCTGCTGGGCATTTACTTTGCCATTAGCAGTGCTTTCAGTCAAAACCTGAACGCGGAAACCTACTTTTGTACCGGCTTTCTTCTGCTGGGTAACGTTAACATTGAGTTGTTTTTTCTTTTTCTTTACTTCTTGCTGTCCTTCTTTGCTAGAACCTTGGCCTGCAGTAGTCCTTTTACGTGCACCGGTGTTGCCTGATCTAGCGGCACCGCCACTAGATGCAGAAGATGCGCTACTAGAAGAAGCACCGCTGTTGCTACGCTTAGTCAATCCAGAAGGTACTGTCACATTCACTTTTGAATCCTGCGCTACAGCACATACCGAAAATAATGCTACTATTACGAGCGTAATAACGTTTCCAATAAAAGATCTTCTCATAATTGTTTTGTCTAATTTTCAATTTGCAAAGTTAATGCAATATTTTTATATTGTTGTTATTATTTATCAAAATGTTGATATATTAGCCTCGTTTTTTGCCCTTTTCGGGATTCAAGAGCGCACAATCAGGCCGTCATAGGCCAAATTTACACCTTCGGGCAACCCTTTTTGAACTGCATCGTGCAGGCCAATGCGGTGACTCATGTGCGTAAAATATGCAACATGAGGCTTTACCATATCTACTACTTTCAAAGCGGCATCCACATTCATGTGTGTGGGATGTTCCTCCCGCCTCAGTGCATTCACGACAAGTATTCTAACGCCTTTAATCTTGTCAATGGTTGAAGAAGGTATCGTTTTGGCATCTGTAATATAAGCCACGTCTCCAATTCTGAACCCCAAGATTGGCAGCTTACCATGCATCACAGGCAGGGGTACCACTGTAACACCATTTACACAGAAGGGGCTCTCCCCTACTTCCACAAGCTTCAAAACCGGAGACCCCGGATAAGGTTTCTCAGAGAAGCAATATGGCATGTGCTTCTGCATGTCAGCCAGTACTTCGCGCTGACCATACACCGGAAACGCCTCTGTCTTGCTATAGACTCTTAAGTCATCAATTCCTGCCACATGGTCATAGTGAATATGCGTCACCAGCAGTGCATCAAGTTTAACACTTGAGGCTCTTAACATCTGCGTGCGGAAGTCGGGACCACAGTCTATCAACAAATTCGTGCCATTGACTCGAACCACAACCGAAGCCCTCAGCCTGCTGTCATGCGGATTTGACGAAGCGCACACTTCACATCCGCATCCTATCAGAGGCACACCCGTTGATGTTCCAGTTCCGAGAAATTCTATTTCAACTTTTGCTTCCATCTGTTTTTATCTAAAGGCATTCAGCAATCCGTCTACAAATTGTAGGTAAGAACCGCCGTCGTAGTACCAGTATTCACGCACTTCAGCCTGATTGGGCTGGCGAGAAATCATCTTAGGAGCTCCTAATGACAGCCTACATTCCTCTTTTGTCATGTTGAGAGCAACTTGACCGTGCACTATTAGATTCCAATGCTCAGGGGTAATATCTGGATAATTGCTGTGTATATCCTTTGAGCTGAACAACGAATCATAATCCCTGTTATTAACCGTTTCGCGGGTTGTTGTCATCCACACAAACGCATTCTGCCCGTCATCACTGGCAGTAAATGCAACTTTGAGAGGCATTACCTTGTTGCCTGGCAGCAGACTGTCTATATGGACTTTAATAAAGTGCCTGCCCTGAACCTTGTAGCCACTTGTCATGTCATACCACACAGCTGTTTTTATATACACATCCTTTCCTATAAGTTGCGTGCCATAATGATTGACCATATCCATATCAACGAGCAGTGGCAACCCATATTTAGATGAGAACTCATTCATTGTTTTGCCTGTGTTGTAGGAATATTTATTACCCGACTCCATAAAATTCAGCACTACCACATCACGATTGTCTATGCCGAGTTGAGTGGTGTACCCATTGTAAGTCAAGTATTTGCCACTCAGTTTTACAGAATCAAGACTCTGGTCATAATTAAGAAACAACTTCACCTGATCATCAGTGACAAAGAACCTCTTAGAGGTTTCCCAATTTGGCACCGAGTCAACAAACGGCTTAAGTGTCATTGTGGGCTGGCGGCGTTCCAGTGCATCAATAGTGCGTGAGACATCTTTTTCTGTAATCTTGGGTGTATTCTCTACCCCAGTGAAACACGAGGTCATCGAGAACACAAGACCAAACAATACAGCTGCGAGGCCAGTACACTTTTGTATGTCATTTAACAATATCATTAGCAAACGTAATTTTGTGAGAATAGTTTTTATGATGCAAAGGTACAAACTTTAATTAATATTTTAGCACAAATGCCTTAAAGTTGTATTTTTGCCGCTTGTAAATTAGACTTCAAAGTAACATCAAGGTTTATTTGCCAGGCATTACATAAAGCAAAAAAACAGACGACCTGTGCGACAGACCGTCTGTTTTTATCATGTTTTTAGTTATATCTTTCTATTATTTCACTTCCTCAAAGGGAACGTCCTCAGCTCCATTGTCGCCATTGTTATTGGGATCATAGCGTGTATCCTCGCCATTGAAGCCTGAGAAATCGGGGCCAGCCTGAGGACCGCCCTGGGGACCACCCTGCTGTGCGCCAGCAGCCTGAGCCTGCTGATACATCTGTTCAAAGAGCTTAGTGAGTTCTTCGCTTGCAGTGTCGATAGCTGCAATATCCTGAGCCTTGTGAGCCTCTTTGAGTTTGCTAAGAGATGCCTCTACTTTGTTCTTGATTTCAGCAGGAAGCTTATCACCGGCATCCTTAAGAGTCTTCTCGGTTTGGAAGATCAAAGAATCAGCCTTGTTGATCTTGTCAATGCGCTCTTTCTCTTGAGCATCAGCTGCTTCGTTAGCCTTAGCCTCGTCTTTCATGCGCTGGATTTCAGCATCACTCAAACCGCTAGAAGCCTCAATGCGGATACTCTGTTCCTTACCAGTAGCCTTGTCCTTAGCGCTTACACTCATGATACCGTTAGCGTCAACCTCAAAGGTTACCTCAATCTGCGGAATGCCACGGGGAGCGGGAGCAATGCCGTCAAGGTGGAAACGACCCAGAGTCTTGTCATCCTTAGCCATGGGGCGCTCGCCCTGGAGCACGTGGATTTCAACCTCAGGCTGGTTGTCGGCAGCAGTTGAGAATACCTGGCTCTTGCGAGTGGGGATTGTAGTGTTAGCTTCAATCAGTTTTGTCATGACACCACCCAGAGTCTCAATACCTACACTCAGGGGCACAACATCGAGGAGAAGTACATCCTTAACATCACCGCTAAGCACACCACCCTGGATTGCAGCACCCACAGCAACTACCTCGTCGGGGTTAACGCCCTTAGAAGGAGTCTTGCCGAAGAAACGCTCTACAATCTGCTGGATTGCGGGAATACGGGTAGAACCACCCACGAGGATTACCTCGTCGATATCACTGGTAGACATACCCGCATCGTTAAGAGCCTGCTGGCAAGGACGGATAGTAGCCTGGATGAGTGAGTCGCAAAGCTGTTCAAACTGTGCACGAGACAAAGTCTTTACAAGGTGCTTGGGCATACCCTCATGCATGGTGATATAAGGCAGGTTTACCTCGGTTGCAGACTGGCTTGAAAGCTCAATCTTAGCTTTCTCGGCAGCCTCTTTGAGACGTTGCAGGGCCATGGGGTCCTTACGGAGGTCTACACCTTCCTGCTTGAGGAATTCCTCAGCGAGCCAAGTGATAATGCACTGGTCGAAGTCGTCACCACCAAGGTGTGTGTCACCATTAGTAGACTTAACCTCAAACACACCGTCGCCAAGCTCCAGGATTGAGATATCAAATGTACCGCCACCAAGGTCAAATACAGCAATCTTCTTGTCGTTTGCGTCCTTGTCAAGGCCGTAAGCAAGAGCTGCTGCAGTGGGCTCGTTGACGATGCGCTGAACCTTAAGACCTGCAATTTCACCAGCCTCCTTAGTGGCCTTGCGCTGTGCATCGTTGAAGTAAGCGGGAACTGTGATGACAGCCTCGTCTACTGTTGTGCCAAGATAATCCTCGGCGGTTTTCTTCATCTTTTGAAGAACCATTGCCGAAATCTCTTGGGGAGTATATTGCTTACCAGCAATCTCAACGCGAGGCTGGTTGTTGCCATTGTCAATGACACTGTAGGGCATGCGCTCAACGTCAGCAATGACGTTCTTGTAAGATTCGCCCATGAAACGCTTGATAGAGTAAACGGTGCCACGGGGGTTCATGACTGCCTGACGTTTAGCAGGGTCACCAACGATGCGCTCGCCGTTGTCTTTAAATGCCACAACAGAAGGTGTTGTGTTGCGTCCTTCACTGTTAGGAATTACAACAGGGTTTGTACCCTCAAGTACTGAAACACAAGAGTTTGTTGTTCCAAGGTCAATACCAATAATTTTTCCCATAATTCAATATATAGTTTTATTTGTTATTATTCAAATTTTGATGTGTTATGACGCTCGCTATGGAGCGTTACACAAAGAGTTTTGCAAAAGTCATGCCAAGAAAATCACGTCATCTGCACTGCTGACAGGACACTGACACTATGACACAATAAATGTCACAATAAATGACACAAAAGACAAATGTGTGATACCGGCAGGAAGCACACTTTAAAAACAGTTACAATAATATTTTGTGGTTTTGGGATTTTTTTCACCAAAAACAACTGTGGTTACGGTAAAAATTAGTAATTTTGCACATTATTTATAGTAAATACATTAACAACTAATTTTTATAAACAACAAAAAATTATGCAAATTTCACACATCGAACACGTGGGTATAGCTGTAACCAGCTTGGAAGAGGCTATTCCTTTCTACGAGAACTTACTGGGTTTCAAATGCTTCGCAGTTGAAGAAGTAGCTGATCAGCACGTAAAGACAGCTTTCTTCAAGGTGGGCCAAACTAAGATAGAGCTCCTTGAGGCAACAAGCGAGGACAGCGCAATCGCTAAGTTTATTGAGAAGAACGGTGGCCGTGGCGGTATCCAGCACATTGCTTTTGCAGTTGAGGACGGCGTAGCCAACGCTCTCGCTGAAGTTCAGGAAAAAGGCGGTCGCGTAGTTGACAAGGCTCCCCGCAAGGGTGCTGAAGGCCTCAACATCGCTTTCCTCCACCCCAAGACAACTTGTGGCGCACTGGTAGAGCTTTGCGAAGACCCCAACAAATAATTAACAACACTAAAAACAATTTGTGGCAGCAACCTGGCTAACAGTGGCTGCCACAATTCAAATACACAAGACATCATTAAAAAAAATGAGTACTCAAGTAGAAAAAATTCAAGAGCTTATTGCTAAGCGCGACAAAGCACGCCTTGGCGGTGGTGAGAAAGCTATAGACAAGCAGCATGCTAAGGGTAAATTTACAGCCCGCGAGCGCATCGCCATGTTGCTTGACGAAGGTAGCTTTGAGGAAATGGACATGTTCGTAGAGCATCGTTGTACTAACTTTGGCATGGAGAAGAAACGCTACCTCGGTGACGGCGTTGTAACCGGTTCTGGTACTATCTGCGGCCGCCTGGTATATGTATTTGCTCAGGACTTTACTGTTAGCGCTGGTTCTCTGTCAGAGATGCTGGCCGCTAAGATCTGTAAGGTTATGGACATGGCAATGAAGGTGGGCGCACCTGTCATAGGTCTTAACGACTCAGGTGGTGCACGTCTTCAGGAAGGTATCAACGCACTCGCAGGTTATGCTGAGATTTTCCAGCGCAACATCATGGCATCTGGTGTAGTTCCCCAGATTTCTGCTATCATGGGTCCGTGTGCAGGTGGTGCAGTTTACTCTCCCGCCCTCACCGACTTCACCCTGATGTGCGAAGGCACTTCTTACATGTTCCTCACAGGTCCTGGCCCGGTTAAGGCGGTGCTCGGCGAGGTTGTTACACAAGAGCAGCTTGGTGGCGCTACAGTACACGCAACTAAGTCAGGTGTTACTCACTTCACAGCATCTAACGAGGAAGAGGCTATCGCCCTTATCAAGAAATTGTTCAGTTATATTCCCCAGAACAATCTTGAGAAGACTCCCGTCCAGGAGTGCAACGATCCCATCGACCGCAAGGAGGACTTCCTCAACGAAATCATTCCCGAGAACCCCAACATGCCTTATGACATGTATCAGGTTATCGCAGGCATCGTCGACAACGGTGAGTTCCTTGAGGTACAGCCCAGCTATGCTAAGAACCTTATCATCGGTTTCGCCCGCTTTAACGGCCAGAGCGTAGGTATCGTGGCTAACCAGCCCAAGCAGCTTGCAGGTGTGCTTGACAGCAACTCTTCACGCAAGGGTGCACGTTTCGTTCGTTTCTGCGACGCATTCAATATCCCCATCGTTACACTCGTTGACGTTCCTGGATTCCTTCCCGGCACAGCTCAGGAGTACAATGCAGTTATCCTCCACGGTGCTAAGCTGCTCTACGCTTACGGCGAGGCAACAGTACCAAAGGTTACAGTTACACTGCGCAAGAGCTACGGTGGTAGCCACATCGTGATGAGCTGTAAGCAGCTGCGTGGCGACCTCAACTATGCATGGCCCTCAGCCGAAATCGCAGTCATGGGTGCCAGCGGTGCTGCATCAGTGCTTTATGCTAAGGACGCTAAGGCTCTTAAGGAAGCCGGCAAGGTTGAAGAAGCTAAGGCATTCATCAAGGAGAAAGAGGATGAGTACACTAACCTCTTTGCAAATCCTTACAACGCTGCACGCTATGGTTACATCGACGACGTTATCGAACCCCGCAACACTCGTTTCCGCGTGATTCGTGCACTTGCTCAGCTCGAGAACAAGAAGCTCACTAACCCTGCTAAGAAGCATGGTAACATTCCTTTGTAATCAATAACAAAAATCGTTAGAATATGCATTTGACATGGATGATGACCGGTATAGGCATCGGTGTGGTATTTGCCATCCTTGTTATCTTAGTATTGGTTCTTCAGCTGTTTAACGTTGTTGCCAAGAAAGGTAATAATAAGGAAACAATTGACGGTATTGCCAGCATGCCTGCTGCACAAAGCGTTGAAGAGGCTAGTGAACTCGACAAGGCTGCAGTGGCAACTGCTCTCTACCTGTACCAGAAGAGCAAGGGTGACCAGGAAAGCGGCGTTCTCACTATCAAGAGAACACCCTCGGCTTGGCACGCAGTGCTTAACGAGAGATTGTGATAATTGTAAAAACAATTGTGTATAATAAAATATAATGAAAGAATTTAAATTTAAAATAAGCGGTCAAGACTATAGTGCAACTGTAGCCGAAGAGAGTGCAGGTTCACTCGTAGTTACCGTAAATGGTAAAGCTTATCAAGTAGAAGTGCCCCAAACCAAGGCCGCTGCCCCCACAATGGCACGCAAGGCTTCGGCTGGCGCACAGGCCGGTGGTCCCAAGAACATCAATTCAGAACTTCCTGGCACAGTAACCAAGATTGTTGCTGCTAATGGCCAGCACGTGAAGAAGGGTGATGTACTTCTCGTTATCGAGGCTATGAAGATGGCTAACGACATCGTTGCTGATGTTGAAGGTACAGTACAACGCATTGCTGTAACTGAAGGCCAGAGCGTAAACCAGGGCGACCTCCTCGTGGAGATGATGGCCGACGCTGTTGCTGCTCCCGACACTGAAGTAACTAAGGTAGCTCCCGCACCCAAACCTGCCGCAGCTCCTGCCGCTGCCCCCGCACCCGCTGCTGCTCCCAAGGCTGCTCCTGGAGCCAAGGTAGTTGACGCTCCCCTTCCCGGCACAATCACTAAGGTGCTTGTAAAGGTCGGCGAGTCAGTTAAGGCTGGTGACACAGTGTGCATGATGGAGGCCATGAAGATGGAAAATAGCATCACAACAGAGTACGCAGGTACAGTGAAGGCTGTTAACGTTGAAGTGGGCGCTCAGGTACAAAGTGGTCAGGTATTGGTTGAACTTGATTAATATTGATTCAAGATGCAAGCAAAAGACTTAAAACGTTTATTCTTATTTGCCATCCTCATCGTGTTTGCGATGCCCTTGATGGCCCAAGACTTCAGTTTGGGCCAGAGCTTGGAGAAATTTGTCTCTGAGATGGGATTTACCGCATTTTTCATGGGAGAGGGATGGAAAAACTTTGTAATGCTGGGCATAGGCTGCTTCCTGCTCTACCTTGCAATCAAGAAAGGTTATGAGCCCCTGTTGCTGCTGCCCATCGCATTTGGTATGATCCTTACTAACCTTCCCGGTGCAGGTCTGTTTAATTCTGAAATGTGGAACAACGAGTTCCTGAACGAAAGCAGCCAGCACTATCATGACTATGGTTACATCATGGCTAAGGGTGGCCTGCTTGACATTCTTTATATAGGTGTTAAGGCTGGTGTTTATCCTTGCCTTATCTTCCTGGGTGTAGGCGCTATGACTGACTTTGGTCCCCTTATCGCTAATCCCAAGAGCCTCCTTCTGGGTGCTGCCGCACAGATCGGTATCTTTGCGACATTCCTGGTAACTCAGCTCGACCTGCCCATCTTTGGTTTCACTCCCGCCCAAGCCGCTTCTATCGGTATCATTGGCGGTGCTGATGGCCCCACTGCTATCTTCCTGACATCAAAGTTGGCTCCCGAGCTGCTCGGTCCCATCGCAGTAGCAGCTTATAGCTACATGGCTCTGGTTCCTGTTATCCAGCCCCCCATCATGAAGGCGCTGACATCTGAGAGCGAGCGCAAGATTCGCATGAAACAGCTGCGCACAGTAAGCAAGAAAGAGAAGATCATCTTCCCCATCGTTGTGGCTATCATCGTTTCTCTCGTTGTTCCCTCAGCTGCAACCCTTATCGGTTGCCTCATGCTGGGTAACCTCATGAAGGAATCAGGCGTAGTGGAACGTCTGAGCAAGGCTGCTCAAAATGAGCTCAACAACATTGTGGTTATTTGCCTTGGTCTCACCGTAGGTGCAACCGCAACAGCAAGCTCATTCATGAACTTCCAGACCCTGGGTATCCTGTGTGTAGGTATCGTTGCCTTTGGCATCGGTTCGGCATCAGGTGTCATCATGGCAAAGGTGATGAACCTCTTCCTCAAGGAAAAGATCAATCCCCTCATCGGTTCGGCTGGTGTGAGTGCAGTTCCTATGGCAGCTCGCGTTAGCCAAATGGAAGGCGCCAAGGCTGATCCCCGCAACTTCCTGCTGATGCACGCCATGGGCCCCAATGTAGCAGGTGTTATCGGTAGCGCAGTTGCTGCCGGTGTTCTGCTGAGCTTCCTGGGTTAATAACAAATACACCTTATATTATATAGGGCGAGACGCCAAGGCAGTCTCGCCCTTTTTCATAAAAACATGACTATGGCTGACAAAATCATCATTTACCAACTTTTACCCCGATTATACACAAACACTTGCTCAACCTGCATTTCAAATGGAAGTATCGTGACTAACGGTACAGGAAAAATGAACGATATCACGCTAGAGAGATTGGAGGAGATAAAATCACTCGGAGCGACTCACGTGTGGTATACAGGAGTAATTGAACACGCAACAACTGTAAACTACGAGAAACATGGCATCACACCATGCAATGAACATGTTGTAAAGGGTAAAGCGGGTTCGCCATATGCTATTCGCGACTACTACGATATAGACCCGAACATCGCTGTAGACGTGGACAGCCGCATCGACGAATGGAAGCAACTTGTCAACCGAACTCATCAATCGGGACTCAAAGCTATTATGGACTTCGTGCCTAATCATGTGGCGCGCGAATATCATAGTGACGTGTGCCTTTATGGTGTTGAGGATCTGGGGCAAGGCGATGACAAAGGCATGTTTTTTTCACCGTCAAACAACTTCTATTATATTACAGGGCAACAGTTTGCTCCCACTGTTGACTTGGGTAGCGGCAATGACCTGTATGTAGAATTCCCTGCACGAGCTACAGGCAATGACTGTTTTCACGCTACACCTGGAGTTAACGACTGGTATGAAACGGTAAAGTTGAACTATGGAGTAGACCCCTGGAACGGCAGCAAACATTTTGACCCGATACCATCTACATGGCACAAGATGCTTCACATTCTCAACTATTGGGCTTCGATGGGCGTAGACGGTTTCCGTTGTGATATGGCCCACATGGTGCCCGTGGAGTTTTGGCACTGGGCCATTGCACAGGTAAAAGCCGTTCATCCCGGCATCATTTTCATTGCCGAGATTTATGATACAAATCTATACCACGACTATGTGCACAATGGATTGTTTGACTATCTGTATAATAAAGTAACACTTTATGATTGCCTATTTAATATACTGAAATACAATAGTAGCGCTCATGCTATTACCGGATGCTGGCAGCAGTTGGAATTCATGAAGGGGCACATGCTCAACTTCCTTGAAAACCATGATGAACTGCGTCTTGCTTCACCACAATTTTGCGGCAATGCAGCCACAGGTCGCCCGGCACTTGTGGTGAGCGCTATGCTTGACTGCAGTCCATTCCTAGTATATGCCGGCCAGGAATTGGGCGAGAGAGGAGTTGACGCAGAGGGATTCAGCGGACTTGACGGACGCACTACAATATTTGATTTTTGGAGTGTACCGGCTTTGCGCAAATGGTTCACAGGTAAAGCATCAGGCAATGCACTAGCCTTGCGTGACTACTACAGCCGTGTCCTTGCCCTGTGCAACACAGAAAAAGTATTGTCGCGAGGCGGTATGTTTGACTTGATGTATGTAAACCCCCATTTAATTCATCAGTATGCATTTATGCGACATTACAACGGTGAGTTTATGCTCGTCATCGCAAACTTCTCTAGCGAAGAAACAACGGTAGGAATCAATATCCCGGAACATGCCTTTATGCACATGGGTATTAGCCAGGGAGAATATTCTTATAAAGAACTTCTACATGGCACGGAAAATACAGTAGAGTTATCAAGCAACAAACAACTAGACTTAGTGATACCCGGGCATGACGCATTAGTACTTAAGTTTATTTGAGGGTAAGCCCTGCAGCTGTGGTCGTGGCAACCAAGTATAAGGAAACGGTTTTTGTTTTTTAGAGATAGTTTAACCCTAAAAAATTAGGTAAGCACGTTATAATTTTGTACCTTTGCACCAAGTTTAATCCCTCAATCAACTTATGAGTACTTTTAAAGTTTTCTCAGGGACCAAATCCCGTTATGTTGCCGAGGACATTGCCCACGCTTTGGGCATAGAGCTTGGCAAAATGAACATTTCCCATTTCGCCGACGGCGAGTTTGAAGTTTGTTTCGAGGAATCAGTGAGAGGCGTTGACGTCTATCTGGTTCAATCTACCTTCCCCAATTGTGATAACCTTATGGAGTTGCTGCTGATGATTGACGCTGCTAAAAGAGCGTCGGCAAAATCAGTTAATGCAGTAATCCCCTATTTCGGTTGGGCAAGACAAGACCGCAAGGACAAGCCCCGTGTTTCTATCGCTTCAAAACTCGTTGCCGACTTGTTGAGTGCAGCCGGAGTGACAAGTATCCTCACAATGGACCTGCACGCTGACCAAATTCAAGGATTCTTTGATGTGCCGGTAAACCACCTCTATGCATCAACGATCTTTGTACCCTACATCCAGAGCATGAATCTGGAAAACATGGTGATTGCAAGTCCCGACGTGGGCGGTGCAAAACGTGCAAACTCATATGCTAAGTATTTTGATGTGCCTCTGGTACTGTGCCACAAGCAGAGGGCCGCAGCCAATGTGGTTGACAAGATGACAATCATCGGTGATGTAACCGACAAGAACGTCATCATCATTGACGACATGATCGATACTGGCGGAACCATCTGCAAAGCAGCACAACTGATGAAGGACAACGGAGCAAAGAGTGTAAGGGCTCTCGCATCACACGCAGTAATGAGCGGCAATGCTGCCGAGAAAATCACTAACAGCGTTCTTGACGAAGTGATTCTAACTAACTCGTTCCCGTTTGACAACAGCAAGTGCCCCAAAGCTACCATACTCAATGTCGCTGACCTTTTTGCTGGCACAATCAAGCGAGTATTGAACAACGAATCTATCAGCTCACAATACCTTTTTAAATAACAAGAGCTGGAACAATAATTACGAGAGCCGTTTTCATTGCAAAAACGGCTCTTTTGTATTTATTTTAGCATATAAATTTAAATATTTTACGCAAATAGTTGCACAGTTCAGAAAAAAGTGCTACCTTTGCACTCGCAAAACGGAAATGGCGGGATAGCTCAGATGGTTAGAGCGTCGGATTCATAACCCGGAGGTCCTGAGTTCAATTCTCAGTCCCGCTACGTTGAAAGGTCGATACTAATGTGTCGGCCTTTGTTTTTTCTGTTATATAAAATTATTTTAGTATATTTGCATCGTATTAACTACAAATGCAATGATTGAAGAAATCAAAAAAATATGCCAAAACAATGTGCTCGTCGAGATATACAACAATGCCGACGAGGATTCTTTCTTTGTGGGCAGAATAATTACTTGCACAGATGATGAGATCCTGATTAAGAGCTATGGCCCCAATGGCAAATGTCTAGGATACCAGGTGATGAGTATTAATCCAATAACCCAAATATGTTATGACACCGTCTATCTCAAAGGTTTGAGTAAAGTATTAGAAACCAATGAGACAAAACACGATTTTCCCAGAGGTTACTGGAATGACCTGGATATCTTGGATGTTTTTCTGGATATATGCAAAAAGAACAAGTTGATGATAGGGCTTGAGTGTTTGTACGGCCGCAAGAGAAACGGCTTCATCATCTCGCTCAATGACGATATTGTCAAGCTTGAGGCTTATGACAGCACCGGTAACTATGATGGTACTTGTATCCTTTTGCGTGAGGATATAAAAATGGCTGAAATAGAGGGTGATGAGCAACGAGACATCATGCAATTCATTAACTCAAAATAACGCTAGAAGATCATGGCAAGACACAACGAACTGGGACAGGCTGGCGAACAAGCTGCATGCGAACTGCTCATCACAAAGGGGATGACAATACGTGAGACAAACTGGCGTTTGGGACATCTTGAAATAGACATTGTAGCTCACAACCCCCAAACAAACACATTGCACATTGTGGAAGTCAAGACACGCACCAGCGATGCTCGTTTTGACCCTATGAAAGCGGTTACGCTGTCTAAACAACGCAACCTTATCAATGCGGCTAACGGATATTTGCGACACTACCAACTAAAGTGCGGAATACAGTATGATGTAATAATAGTAATTGGGAATCCAGTTGACTTTAAGATCAACTACATTCCCAAAGCATTTGTACCAAGATTGCGCACTTACAGGTGACCACAATCTTTATCTTGAAAGTTCATATATACTTATTCCCAAGACACTTTGACAGTGTAAGGCACGCCATTGAGGAGGTCTTCAATGGCAGTTTTTTTGTAAAAATGCGCAGGTCCTTGAAGATAAGCCTCAACCGAGTCCAGACATTTAACACACACATACCACAACCCTGCTTTAGGCTTGGGCAAGGTGAATGTTTGGAACGCACCCTCATGGTTGGCTATGATGTCGGCGCAGTCTTCATAAGCGTAGGTGTCTTTACATATTGCAAGAGTCATGTGCGAACCCTCAGCACCCTCTAGGGTAAATGTCACATTACGAGCGCCTTCGGGCAAATTAACAGCAAAGTGATGACATTGCTGGTCGCCAATGCGGGTAAAGGCGGGATCTTGCTCATAGGTGTATTTGTTCATATTGCGCTCTACCCCATTCTCCAGGAATCCTTTTATTTTAGTCATTCCCACGCCATCAATGGCATACTGCACCATCGCAGAATAAAGATCAAGGATTTCACCTTCAGTAACTTCCTCTGGATGAGAACCCGTCAAAACTAATCGCCCTGTGTTAGTGTTTTTCTTGTAAGCGACAATTGACGGCTGGTTGTGCATTTTCTTAGCCGTGGGGATATCAAAACGAGCAAGCACTTCACCACCTTCGGGAATAATATCAGGGAAGTTACCCTGGTTGTGGCGTACGCCAGACACATACAAAGCTCCTCCAAAATCAGTATATTTAAGCAATGGGGAATTATTCTCGATAATCATGCCTGTGCGGGTTTGGTCTTTACCTGTGTGTCTGAATTTATTAGGCCAAATTTTGAGATAATAAGGACACGCTTGTCCCTCAAATCCCTCACATGTGATTATAGAACCTGCACAGCTGCCAACATACGAGCCACCATTTTCATAAAACTCACGCATGCGACGACGACCATCTTCGCCTATTGAAGAGCCGTGGGTCTGGGAGTTGCCTCCATCAAGAATCAATACTTTAAATCGGGGTGAGCCATCAGGCCATAACAAATGACCGTTCCAGTCATCAAGGGATCCTGACAAAATCTCGTTTTGAAGCTTTGATTCTTCTCTGCTATTATACCCCATCTTTTCAATCGATAAATTCAGCTTTGATGCAACAGGTAACGAATCCATCGTTGTCAGTCCTATGCCACAATCAAAGAAGATGTCTTTGTAGAAGCATCTGTTAGGTACATCGGTGCGTGGTTGTTCCTGGGCACTGACATTAAAGGATGAAACCAATGGCAAAACCGAGAGAAAAACACAAGCTAGTTTTTTCATGAAATCCAAATATAGTTTTTAAAGTTTATAATGTAACTACAAAGGTAATATTTTTTTTAAAGCCTGCCAAAAAACATGAGCCAAAAACAGACATTGAAATGCCCTTAAGCATCCGCTTTACTGTATAAAACCTTAAAACATGCCCACCTTGTAAAATTATAGTAAAATATAGACGCTTGGATAGGGATAATTCAAAGAATTATTTGTAAATTTGCATGTTTTAAATAGACAACTGACAACAACAGTTTAAAAATATTTTGTTACTATATAATTAATCAAAAATTCTTATGGCAGAAACAAGACAAAAACTGTTCGACATGTTTCCTCCCGTCTCTCCTGAGGAGTGGCGCGCGAAAGCCGAGGTTGACCTTAAAGGTGCAGACTTCGCAAAGAAAATGATATGGCGAACAAACGAAGGTTTCGACGTTCAGCCCCTCTACCGTGGCGTTGACATCGAGAACTTGAAAGCAACAGAATCACTTCCTGGTGAGTATCCCTTCGTACGTGGTACACGCACTAACAACGACTGGCTGTCACGCCAGGACATCGTTGTTGAGGATGTAGCTGAGGCTAACGCTAAGGCTCTCGACGTGCTCAACAAGGGCATCGACTCTCTGGGTTTCAAGGTTAACGGCGACGTTAAGCTTGCTGACCTCCTCAAGGGCATCTATCTGCCCGCATGTGAGATCAACATCATGTGCTGTCCCAAGTGCGCCCTGGGCTATGCAACCGAGCTCGTTGAACTCGTTAAGGCTGCTGGCTGCGAGGAGACTTTCAAGGGTTCAATCGACTTCGATCCCTTCAAGCGTCAGTTTAAGCACGGTGTAGCTTTCCCCGGTGACGTGAAGGCTATGGCTACCGAGCTGCTCAACGCTGTTAAGGACGTTAAGGGCCTCAAGGTTCTGAGCGTAAACACAAAGAATCTCACCAATGCAGGTGCTTACATCTACCAGGAGCTCGGTTACGCTCTCTCATGGGGTAACGAGTGGATGGCAATGATGACCGAGGCTGGCTTCAGCGCCGACGAGGTTGCTCACCGCATTAAATTCAACATGGGTGTATCTACCATCTACTTCATGGAGATCGCTAAGTTCCGCGCTGCTCGTCAGCTGTGGGCTCAGATCGTTAAGGAGTACAAGCCCGAGTGCGAATGTGCTTGCAAGATGGTCGTAAACGCCGAGACTTCTAAGTTCAACCAGACTCTGTTTGACTCACACGTTAACCTCCTCCGTTCACAGACCGAGGCCATGAGCGCTGCTCTGGGTTGTGTTGATTCAATCGTGGTTGTTCCCTTCGACGCTCCCTACCAGAAGAGCGACGATTTCTCAGAGCGCATCGCTCGCAACCAGCAGATCCTGCTGCGCGAAGAGAGCCACCTCGACAAGGTAGTTGACCCCGCCGGTGGTTCTTACTACATCGAGATGCTCACCGCATCGCTGGCACAGGAAGGTTGGAAGCTCTTCCTCGACGTTGAGGATAAGGGTGGTTTCAACGCTGCTGTAGCCGAGGTTGTTGCTGCTGTTAACGCTAGCGCTAAGGACCGCTTCGGCAAGGTTGCTAAGCGCCGCGAGCAGCTCCTGGGTACTAACCAGTTCCCCAACTTCACTGAGGTTGCAGGCGACAAGGCTGCTGCTAAGTGTGAGTGCAAGTGCGAATGCGCTTGTGAGGAAGGCGAGGTTAAGCTTAACGACAAGCGTCTGGGCGAAGAGTTCGAAGAGATTCGTCTCGCAACCGAGAAGGCAGCTAAGCAGCCCGTTGTATTCATGCTCACTATCGGTAACCTGGCTATGCGTCTTGCTCGTGCTCAGTTCTCTGACAACTTCTTCGCATGCGCTGGTTATAAGCTCATCGACAACAACGGTTTCAAGACTGTTGAAGAAGGTGTGAACGCTGCTATGGAGCAGAACGCTGACATCGTTGTTCTGTGCTCTAGCGACGACGAGTATCCCACTCTCATCCCCGAGGCTGTTAAGCTGCTCGACGGCAAGGCAGAGCTCGTGCTCGCAGGTCCCGAGACCGACGAGTTCAAGGAGATGGGTGTTACTAACTTCATCAACGTGCGTACAAATGTATTAAGTTCACTTAAAGCTTTCAATGCAAAACTTTTAAAATAACAGTTGACTAATATGAGACCTAATTTTAAGAATATAGATATTGCAAACGAGGCTTTTAACGTAGAACATAAGCCTCTGGTGATGGCCGAGCCTTGGAAGAATGCCGAGCTGCTCGACATCAAGCCCATTTACACAAAGCAGGACCTCGAGGGTCTTGAGCACCTTAACTTCGTGGCTGGTATTCCTCCCTTCCTGGGTGGTCCTTACAGCCTCATGTACCCTTTCCGCCCGTGGACCGTTCGTCAGTATGCAGGTTTCTCAACAGCATCTGAGTCTAACGCATTCTACCGTCGTAACCTGGCATCAGGCCAGAAGGGTCTTTCGGTAGCATTCGACCTTCCCACTCACCGTGGTTACAATGCCGACAACCAGCGCGTTGTGGGTGACGTAGGTAAGGCTGGTGTATCTATCTGCTCAGTTGAGGACATGAAGGTTCTCTTCGATGGTATCCCCTTGAACAAGATGTCAGTGTCAATGACAATGAACGGTGCCGTTCTTCCCATCATGGCATTCTACATCGTTTCAGGTCTGGAGCAGGGCGCTAAGCTCGAGGAGATGGCTGGTACTATCCAGAACGACATCCTCAAGGAGTTCATGGTGCGCAACACCTACATCTATCCTCCCAAGTTCTCTATGCAGATCATCGCGAGCATCTTTGAGTACACATCTCAAAACATGCCCAAGTTCAATAGCATCTCTATCTCTGGTTACCACATGCAGGAAGCAGGTGCAACAGCCGACATCGAGCTCGCCTTCACACTGGCCGACGGTATGGACTACATCCGCACCGGTGTAAACGCTGGTCTTGACGTTGATGCATTCGCTCCCCGTCTGTCATTCTTCTGGGCTATCTCTATGAACTTCTTCACTGAGATCGCTAAGATGCGTGCAGGTCGTCTGTTGTGGGCTAAGATTGTTAAGAGCTTCGGTGCTAAGAACCCCAAGTCTATGTCACTGCGTACACACAGCCAGACATCAGGTTGGTCACTCACAGCTCAGGATCCCTTCAACAACGTTGGCCGCACATGTATCGAGGCTATGGCAGCTGCTCAGGGTCACACCCAGTCACTGCACACCAACGCTCTCGACGAGGCTATCGCACTGCCTACCGACTTCTCAGCTCGTATCGCTCGTAACACCCAGATCTACATCCAGCAGGAAACTTATGTTACCAAGGCTATCGACCCCTGGGCAGGTTCTTACTATGTAGAGAAGCTTACTGACGAACTCGTGCACAAGGCATGGGCTCACATCGAGGAAATCGAGAAGCTCGGCGGTATGGCTAAGGCTATCGAGACCGGCGTGCCCAAGATGCGCATCGAGGAAGCTGCTGCTCGCACACAGGCTCGTATCGACAGCGGTCGCCAGACCATCGTTGGTATCAACAAGTATGCTCTTGAGAAGGAAGATCCCATCGACATTCTCGAAATCGACAATACCGAGGTTCGCAAGGAACAGGTTGCTAACCTTGATAAGCTGCGCGCTGAGCGCGACGAGGCTAAGGTTCAGGCCGACCTCGAAGCAATCACTAAGTGCGTAGAAACCGGTGAAGGTAACCTCCTCGCCCTCGCAGTAGAGGCAGCTAAGGACCGTGCTTCACTCGGTGAGATCTCTGATGCTTGCGAGAAGATCGTGGGCCGTTATAAAGCAGTTGTTAAAACAATTAGTGGCGTGTATTCATCTGAAACTCAAAACAATCCCGACCTCCAGCGTGCACGCGAGCTCACAAGCTTGTTCGCTAAGAAGTATGGTCGTCAGCCCCGTATCATGATCGCTAAGATGGGTCAGGACGGTCACGACCGTGGTGCTAAGGTTGTTGCTACCGGTTATGCCGACTGTGGCTTCGACGTAGATATGGGTCCCCTCTTCCAGACTCCCGAAGAGAGCGCTCGCCAGGCAGTTGAGAACGACGTAAACGTTCTCGGTGTATCTTCACTGGCAGCTGGTCACAAGACCCTCATTCCTCAGGTAATCGCTGAGCTCAAGAAGCTCGGTCGTGAGGACATCATGGTATCGGCTGGTGGTGTAATCCCCGCTCAGGACTATGACTTCCTTTATCAGGCAGGTGTAGCTTGCATCTTCGGCCCCGGTACTTCAGTAATGAAGTCGGCCATCGCCGTTATGGAGCTTCTCCTCAACGAAGACGCTGAGTAATCAACACCATTGATTATTAAACCTTAACATATGACTGCGGTAGCGCACTGTTACCGCAGTCATTTTTAATAAAAAGCATACTTTACACATATGAAGACTCGTTTATTTTCTACCCTACTGTCAGTTATCGCTGTGGCTCAGGCTTGGGCTGTTGAAGATTATACCCGATATGTTGACCCTTTGATTGGGTCGGCAGGTACAGGACATGTGTTTGTGGGTGCTAACGTGCCGTTCGGGTTCGTGCAGCTTGGTCCCACTAGCGTGCCGCAGGAGTGGCCGTGGTGCTCTGGATATAACCGCAGTGACTCCACCGTCATCGGTTTCTCGCACACTCAGCTCAACGGCACAGGCATAGGCGACCTGCATGACATCACTGTGATGCCGGTTGTGGGCGAGGTGAAGTATGCGAGAGGTAATACCAAGGACTGTAAGACGGGTCTGTGGTCTTACCAAGACCGTAGCCGCGAGGTTGCCCAGTCGGGCTACTACAGGGCTTTCCTTACACGCTATGGCATTGATGCCGAACTCACCGCCACGATGCGCACCGGCCTGCATCGCTACACTTTCCCCAAGAGCAAGGAGAGCGCAATAGTTTTTGACCTTGAGAACGGCGGTGGATGGGATGAGGTCACTTCGAGCCAAATCACTGTAGTAAACGACTCAACGATTGTGGGATACCGACGCAGTACCGGATGGTCATGGAACCATCCCGTGTATTTCAAGGCAGTGTTCTCACGCCCGTTCAAGGCTGCACACCTTATATATAATAATGAGGAGAAGAGCAACACCACTCTTGAAGAGAAGGCCGTGTATGGACGCTTTGACTTTGAAACAACCGAGGGAGAAGTTATCATGTTGAAGGTGGGCACATCGGCTACATCGATTGAGGGCGCTGCGCTAAACCTTGATACCGAACAGCATGGTTGGCAGTTTGAGGCTGTGCGTGAACAGGCACGCAATGCATGGAACGCTCAGCTGTCCAGAATCAAGATTGAAACCGAAGACATCCACACCAAGCGATGCTTCTACACCGCTATGTTCCACACCATGATTGCCCCGTCTGTAATGTGTGATGTTAATGGAGACTATCATGGCAGCGACCATGTGAACCACACCACCCCGGGCTTTGTAAACTATACCACCTTCAGCCTGTGGGACACCTATAGAGCCGCACATCCATTAATGACTATTATCCATCCCGAGATGATGCCCGACATCATCAACACGATGATTACCATCCGCAAGGAAAACGGAAAACTCCCCATCTGGCACCTCATGGCACGCGAGACCAACTGCATGGTGGGCTATCCCGGTGTACCGGTGGTTGCTGATGCTATCCTCAAGGGATACAAGGGATTTAGCTATGAGGATGCATTCGAGGCAATGATCCACAGCACCAATCTCGACGAGCGTGGACAGAAGTGGCACCGCACTCTGGGTTACATTCCCTGTGACTCGATGAAGGCTGAGAGCGTTGCATTTGAGCTTGAATATTGCCTTGCCGACTGGGCTGTAGCACAAGCAGCTAAAAAACTGGGCCACAACAAGGAATATGTGGAATACATGCGCCGTAGCAAGCAGTATAAGCGCTTGTTTGACAATAAAACAAACTTCATGCGTGCAGTTGATGGAAATGGAAACTTCAAGACTCCGTTTGATCCGTTTATCCAGCATCATCAAGCCGACGAGTATTGTGAGGGTAATGCCTGGCAATATACCTGGCTTGTACCTCATGATGTAAATGGTCTTGTAGAATGCTTCGGTAGCAAGAAAAAATTAATCAGTAAACTTGATTCTCTTTTCGTAGTTACTGGTGATATTGGAAAAGAAGCGGCTCCTGATATGAGTGGATTTATTGGCCAATATGTACATGGCAACGAACCCAGCCACCACATTATATATATGTACACCATGCTCGGTCAACCATGGAAGGCAGCTGAGCGTGTGCGCGAAGTTTTAACAACGATGTATAACGATGGAGTGGAAGGTCTGTGTGGCAATGAGGACGTGGGCCAGATGTCGGCATGGTACATTCTCTCTGCAATGGGATTCTATCAGGTAGAACCTGCTGGAGGACGCTACTACTTTGGTTCTCCCCTATTGGACAAAGCAACAATCAAAGTACCTGGAGGCAAGTTTGAAATTGTCGCTCATAATAATAGTACTAAAAATATCTACATCAAGTCGATACGCCTCAACGGCAAACCGTACAAGAAACCCTACATCGACCACCGCGACATCATGGCTGGCGGCACACTGGAGTTCTACATGAGCGACAAGCATTAATAGTAGTTCCGTTTTTGGAAGCCAGTGTGCCCGACGGTTCTCCGTCGGGTAATCGAGTTGTCGGGCATTGTCCACTATTTCCCGAAGAGATAGGTTCTCTTCTTCTTGGGAGCGATAGGGCTTTCTCCCTTCTGGTATGATGCAGGGGTATTTCCCATGGTTGCGTCGATGGTGGCGCCTTTCTTGAGGGTAGCAATGTCTATAGTGTTGAGATTGTGCACCTTTCCGTTGACTTGATATTGCTGTACAAAGCGGTCAGTATCGCTCACATCCTTGGCATTGATTTGCAATTTCTTGCCATTTTCAAGACGAATCTTTACCTTATTATAATAAGGAGCTCCCATCACATACTGTCCAGAACCGGGGCACACGGGATAGAAACCAAGCGCACTGAAGACATACCATGCCGATGTCTGGCCATTGTCCTCGTCACCACAATAACCGTCGGGGGTTGCCTTATATAACCGGTTCATAACCTCACGCACCCAATACTGGGTTTTCCATGGCTGACCACAGTAGTTATACAGATATAACATGTGCTGGATGGGCTGGTTGCCGTGGGCATACTGACCAAAACCCGAAATTTGCATCTCGCGTATCTCGTGGATGGTGAAGCCATAATAGCTGTCATCATACAGTGGCGCCATTGTCATAACTGAGTCAAGCATAGCGGCAAACTGACTGTTTCCGCCCATCAGGTTTATCAACCCATCGGGATCATGAAACACGCTCCAAGTGTAGTGCCAACTATTTCCTTCAGTAAAATCTCCTCCCCATTTAAAGGGGTTGAAATTCTCGGCAAAGCTACCGTCTTTTTTCTTGCCTCGCATGAGTTTTGTTTCGGTGTCAAAGAGGTTGCGGTAGTTCTGGGCGCGGTCCTTGTAAATGGAAATCTCACTCTCAGGTTTACCCATAGCCTTGCCCATCTGGTAAATGCACCAGTCGTCATAAGCATACTCGAGAGTGCGTGCAGCGCTCTCGTTAATGCCCACGTCGCAGGGTACATAGCCCAACGAGTTGTAGTATTCCCATCCAATGCGTCCTGTTGACGACACTCGAGGGTGCACGCTATTAGCCCCATGCGTTACAGCTTCCCACAGTGTTTCTTGGTCTTGAGTTGTCACTCCCTGGATTATAGCATCGGCTACCACCGATGCCGAGTTGTTGCCCACCATGCAGTCGCGGTGCCCAGGGCTTGCCCACTCGGGCAGGAAACCGCTCTCACGATAGGCATTGGCGAGGCCCTGCTGCATCTTCTCGTTCATGCTGGGATAGATGAGGTTAAGCAGCGGGAACAAGCTGCGGAAGGTGTCCCAAAAACCGGTATCGGTAAACATATAACCAGGCAACACCTTGCCGTTATACGGACTATAGTGCATCACATTTCCTTGTGCGTCAATCTCATAGAGACTGCGGGGGAACAACACCGAGCGATACAGGCAAGAGTAGAACGTGCGCAGGTGGTCCAAGTTGTCATCCTCAACCTCTACCCTACCCAGCACTTCGTTCCATTCTGCTTTAGAGCGTTCCTTTACTTCATCAAATGTGCCGTCCTTGAGTTCCTTAAGATTTAAAACGGCCTGTTCAGGACTGATGAACGACGAAGCCATGCGCAAGTTCACGCTTTCGCCCCTATCGGCATTCAGTACAAGGACAACACCGGCATGATTGCCAGTGCATTCGGTCTTGTCGAGTTTTAGCGTGTCGTTATATCCATTCTCGACACCACACACATTCTCTATATCATGGTCAAGCTCGATGACAAAGTAGTTCTTGAAGTTGCGTGGCACGCCGCCGCTGTTCTTGGTTGTATAGCCTGTTATCCTGCGGTTTGTCTTATCAACGCTAATCATCGAACCGCCGTCCATGGCATCGATGACGATGTTATTGCGGCCCTCGTTGCCCATAGTGAAGCGCATCATGGCAGCGCGCGAAGTGACAGTCATCTCGGCATGTATGTTATGACTGGCAAGGTACACCTTATAATAATAGGGTTTAGCCTCCTCGGCCATGTGCGAGAACCACGAGGCACGTTTGTTCTGGTCAAAGACGGGTTCTCCGCTGGTTGCCATTATAGAAAACTGTCCGTAGTCGTTGATCCACGGACTGGGTTGATGCGTTTGCTTGAAACCTCGCAGGGTGTTAGACTGATAGGTGTAAGTCCATCCGTTGCCCATCTCTCCTGTTACCGGAGTCCAGAAGTTCATGCCCCAGGGCACAGCCACTGCGGGATAAGTGTTACCGGCAGAAAGTGCATGTGACGATTGTGAGCCTACAAGGGGGTTAACATAATCTACAGGAGAGGTTGCCGATGCAATGCCGAAGCAAGCAATGATGGCTATGACAGTGAGTATGGTTTGTTTCATGATTCTTTTTATTTTAATGCAAAAATAGTAAAAAAGACTCAATAATTGAAGAAACTTGAATTTTTTAATACATTAACCGGGCAAATGAATTTTAGCAATTACGGCCCAATCACACCATTTTCTATAGAAAAACAAACCGTCATCAATTATCACGGCCAAATATTTATTAACCTTTTAAATCACATATATAACAATGGAAATATATTCACGACACATCACTGTTTACCGCAACGTATATGACACAAAAGGCGGCGAGTACATGCTGGGCGAGTCCCTTCTCAACCAATACTTCAACGGCGACATCAAGCGACTGCGCAACAGCAAGTTGAGTCAAGAGAGAAGCATTATCAAGCGCAAGCTGCCACAAGCCACCATAACAAAGAAGTGGTGCTCTACACCAAGCGTGTGAAGCGTGAAGCGGTGAGACCAAGCTGCACGTTCAACCATGACCCTCGCAGCGTGGTTGCCGATGTGACCAGATATTGCCGCAGCATCGCCAGACTGGGCATCAACATCACCGACGGGTACCATAATTGGTTTGAAGTGGGTGCTTCACTTGCCTCACTGGGCGAGGAAGGGCGCGAGTTCTTCCACATGGTGAGCAGGTTCAACCCTAAATACAGCAGTCTACAAACCGACAAAATGTTCTCATCACTGCTGAGACGCAACCCTACCCGTTTCACCATTGTCACCTTCTTCTACCACTGCAAGCAGTACGGCCTGCAACTCACCTGCACGGCATAGCTATACACCGTAGGCATGAACTAGTATAATAACTAACATGAATCAAAAGTAAATAGAAATTTTTTGGGGTGCGTGTTCTTTTAGAAGTCTAACAAATTTAAAATCACTAACATTCAAAAACGAAGTGCCGTAATCCACCTTAATTTGTGCTGTGGTCTATTAACACATAAAACACACCACAGATTAATCAGAAATAAGGGAATTTTGTTTCAGATTAAACAGATTGCTTTTGTTACTTTTGGATACATTGGGCTTAGCACAACAATCCGCTTAGTCTCGTCTACAATTCCCTAAAAAAATCTGATAAATCTGTGGTTTGTTTAGACAGAAATACAGAAAGGGAAAAATCTCTGCATCCTCTGGCTTCTGTCAGGGATGACGTAAATGGGGAGAGATGGGGCAATATTTTTAATTTAAAGTAACTATTCAGCAATAGATTTTTTAGCAGATTCCCCGCGCGGAAATCACTGATATTTTATTGAAGAAACATTAACAACTAGAGGCTGAAAGCCGGCACGCACAAAGCTTGCTTTGGGGACGTAACCCCCACCGAAAGGAGTGAAACGACTGCCGGTGGGGGGGTGAAGTGTAACAAAACGCGCGGTTGAAGACCGCTACCTCGAAACGAACAAGGTGGCGGTCTTCAACCGCAGTATAGTGTATCGCATTTTCCCTGACCTGCCTTCACATGCGCTCAGTTAGGACAGGGTTATGTGCAGAACCTTGGTTCTGCGTGGCGGCTTCCAGCCTCTCATTACAAAATCTTGTAAAATCAGTGAGATTTCAGCGCGGGGAGTCCGCAAAAATAACATTGGTGATAGTTACTAATTTAAAATTAAACAGAATGCAACAGAAAATTATGCCGGGATATTTCTTTGTTACGCACAAAATCTTTACCTTTGTGCCCTGATTTAAAATTATAACAATTAAAAATGAAACATCTATTATTGATATTGACAATATCTGCACTGTGCTTACAGGCAGCGGCTGCTCCTAAAACAACTCGTAAACAACAGACTAAGACCCACACATCGGCTACAGCAAAGTCAAAGACCAAGGGCAAGAAAACCCAAGGGAAAGATGCTGTGGCCAGCAAGGTGACATTTGAGGTGGGCGACTTTGTTTATAATCTCAACAGTGGCAACAAGTCGGTTTCAGTAAGTTTAAAGAACGGCAAACGCAAAAACACTATTCCCGAGTCAGTGAAATACAACGGCGTATCATACCCCGTCACTTCTATTGCTGACAACGCCTTCCTGGGATGCGACTGGTTAACTAATATCACAATCCCCGCGTCAGTCACATCAATAGGAGACAATGCCTTCCTGGGGTGCTGCAACCTCACGAGCGTAACCATCCAGGGCCCATTAACCTCGATAGGTGCTGACACATTCGGTGACTGCAAGGCGCTCACCGACATTACAATCCCCTCCACAGTAACATCGATAGGCAACGATGCCTTCAGGTCATGCAGCAGCCTCACAAGCTTTGTTATCCCCAACTCGGTAACCGAGATAGGCGAAAGGGCCTTCCTGGGCTGCAGCGGATTAACCAGCCTCACCATCTCAAACGCCGTAACTACAATAGGCGAGTCGGTTTTTGATAGCTGCAGTGGGTTGACATCCATCACCATCCCCAGCACAGTGACCTCAATAAGCGATTGCGCATTTACCGGATGTACAGGACTTACAAGTATCACCATCCCCAAGTCGGTCACATCAATAGGTGAACGCGCCTTCTTCAACTGTGGGCTCACAGAGGTTCATTGCCTTAATCCGCAGCCTCCCACCGTGGGTGATGCTGCTTTTGATTACGGCAACAACATTATCGTTTTATTTGTTCCCAACAAAACAAACGGCAAATACAAGAAAGCAAAGGGCTGGCGCGAGTTTAAGAAAATCAAGACCGAGCGCAAAAATTGACCTGTAAAAGGGAAACACATAATTTATATTTGTAACACAATATACATTAGTACCTATTTTGCAGAGATGGCATTAATGGGTAACATGTAGTTTTTTTATAAAAACATTTGGTGGTGTTAGAAATTATAACTAATTTTGAATTTATAAACTAAAAAATAACGACCTCTATAAACCAGCAAAATACAAACATTCTGATTTATAGACCATTACATTTAAACTAACAAAAATTACAACCTCTTATGGAAATTAAGAATGCTGTTGCCGGCACACTCGAATCCGGCGATATTCAGGTACAGATTGCACCTAACGAGAACAATGGGTTGCAAATCAACCTCGAAAGCTCAGTCGCTTTCCAGTTTGGAGAACAAATCAAAAAAGTAATTACCGAAACCCTCACAGAACTGGGCATAGACAACGCTCTCGTCCAGGCCAACGACAAAGGCGCCCTTGACTGCACCATCCGTGCACGCGTCACTGCCGCTGCTGTGCGCGCTACCGGCAAGGACGTGTGGAAGTAACACCCTTCCTAACAAATTATAAGTAAACAAGAAAACGACCTCATTAACATATCATTATGCAACGATTAAGAAGAACAATGATGTTCGTACCGGGCAATAACCCGGCAATGATGCAGGATGCATTCATTTACGGACCCGACTCAATCATGCTCGACCTTGAAGACTCTGTAACAATGGCCGAGAAGGACGCAGCGCGTCTGCTGGTTCACCATGCGCTCAAGACCATCGACTTCGGTAACACCGAGATGGTTGTGCGCGTTAATCCCCTTAATACCCCATACGGTAAGAAAGACGTTGAGGCAGTTGTAAAGGCCGGCGTACACGTTATTCGCATGCCCAAGACCGAAACTGCCGACGAGATACGCGAACTCGAGGCAGAAATCGAGAAGGTTGAGACCGAACTCGGTTGCCTGGGACGCACTCAGATCATGGCAGCTATCGAGAGCACTATGGGTGTAATCAATGCCTATGACATCGCTACTGCTTCTAAGCGCATGATGGGTATCGCACTCGGTGCCGAGGACTACAGCGCTAACCTCAAGACGCAGCGCACACCTGAAGGCATGGAGCTGCTGCTTGCTCGCCAGACCATCGTTGTGGCTGCACGCGCTGCAGGCATCGACGCACTTGACACCGTTTACTCTAACCTCAACGACATGGAGACTTTCCGCAAGGAAGTTGAGCTCATCAAGTCTCTGGGATTTGACGGCAAGTCAATCATCAACCCCCGCCAAATCGAAGTCGTGAACGAAGTGTTTGCACCCAAGGAGAAAGAAATACAGAAGTCGCTCACCATTCTGGCTGCCATCAAGGAAGCCGAGAAGCGCGGCAGCGGTGTTATCGCTGTCAACGGCAAGATGGTTGACCGTCCCGTAGTAATCAGAGCACAACGTACCATTGACCTGGCCATCGCATCAGGTATTTTAACAAAGGAGGACTTAGTATGAGTACATTAGCACAACGTCAAGAACTCATCGCAGCGGCAGCTGAGAAGATGGGTAAACAAGTATATACAGGCAACGAGGCTGCCAAGGTGGCTGTTCCCCGCCAGGAACTGCACGCACAGGGTGGCAAGGTGGTAACTCTGGAAGATGCCATCAAGGCTACAGGCCTCAAAGACGGCATGACAATCTCGTTCCACCACCACTTCCGCGGCGGCGACAAGGTTGTGAACATGGTAGTGGCTAAGCTCGCCGAGATGGGATTCAAAAACCTCCACCTCGCAGCATCGAGTCTGAGCGACGTTCATGAGCCTCTCATCGAGCACATCAAGAACGGCGTTATCACCAAGATTTCTACCTCAGGTCTGCGCGGCAAGCTTGCCAATGAGATTTCACACGGTTTGATGGAAGAGCCCGTAACCTTCCGCTCACACGGTGGCCGCGGCAGCGCCATCGCAACAGGCGACATGCACATCGACGTGGCTTTCCTGGGAGCATCGTCATGCGACCCCATGGGCAACGCCTGCGGTTACTCTCGCTCAGAGAACGCCAAGTCTATCTGCGGTTCGCTGGGTTATGCCCTGCCCGATGCACAGTATGCCGACAAGGTGGTTATTCTCACCGATGACCTCGTCCCCTATCCCAACACTCCCAACTCAATCTCAGAGCGCAGCGTTGACCACGTTGTAGTTGTAGATTCAGTGGGCGATTCTTCAAAGATTTCTTCAGGCGCCATCCGTGACACCAAGAACCCGCGCGACATCCTGCTCGCTAAGCAGGCAGCCAAGGTAATCATCAACAGCGGTTTCTTCAAGGAAGGTTTCTCAATCCAGACAGGTAGTGGCGGTGCATCACTTGCAGCAGTCAAGTATATCCGCCAGAGCATGATAGACCAGAACATCAAGGCTAGCTTCGCACTGGGCGGCATCACAGCCCACATGGTGAAGATGCATGAGGAAGGCCTCATCGAGCGCCTTATCGACGTGCAGTCGTTTGACAAGATTGCAGCCGAGTCTCTCAAGAGCGACCCCATGCACAAGGAAGTGAGCGCTAACGAATATGCCAGCGCCGACGAACCCGGCAGCGCAACACACATGCTCGACATCGTTATCCTCTCGGCACTTGAGGTAGACGTTAACTTCAACGTGAACGTGCTCGTGGGTAGCGACGGTATCATCCGCGGCGCTATTGGCGGTCACCCCGACACAGCAGCCGACTCGGCTCTGTCAATCATCGTGTGCCCCATGCTGCGCGGCCGCATCCCCTGCGTGGTTGACGAGGTTACAACCCTCATCACTCCGGGCGCAACCGTTGACGTTGTTGTCACAGAGTATGGCATCGCAGTCAATCCCCGCCGTCCCGAACTCAAGGAGCGTCTGGTTAAGGTAGGTCTGCCCATCGTTGAGATTGCAAGTCTGCGCGACAAGGCACAGAGCATCATCGGCACTCCCGCGGCACTGCCCTTCGGCGACAAGGTTGTGGGCGTGGTAATGAACCGCGACGGCAGTGTGATGGACGTTATCAAGAACATCAACGGATAATTTCAGATAAGAGATCAGAGATTAGAGACAAGAGATTAGAGATTAGAGATTAGAGAGATAAGAAACTGCTATATTTCTTATGGAAATTACGCTTGACCAACTTTTAGCAAGCCGCGAGCGGCGCGTAGCAAGGCAGCAGGAGTTACTGCATAAGTACCCCGATGCCACCCTTGTGTGCCTCACCGTGATAATGCCGGGAAGTGTCAAGCGTAATTTCTTCTCTTTAATTACTGCTAATGCCGCCGTCACGGCTATCTTAGACCGATATGAAGGCAGCATTGAGCATGTATCACTTAAGGATGAAGTAACTGGATATGAAGGTTATCTGGTAACTACACACGACCGAGAGCAAGCCAAGCGCATTGCCTGTGACATCGAGGACTCCCACCCGCTGGGACGTCTCTTTGACATAGACGTGATGGACGAGCAAGGCACACCCATGTCGAGGTCGGCAGTAGGTCATCAGCCTCGCCGGTGCCTCATCTGCAACAACGAAGCACGCTTTTGTATGCGCGCGCGTGCACACACGCAAGAAGAACTGCAGGCACGCATCAAGCAAATGATAGAAGACTATGTACACCGAGTATGAAATAACCCAGCAGCCACTGGCGCTTAAGTCGTGCCGCACGCGCATAGAGCGGTTCCTCGACAGCAACAGCCTGCGCCTTGACAAGGTAGACTACTATGCCGTGGTCACACGTCTGGGCGACGACAAGATTCTTGCCGGCGGCGGTCTGTGTGGTGACATAATCAAATGCATAGCTGTGGATGACTCATTGCGGGGAACCGGAATGAGTCAACGTCTTGTATCACACCTGCTGAGCGAGGCACAGCAGCGAGGCTATCTCAACGTCAAGGTCTATACCAAACCTGGGAATACCAACATTTTCAAAGGGCTTGCTTTCAAGACACTTGCCTCATCACCACTGGCAGTGCTGATGGAAAACGGCATAGGCGGACTGGACAACTACACCCAGTATCTGCACTCACACCGCAAGGACGGCAATAACGGCGTGCTGGTGATGAACTGCAACCCCTTTACCCTGGGACACCGCTATCTCATTGAGCAGGCGGCAAAAGAGGTTGACAATCTCTATGTGATAGTCGTTAAGGAGGATGTGTCGATGTTCTCTACTCGCCAGCGCATGGCAATGGTGACAGAGGGGTGTAAAGACATCGCTAACGTGACAGTGCTCGAGGGAAGCGACTATGCTATCTCGGCACTCACCTTCCCCACTTATTTCCTTAAGAAACTGGACGATGCCAGCGACACCCACATGACGCTCGACATCAACCTCTTTACTCGTCACATCGCCCCGGCACTCAATGCAAGGGTGCGCTATGTGGGCCAGGAACCTACCGATCTGTTGACACGCCGCTACAACGAGCTGATGAAGTCGCAACTCATGGAGCATGGCATCAATCTTGTTGAAATTGAACGTCTTAAATTAGAAGACACTGTCATCAGTGCTTCAACGGTGAGAAAACTGTTAGAGCAAGGAAATCTCAGCGAAGCGGTTAAGATGGTTCCAACGACTACTGTCCCCTACCTCATCTCTAAGCTCGCAACGATGTCTATCTCTAGCGAACTCGCAACCACCCCCAAACCCGGATTGGTGGACCGTAACGACAACGGCGCGCACCAGGATATGGACTACGCTGTGATGGAACGCAGCATCAAGGCGCTTGAGCCATTCTTTGACCAACTGGCAGTGATGGGACACAGCAATGAACTCCCTGCGGCTAAAGATATCCAGCAGGTGGGCATCGATGCCGAGAAAGCAATGCTTGAGGCAACTGGCGGAGTAAATACCCATCGCGGAGCACTCTTCTCAATGGGACTTGCCATTGTGGGCATCAGCCACAGTCTGGCCACAAACACATTGTGGAGCGAGACAGTGAAGCAAATAGCATCACAACTGCCTGGCGGCAACAATTCTAATGGTTCTAAAGCGAAGAGCGAGCACAACGCCCTGAGCGCGCTGGACCTGGCGCGTGACGGTTACAGCGACCTCACAGGCAAATGGTTGCCCTATTATCGCTCGATAAACGACGACACTGCGTCAGCCCGCACACTACTACTCATCATGTCGACGCTCGACGACACTAACATTATCCACCGCGTGGGATATGATCGGGCACAACAAGTGAAAAGCGAAGCAAAACAGTTAGCCGGCAATTTCAGCCTCACCCAGCTAGAGGAATTGAACCGCCAGTACACAGCCGAGAACATCTCGCCAGGCGGTGCTGCCGACATGCTGGCGCTCACACTTTTCATTAACGCGACAACTAACTGAATACAAACAAATAATAATAATTTAATTAATTAATTCTCTAACAAACAATTATGGTAGAACTTATCAAACAAGGTGTTTACCTCATTAACGGAACCGAGGTTCGTATGGATGCAGCAGGCATGCCCACTCCCGACGAAGCTCGCGAGAAAACTATCACTTACGGTATCCTTCGCAGCCACGATGTAGACGGCAGCAAGGGTAAGAAAATGCGCATCGCATTTGACGCTATGATGTCACACGACATCACATACGTGGGCATTATCCAGACTGCTCGTGCCAGCGGTCTTGAGAAATTCCCCCTGCCTTATGCAATGACTAACTGCCACAACTCGCTGTGTGCCGTTGGCGGTACTATCAACGAGGACGACCACGTTTTCGGTCTGTCGGCAGCTAAGAAATACGGCGGTATCTACGTTCCCGCTAACCAAGCCGTTATCCACCAGTATGCCCGCGAGGCAATGGTTAAGTGCGGCAACATGATCCTGGGTAGCGACTCACACACACGCTACGGCTCACTCGGTAACATGGGTGTTGGCGAAGGTGGTGGCGAGCTCGTTAAGCAGCTCCTCAAGAACACTTGGGACATCAACGCTCCCGAGGTTGTTCTCGTATGGCTGGAAGGCGCTCCCCGCAAGGGTATCGGTCCCCACGACGTTGCAATTTCACTGGTAAAGGCTACATTTGAGAGCGGCTTCGTAAAGAACAAAGTCCTTGAGTTTGCTGGCCCCGGCGTGAAGAACCTGCCCATCGACTTCCGCAATGGCATCGACATCATGACCACTGAGACCACTTGCTTGAGCTCAATCTGGGTAACTGATGACGAGGTTAGGCATCACTACGAGATCCACAACCGTCCCCAGGACTTCAAGGAATTGCAGCCCGGCGACGTGGCATATTATGACGCAATGATCAAGATTGACCTCTCTAAGCAGGAGTCAATGATCGCTCTCCCCTTCCACCCCAGCAACGCATTCACTATCCACGAGCTGCAGGCTAATCCCGTTGAGATTCTCAAGGCAGTGGAAGAAGACGCTAAGAAACGCTACGGCGACAAGGTTGACTGCCACCTCGTTGACAAGGTAGTTGACGGCAAGGTACAGGCCGACCAGGGTATCATCGCTGGTTGCTCAGGCGGTACCTACGACAACCTCAGCGCAGCAGCTTCAATCATGAAGGGTGCTTCTATCGGTAACGACTACTTCACAATGTCGGCTTATCCCCAGTCAATTCCCGTGTTCATGGCTACTACCCGCAATGGTATCGCTGAGGAACTGCTTGAGGCTGGCGTAGTTATCAAGCCCGCATTCTGCGGTCCTTGCTTCGGTGCCGGTGACGTTCCCTCTAACAACGGTCTGTCAATTCGCCACACCACCCGCAACTTCCCCAACCGCGAGGGTTCTAAGCCCGGTCAGGGTCAGATTTCGCTCGTTGCACTCATGGATGCACGCTCTATTGCTGCTACTGCAGCTAACGGCGGCGTGATCACTGCGGCAACCGACGTTGACTACACCGACGAGCACAAGAAGTATGAATTTGACGCACGCATCTATGAGCGCCGCGTTTACAACGGATATGAGAAGGAAGACCTGAGCCAGGCTCTCAAGTATGGTCCCAACATCAAGGACTGGCCCACAATGTACCCCTTGCAGGAGAACATGCTCATCGAGCTCGCTGCAGTTATCCACGATCCCGTGACCACTACCGACGAACTCATCCCCTCAGGCGAGACTTCAAGCTACCGTTCTAACCCCTTGAAGCTGTCAGAGTTCGCTCTGTCACGCCGCGTTCCCGAGTACGTGGGCATCAGCAAGCGCATCCAGGCCGAAGACCTCGCACGTCGTGAGGGCAAGGTAAGCGACAATATCGCTAATGCACTGGCACAGGTAGGCGCAAGCGCTGAGAACACTTCATTCGGTTCATGCGTCTTCGCTAACCGTCCCGGTGATGGTTCAGCTCGCGAGCAGGCTGCTTCTTGCCAGAAGGTGCTGGGCGGTGACGCCAACATCTGCTACGAGTATGCAACCAAGCGTTACCGCAGCAACTGTATCAACTGGGGTATCGTTCCCTTCACCATCGCTAAGGAAACTGAGTTCAACTATGTTCCCGGCGACTTCGTCTTCGTCCCCGGTCTGCGTGCCGCTATCCTCGAAGGCAAGGAAGAAATCGATGCTAAGGTTATCACCAAGGACGGCGTCAAGGACATCCACCTGTTCTTCCAGAACCTCACTGCCGACGAGCGTCAAATCCTCGCCGACGGTTGCCTCATGAACTACTACAAAAACAAAAAATAAACAAATCACCGTGGTGCACGGTTCTCCGTGCACCTCATTAAAATAGAAAAACAAAATGGCTGAAAAAATCAAAATGACTACCCCCATCGTTGAGATGGACGGTGACGAGATGACCCGCATCTTGTGGAAGATGATCAAGGACGAACTTATCCTGCCCTTCGTAGACCTCAAGAGCGAATATTATGACCTGGGCCTCGTTAAACGTGACGAGACTGGCGACAAGATTACAATCGAGGCTGCTGAGGCAACCAAGCGCCTTGGCGTAGCTGTTAAGTGCGCTACCATCACTCCCAACCTGAAGCGTATGGACGAGTACAAGCTGCACGAGATGTGGAAGAGCCCCAACGGCACCATCCGTTCAATTCTCGACGGTACTGTATTCCGTGCCCCCATCACCCTGCCCAGCATCAAGCCCGCAGTGCGCAACTGGGAGAAACCCATCACCATCGCACGTCATGCCTATGGCGACGTTTACAAGAGCGTGGAGATTCGCGCCGACGAACCCGGTGTTGCTAAGCTCGTCTTCGACGGCGAGAGCGGCAAGCACGAGGAGGTAGTTATCCAGAACTTCAAGGGCGCTGGCGTGCTCCAGGGCATGCACAACGTTGACAAGTCTATCCGCTCGTTTGCTCACAGCTGCTTCAAGTTTGCCCTCGATACTAACCAGGACCTGTGGTTCTCAACCAAGGACACCATCTCTAAGAAGTATGACGCACAGTTCCGCATCATTTTCGAGGAAGTGTTCCAGGAGTATAAGGAAGAGTTCGACAAGCGCGGTCTTGAGTACTTCTATACCCTCATCGACGACGCTGTAGCTCGCGTTATCCGCAGCAAGGGCGGTTACATCTGGGCTTGCAAGAACTATGACGGCGACGTGATGAGCGACATGGTATCTACAGCATTCGGTTCACTGGCAATGATGACCAGCGTTCTCGTTAGCCCCGACGGAAACTATGAGTATGAGGCAGCTCACGGCACAGTGACTCGCCACTACTACAAGTATCTCGCTGGCGAAGAGACTTCAACCAACCCCATCGCAACCATCTTTGCATGGAGCGGTGCATTGCGCAAACGCGGTGAGAAGGACGGTCTGAAGGACCTCATGAACTTCGGCGACCAGCTCGAAGGCGCATGCTTCGACACCCTCAACAGCGGCACAGTGACCAAGGACCTCGTGAACCTCATGGAAGGCGTAGAGGCCAAGGCTGTTAACAGCGCCGACTTCATCGCAGCAATCCGCAAGAACCTCGAGAAACGCCTCGCATAATTGCAGGTAGAACATAACCCAATATCAAAGCCCTATAGATCACACACGATCTATAGGGCTTCTTTTCGTTAGGTTTTTCGTTAAAGGCACAACAAGATGCTTTTCCCGTTCTGCTCCACATCAGCACCTGCTGGCAGGCGTTGTTCAAGGCTCGTGACAGGGAAACCGATGAAGACAAACGAACTTTCTTTGTCCTTAAGCATGCGCCTTGTCACCTTGAAATCTGACACAAATTTTGTAAACAACCATGCACTCATCTCGTAAGCCCTGTAAAACGAGCCTTCTTGGAATAAATGAATTGTGGTTTGATCATCAACTCGCTGAGTTTCAATTTCTAAAATTTCTTTTAACTTTGCCATAATATTATGATTTTATAAAAAATTTCGGTCAAAGGAAGAAATCTCCGCCGTTGCGGGCGCGAGCACTCCGTGCCCGTCGTGTGCCCGCATCCGCTGAGATTTCTTCCTTTGACCGAATAAGTTTGCCTTTTTTGGGGGTAGATACAGTTATTCTGAAGACACGCGCACAGGCCTAACCGAGAACCCACCATAACGGTAGTAGTAGTCCCAATTCACGCTGCCCGAATTGAAGCGCAGGTCGTAGGCGTCGTAGCTGTTGCTAGTGCTGAGCGAACTCGACCAGTAGAGGCCGTAGGACCCCTCGCCGCTGAGGCTCGTGCCGAAGCGGTAGCCGGCGGCGGGCAGGAAAATGCTATTGCCGTTGCTCTTGCTCTTCACCTCATAGCCGTTAACGACCGAACCGTTGTAGTTGGTCTTCCATGTCCATGTGCAGTATGCGCTGTTACGCAAGTCATCCTGCTCCTTCTTTGTGGGCATGCGCCAGCCTGCACCCCAGTTGGCGGTCGCGGCGTCGTCCTCGGGAAGTAGCTCGGTGAGGTTCTTGTAGGTCACGCCGTCAACAGTAGTGCCAACGTAGGTGTCACCATCGTACCAGCAGCCACTCTTCTGACCGTCGGATGTGGTGTATTTGATCACGTACTGCCAGCCGCTCCGACCGGGAGTCATCCACTTGTAGTTTGCCCAATCGAAACTGTGGCTCTCGCCCTTAGCGTAGCCTGTGGTCTCACCCCAGGCGAAATACAAACCGTAGTCCTCGGGCTTGTCAGCACCAACGTTGCAGGTCGCCCACAATACACCACCTGGAAGACCGAGGTCAACGTACTCGTGGGTAACGACCTTGTTTTTCACTGTCACCGTGCACTCGGCTTTCACACCGCTGCCATCGGTTGCCGAGCATGTGATGGTGGCTGTGCCGTAGCCCATGGCAAGGATAAGGTCGCCCGACAGCTTAACCACGCTCTCGTTGCTGCTCGACCATGTCACTGCTTTGTTGTCGGCATCAGCGGGCAATACAGTGGCAGTGAGCATGGGCATGAACTCATTGGGCTGCATCTCAAGTGAGGTCGAGCTCAGCTGGATAGAGGCCACTGGCTGAGCGGGAACCTCGGTGGTCCAAGTCTCAAATTTGCTGCTTCCAAGCTCATTGGTTATCATGAGACCGTCACCCACGAGAATCACGTTAATTGCCGACGCTATGACGCCGTCCGCACCGAAAAACACCATGCGACCCTGGTAGGGCATGAAACAATAGGTAGCAGCTCCGCTATAGTCGGTGGTACCATCCCCATTGAGCGTGAAGTACTCGCTCTTGGTCTTGTACCAAGTGCCAACGACGCGGCTGTTGTCAACCATATAGGGGTCACCGCCGCCCGAGATGTACTGGATGGCACGCTCGCCAATGAGGGTGTTAACGCTCTCGCTCACGTCAACGATGTCAAACACACCGTCGTCATTCATGTCGCCCTTGATAACCTGGGCACTCAGCGACTGGACACATAATGCACTCATCAGTGCAAATAACAATAATACTTTCTTCATGTTTTTATAATGTTTATAATTTTTCAATCTACAAAGATACAACAATTTGACGAAAAACGAAATACAAAAAAGATGAAAAAAGAAAGGGGAATGATGAACGATGAACGATGATTTCAGTGCGGCCCCTCCGAGGCCGTTAGTTTTATATGCTCCTCTCCGACGGACTGCGTCCGCCGGTTACGATGCAACAAGGCGGTTCCACCGCCTGCCTATAGTATTATAGTGTGACAGAAAGTAACTGAAGATTATTTACCTTTTTGTCCGATTATTCACGGAAATATCGTATCTTTG
>JAKSLZ010000020.1 GCA_024400935.1 Muribaculaceae bacterium | reverse complement strand
AAGCGAAGCGCTCTGAGAAGGGAGCGACAGCGACCGCTCTGAAAAGCGAAGCGCTCTGAGAAGGGAGCGACAGCGACCGCTCCGATAAGCGAAGCGTTCCGAAAAGGGAGCCAACGGCGACCGCTCCGAAAAGCAAAGCGCTCTGAGAAGGGAGCGCAGCGACCGCTCTGAAAAGCAAAGCGCTCTTAAAAATCAAAAAAAATTTGGTTAGCACAATTTTCTTTTCTAATTTTGCATTATAAATAATAGGGCTTAGTCCCAAATATAACAATAACCCCAAAATGGCAGACATTACTATCAACGGCTTGACCTTTGAGCCTTACATTACTAGAGAGCAGATTGCTGAACAGATTCAGCGTGTGGCAACCGAGATTAAACGCGACTGCAAGAGCGAGAATCCGCTGTTCCTGTGTGTGCTCAACGGTGCATTTGTATTTGCCGCCGATCTTTTACGCGCTGTCGACTTGCCCTTATCAGAGATCACCTTCATCCGCTTCAAGTCATATGAGGGTACAACATCAACCGGTGTGGTGCGCGAGATCATGGGTCTCCATGAAGACATCACTGACCGCGAGATCATCATCATCGAGGATATCGTCGACACCGGCATCACAGCCAAGCAGCTGCGCGCTATGCTCATGGAGCACAAGCCCAAGAGCGTAAAAATGGCCACACTGCTCTACAAGCCCGAGTCGCTCAAGACCGGTGAGGTGCCCGAGTATGTGGGCTTTGCTATTCCATCTCGCTTCATCCTGGGTTACGGCCTCGACCTCGACGGCGCCGCACGTGGCCTCGACGAGATCTATGTTCTCAAAGAGAAATAATTAACAATGAGGATTGACACGTCCTTTATCTAACAATAAACTTATAAACTAAATAGACACAATGCTTAACATCGTTATTTTTGGCGCTCCCGGCAGTGGCAAGGGCACCCAAAGTGATAATCTCATCAAGACCTATGGTCTTTTCCACATTTCTACAGGCGACGTGCTGCGCGACAACATCAAGCGCGGTACTGAACTGGGAGCTACAGCAAAGGCTTACATCGACAAGGGCCAGCTCATCCCTGACGCCCTGATGATCGACATACTGGCAAGCGTTCTCGACGCCAACAAGGAAGCAGCGGCTCCCGGCGTGATCTTTGACGGTTTCCCCCGCACCATCGCACAGGCCGAGGCACTTGAGGTAATGCTCCAGGAGCGTGGCACTGCAGTGAGCACTGTAGTGGGCCTTGAGGTTCCCGAAGACGAGCTCATGCGCCGCATCATCCTGCGCGGACAGCAGACCGGCCGCAGCGACGACAACGAGGAGACAGTGAAGAACCGTCTCGCCGTTTACCACAACCAGACTTCACCTCTCAAGGCATTCTATGAGGAGAAGGGTCTGTATCAGGCAATCCCCGGAACCGGCGACATCGCTGAGATCTTTGGCCGCATCCAGAAGGCCGTAGACGCAGTGAAGTAAAAAAACTGCTACACACCACGAGTGCAGCATCCATACATAAGACAGGCGGTAGTTAAATGTGCTGCCTGTCTTTTTCTCAGTAACAGCACACGGTTTGTTCCACAAGAGAGATAATATTTGGAACAATCTGCTTTTTTTATTAATTTTGCAAACACAATAAAACTTTAACCAATTTACTTTAATTATTAATCTTATGAAATTTAACAACATCATCAAGGTCACACTTGCAGCAATTGCCGTAGTGTCCTTTAGTTTCAGTGCTGACGCACAATTTGGAAACTTAGGCAACAAGATTAAAAACAAAGCCAAGCAAGCCGTAGACAACAAGGTTCAAAGCGCAAAGAATCAAGTTGAAAACAAAGTTGACCGCACAATCGACAACGCGGTTGACAAGGCTGTGAACACTGCTACTAATGAAGCCAAGAAGCAGCTTAACATGGCTGTTGAATACAAAACCCAGCTCAACGCCCCAGACCCCGAGGCATGCAAGGACATCGACGAGCTGTATGATGCCTTTGAGTACTGGGCTACTCTCCAGGAGATGGCTAACAAGAAAAAAGACGTGGAGTGGCTGTGCTCTGACAAAGGCGAGCAGATGGGCAAAGTATTCAACATGATTGCTAATGACAACTCTAAGGATGTGGCTCGCTGGCATTCATGGAGCACTGCACAGGAGCGCATGAACGGAGTGGCAAAGGCTACACGCGAAATTCTCTATGCAGGCTACCCCAAGGCCGAAGATTTCAACGGCAACAACAATGCATACTTGGCAGCAGCCCTCAAGTGGTATGTTGACAAGGCCAAGAAGGGCAAGAAGAATGCTAAGCAATACTACACAAGCAACGGTGCAGCTACACGTTACCTGGCATTCTGCACTGACCGTTATACTGACGACGAGGCCATCGAGAAGCAGACCAAGGAACTGCGCAAACTCTATGACCAGATGGACGAGGCTTACAAAGCCAAGTATCCCAATGCCAACCCCTACATGACCTATGAGGAGGTCAAGGCCGACATGAAGGCTTCACAGGAAAGAGCAGCAAAGGCTAAGGCCGAGAAAGAAGCAAAGCGCAAAGCCGAGATCGAGGCATCAAAGCAGACTCTTAAGCCCGGTGCCCTCAACAAGTCAATGAACGCACAGGTGCTCAAGGTGGCTAAGGCTAAGTTCAAAGGTGTCATCAAGGTTGTTGTTGAGAACGACTCATGGACAGTGAAGCGCGAGGGTGGCACAATCGCACGCCGCACGCTGCTTGCCTGGGTTGTCACCAAGGACGAAGAGGGCAACCTCGTAGCTCACGATTATGGCTTCGCTCAGGAGTATCTGGGTGGCGGCAAATATGACTCGCTGCGCCACTACAGCGTGGGCTTGCGCACTGTTTATGTAAAATAATGCATAAAACATTTGGTCAATTCAAAAATATTACATAATTTTGCAGCGATGAAAAGAATTTATACCACATATTGTTGTTGTTGCACTCGTGATTTTTCACTGGTGTAGTGACGTTATGTGATAATTCTTTCGTTTAAAGATATAGTAATTTTTTTATAAATATTCACAATGTCTGCCAGTGATTCCAGTGGTAGACATTGTTTTTTGGGTAATCAATTGAAATATTGCACTGGTTATCGCTAGCAGCTCAAAACTTAACACTATTATGATTTACAAGAGCATTACTGACCTCATTGGTCGCACTCCTTTAGTTGAGATTACAGGTATCGACGGACTCAAGGCCCGCCTGGTTGTCAAGGTTGAATTTTTCAATCCCGGCGGTAGCGTCAAGGACCGCATAGCGCTGGCGATGATCGAAGATGCCGAATCTAAAGGCGTGCTCAAGCCCGGTGCAACAATCATTGAACCCACCAGCGGCAACACAGGCGTGGGCCTGGCATGGGTGGGAGCAGTTAAAGGATATAAGGTGATCCTCACCATGCCCGACACCATGAGCGTGGAACGCCGCAACCTGCTCAAAGCCTATGGCGCCGAGCTCGAGCTCACCCCTGGCGCACAGGGCATGAAGGGTGCCATTGCACGTGCCCAGGAACTGCGCGACGCTACCCCCGGAGCTGTAATCCTGGGACAGTTTGTCAACCCCGCTAACCCCGCAGTCCACACCCGCACCACCGGTGAGGAGATATGGAACGACACTGATGGCAAGGTAGACATCTTTGTTGCCGGTGTGGGCACCGGTGGCACAGTCACTGGCACAGGCCGTGCACTCAAGGCTCACAATCCTGCCGTAAAGATCGTGGCAGTGGAGCCCTCTACATCGCCCGTATTGAGCGGAGGTCAGCCCGGTCCTCACAAAATCCAGGGCATAGGCGCAGGCTTTGTCCCTGACACTTATGACGCAAGTGTAATCGACGAGATTATGCCCATGGCAAGCGAAGACGCATTTGACGCTGCACGCATGCTCTCGCGCAAGCACGGTCTGCTGGTGGGCATCTCTAGCGGAGCCTCGTTTGCTGCAGCATTGAAGCTTGCCAGCCTCGACGAGAACGAGGGCAAAACCATCGTCGCCCTGCTCCCCGACACCGGCGAGCGCTACCTCTCAGTCCTGTAATAAGAACGCCGGCATGCCGGCTATAAAACATCAAGCACGGGCTGCCCCCTATAAAAACACCGGCAAGCCGGCCATAAGACACTCCTCTACAAGGAGCAGCCTGTGCTTAAAACAACATTTAACACAAACGCAATGACCACATCAGTTCCGCAGCACAAGGAATTAAAAAAGATGATTGAGATAGTGCGCTCAATCGTGTTTCCCGAACATTTTCCCAGCACCGAGCCACTAGAGCTACAACTGCGCGCCGTGCTCACCTACCAGCTCTCGACCGTGCTCGACGACAGCGAGCAAGCATCCTGCATAGCGTGTAAGTTCCTGGACGAGATGCCCGAGATCAAACGACTGCTCCACACCGATGTGGACGCAGTGCTGAGCAACGACCCTGCAGTAGAGAGCCGCGCCGAGGTGGTTTACTGCTATCCGCTGGTGAGAGTGATGCTGCACTACCGTGTGGCCCACTGCCTGCTGTTGATGGGCATCCCTTTGTTGCCGCGCATGCTCACCGAGATGGCTCATAGCGAGACCGGAATCGACATCCACCCCGGTGCCAGCATAGGCGACCACTTCTGCATCGACCACGGCACAGGTGTGGTGATAGGTGCCACCACCATCATTGGCAGCAATGTGGTGCTCTACCAGGGCGTGACACTGGGTGCCAAGAACATCATCCATGACAGCAACGGCAACCCCGTGGATGCTCCGCGACACCCCATCATCGAGGACAACGTGACCATCTACTCTAACACCTCAGTGCTGGGCCGCATCACCATAGGCCACGACACCGTGGTGGGCGGTAACATCTGGCTCACCCACGACGTGCCCCCCAACTCACGCATCGTCCAGAGGGCCGTTTGATGACGAGGACAACCAATCATGAGGGTTATATGAGCCATAAAATAATGCGGGATTTTGTGTAATTTCATGCTTTTATTTTGTGTTTCATGATTTTTTATGTAGTTTTGCACTAAGAAATTATATTACACGATGATACAAGTAGCCAACCCCATATATGACATCGTCTTCAAGTACCTTATGGAAGACGAGCGCATCGCTCGCACAATTCTTTCGGCACTGCTCAAAAAGGAAGTAGTGTCGGTGGAACAACGTCGCAACGAATACACTAACAGTTCGCGCAACGACCTCTCCATCTTCAGGATTGACTTTGGTGCTTACGTCAAAGAGGAGAATGGCGATACACACTTGATTCTCATCGAGTTGCAAAAGACATGGCTTGAAACCGAGACATTGCGATTCCGTCAATATCTTGCCACCCACTATGCCAACCCCGAGAACATCATTAAAGAAGACAAGCAAGGCCACGCCATTCCCATGGTTACAGTGTACCTGTTGGGCCACAAGGTTGGAGACATTGAAGAACCGATTCTCTATGTCAAGCGCAAGGCTGTTGACTATGACGACAATGAAGTGACAGTGGGTATTCCCAACCCATTTGTCGACAGCCTGACGCATGAGAGCATCATTGTGCAGATACCACGTCTTCATGGCCGTGTAAACAACCGTCTGGAACAACTGCTCAATGTGTTTGACCAAACACGTAAAGACCGCAACCACCAGACTATTACCATTGACGAGGAAGCTTATGCGGGCAATGACGACATGCTATATATTTTGCGACGCCTCAAAGAAGCCGCCAGCGACCGTCAGCTGCGCCATGACATGAACGTTGAGGACGAGTATTTCAGTGCTATAGAAACGCGCGACACCGAGATATTAATGCGTGACAAGCAACTGGCTGAACAGGGGGCACAAATCGCTGAACAGGGTGCACAACTGGCTGAACAGGGCGCACAACTGGCCGAGCAGTGTGCACAAATTGCTGAGCAAAAGGCTCAACTTGAAACTGCAATAAAACTTTTACTGGATAACGGTGGTGACCCCAGCATGATTGCACAGTCGCTGAATGTAGACATCGCATTAGTTAAGAGCATCGCAAGCTCTGGACGGTAGAAAACATGCGACATATCTCTCATGATTATACACCACCCCACTTTTGCAACTGAGTTGCAAAAGTTTTGTCGTAACTTTGCATCGTGAAACAAGAAAACCGTTACAACTATGAAGAAAAGTTACAAGATAGAGGTGGACTGCGCTAACTGCGCCAACCTCGTAGAAGCCGAGATCAACAAGATAGAAGGCGTGGCAAATGCCACAATTTCGTTCATGACACAGAAGATGAAAGTCGAGTATGCCGAGGGCGCCGATGTTGACGCAGTACTTGCTCAGATAATCAAGGTGGGCAAAAAGGTTGAACCCGATTTCGAAGTGTTGTGATGAAAAAGATATTATCATCATTGCTGACGAGAGTAGCCACTAGCGCTGCCCTCGCCTTAGCGTTTTTACCGGCCACAAGTTGCATCGAACAGCATGCTGAGCATGCCGAGGAAGCCGAGGACCATGATGACGACGACCACGACGAGCATGAGCATGCTCCCGGCATCATCATCATGGAGCCCGAGAAGGCTGAGGCTGCCGGTGTGGAAACCAGCACTGTGACATTCTCTTCATTTAACGACGTGATCCAAGCCAGCGGCAAGATTATGGCTGCATCATGCGACGAGACCATCATCGTGGCCACTACATCAGGTGTCGTGTCTCATGCGCAGCACATTGCCGAGGGTATGTCGATAAGCGCTGGCACCACTCTATACTATGTGGCCAGCGACAAGCTCCAGGACGGTGACCAGGCTGAGCGCGCACGCATTGCCTACCTGGCTGCCAAGCGCGACTATGACCGCACGCTACCGCTGCTTGAGGAGCACCTTATCACTGAGAGCGAGTTCAACACAATACGCTCCGAGTATGAGACAAAAAAGGTGGCCTATGAGGCTATAGGCAGCAACACCACGCCACGAGGTGTCACCGTGAAAGCCACAACCAGCGGCTATGTCTCAAAGTGCAGCGTCAAGGATGGCGACTATGTGAACGTGGGCACACCGCTCATGACCATCACTAGAAACCAGCACCTCAACCTGCGCGTGGAAGTGCCCATGCGCTACTACTCGTCGCTGAGCAAGATTCAGTCGGCCAAGTTCCGCACGCAGTATAGCGATGTCCTCATTGACATGAAATCAATCAACGGCCACCTGATGTCGTCAGGAAAATCGGCCGAGACAACATCATCCTATGTTCCCGTCACATTCCAGTTTGACAACAACGGCACCACCGTTCCCGGCGCCTATGCCGAGGTATTCCTCATTACAGGAAAACGCGACGGAGTGCTGAGCGTGCCCATCACTGCCCTCACCGAGGAACAGGGTGTGTACTATGTGTACTGCAAGGTTGACGACCACAGCTACCGCAAGCAAGAAGTGAAGTTGGGAGCCAGCGACGGAGAACGCACCGAGGTGACCAGCGGTCTCAAAGGTGGCGAAAGCGTGGTAGTGAAGGGTGCCATCAACGTGAAACTGGCTGGTGCCAGCAACGCCATACCTGCCCACAACCACAACCACTAATGAAGGGGTAATCAATCCTAGACTTCCGAGACTTCCTTGACTTCCGAGTCCTCCGAGATCTCCGAGTCCTCCGGCCTAATCCCAACCTAGTTAGAGATCTCTGTAACCAAAAAAATCACGACAATAATGCTTAACAAGATCATAAAATTCTCACTCAACAACAGGCTGTTCATCATGCTGGCGGCTGTGCTGCTCATTGTGGGCGGCTTATATACCGTGCGCAGCACCGAGGTCGACGTATTCCCCGACCTCAATGCCCCCACGGTAGTCGTCATGACCGAAGCAGGCGGCATGGCTGCCGAGGAAGTGGAACAGCTGGTGACATTCCCCATTGAGACCGCCATGAACGGGTCGACAGGTGTGCGCCGCGTGCGCTCATCGTCCACCATGGGATTCTCGGTTGTGTGGGTCGAATTTGAGTGGGACACCGACATCTACATAGCCAGGCAAATCGTGAGTGAGAAACTCACGGCCATAAGCGAGAGCCTGCCCAAGAACGTGAACCAGCCCACCATAGGGCCACAATCGTCAATCCTGGGCGAACTGCTCATCGTGGGGCTCACCTCTGACTCCACATCGATGCTCGACCTGCGCACGCTGGCCGACTGGACCATACGCCCACGACTATTGTCGACCGGAGGCGTGGCACAAGTCTCGGTCCTGGGCGGCGACATCAAGGAATTCCAGGTGCTGTTTGACCCCGGCAAGATGAAGCACTACGGGGTCTCGCTGCAGCAACTGCTTGCCGTGACACGCGACATGAACCAGAACATCGACGGCGGCGTCATCTACCAGTATGGCAATGAATACATTGTGCGTGGCGTTGTGTCGACCGATGACATCGACAAGATATCGCGCTCTGTAGTAAAAATCGACGGCGGTACACCCATCACACTTGCCGACGTGGCCGAGGTGCGCATCGGGGCACAAGAGCCCCGTCTGGGACTAGCATCTGAAAAAGGCAAACCCGCAGTGCTACTCACCGTTACCAAGCAGCCCAACACCGGCACCGTGGAACTGACCGAGCAACTCGAGGCAGCCATTAGCGACCTCAAGAAAAATCTGCCGCATGACGTGCATGTCTCGACCGACGTGTTCCGCCAGTCGCGCTTCATCGACAGCAGCATCGACAACGTGAGCTCGTCGCTGCTCGAGGGTGCACTCATGGTCATCGTCGTGCTGGCCATCTTCCTGGCTAATGCCCGCACCACCGTCATCTCACTGGTGACTATGCCCATCAGCCTCATAGTGGCCGTGATGGCGCTGCACGGCATGGGACTGAGCATCAACACCATGAGCCTGGGTGGCCTAGCCATTGCCATAGGTTCGCTGGTTGACGACGCCATCGTCGACGTGGAGAACGTGTGGCGCCACCTGCACCTCAACAAACAACTGCCGCAAGACGAGCGCAAGCCTGTGCTCAAGGTAGTATATGAGGCTTCGCGCGAGGTGCGCATGCCCATCCTCAATTCCACGCTCATCATTGTAGTGAGCTTCACACCGCTGTTTTTCCTCAGCGGCATGGAGGGACGCATGCTCATTCCGCTGGGCATAGCGTTCATTGTAGCACTCTTTGCGTCCACAGTGGTGGCACTGACGCTCACCCCCGTGCTGTGCAGCTATCTGCTCAACACTAAGGACAAGAAGCGCAACGGCAAGAAAAAAGAGCAACGCAGCGAGTCACGGCTGGTGACTTGGCTCAAGAAACAATACTGCCGCATGCTCACATTTGTGCTCAACCACAAGTGGGTGGTACTGGGCAGCACGTTGGGACTGCTCATCGCCACCATAGTGATGTTTACATCACTGGGACACAGTTTCCTGCCTGCATTTAACGAGGGTTCATTCACCATTAACGTGAGCTCTATGCCGGGCATCTCGCTTGAAGAAAGCGACAAGATAGGCCGCAAAGCCGAGGAACTGCTCCTCTCAGTGCCCGAAATCAAGACCGTGGCCCGCAAAACCGGACGCGCCGAGCTCGACGAGCATGCCCTGGGAGTCAACGTGAGCGAAATCGAAGCACCATTTGAACTCAAGGACCGCAGCCATCACGAGGTGCTGAAGGACGTGCGCAAGAAACTATCGGTGCTCGTGGGAGCCAACATTGAGATAGGCCAGCCCATCAGCCACCGCATTGACGCGATGCTGTCAGGCACACAGGCCAACATTGCCATCAAGTTATTTGGTCCCAATCTCAACACCATGTTCACCCTGGGCAACGAGATTAAGGAAGCCATCGAGAACGTGGACGGCATTGCCGACCTCAACGTGGAACAGCAAATAGAACGACCTGAGCTGAAAATAACACCCAACCGCGAACTACTGCAGCGACAAGGCATTTCATTGCCCGAGTTTAACGAGTTCATAGCCGTGAACATGGCTGGCGAAGTGGTGTCGCAGGTCAACGAGGACGGCAAGAGCTTTAATCTCATCGTGCGTGCCAACGAGAACAACCGCAACACAATGGAGCACATCGAGAGCCTCATCATCGACACTCAGGACGGGCGCAAGATTCCCCTCACCGATGTAGCCGAGGTGCAGTCGTCAATGGGTCCCAACACCATCAACCGCGAGAATGCCAGCCGCAAGGTGGTAATCAGTGCTAACTGCAGCGGACGCGACCTGGGCAGCGTGGTCAAGGACATACGCAACCGCATCGACAAGCACATAGAACTGCCCGAGGGCTACCGCATCGAGTATGGCGGACAGTTTGAGAGCGAACAGGCAGCAAGCCGCATCCTCATGCTCACATCCATAGTGAGCATCCTGGTCATCTTCCTGCTGCTCAATGCACAGTTCCGCAATGCACGCGAGAGCGGAATCATCCTGCTCAATCTGCCGCTGGCACTCATAGGCGGCGTGTTTGCCCTCGCACTCACCAGCCGTGAGCTCAGCATCCCTGCCATCATAGGTTTCATCTCGCTGTTTGGCATCGCCACCCGCAACGGCATGCTGCTCATCACGCAGTACAACAGCCTGCGCGGCAGCGGCATGACACTGCGTGACAGCATCATCCACGGCTCACTCGACCGTCTCAACCCCATTTTGATGACGGCACTCACCTCGGCCCTGGCGCTCATACCGCTGGCATTGCGAGGCGACCTGCCGGGCAACGAGATACAGAGCCCCATGGCCAAGGTGATACTGGGCGGACTGCTCACATCCACATTCCTCAACGCATTCATCATTCCCATCGTGTATGAATGGATGCACCGTGGCGACAACAAGAACGGTAACTAAACACGTTGTGCCCGGCTTTTTGAGCCAGGACAACACATAATACAATGTAACAATGAAGACTCTTTACACCATAGCGTTGCTCATGCTGGCCGGCATGGCAAGCGCACAAGACATGCAGGGCATCCTGCTCAACATTGAGCGCAACAACACCACCCTGTCAACCCTGCGCAGCGACAACGTTGCGGCAGCTGCCCAAATGAACAGCGAGACATCAATCATAGGCCCCACCACGGTCGAATACAGTCCATTCTTTGGCGGTGGAGCAGACGGCCTTGCCAGCAGCGAGCTCATCGTGTCGCAGGAATTTGAATTTCCCATACTGGGCACCATGCGCAAGGAGTCGAATGCCGCACAGCAACAAGTGCTCGACCTGCAGTACCAGCAGGCACGGCGTGACGTGCTGCTTGAAGCCAAGAACCTGTGCTATGATCTGTCAGGTGCCGTGAAGATGCGCAACCTGTTGCAGGAGCGTGAACACACCGCCGACTCGCTGCTGGCGGCCTATGAAACCAGCATGAAGCACGGCAAGGCTACTATCATCGACGTGAACCGCATCAAGATGGACCGCATGACCGTGCACACACAGCTGGTGCAGGCACAAGGCAACATCACCACAATCATTGCACAGCTACAAAGCCTCAACGGGGGACATCCCGTAGAAGGTGCCGACAACCTCATCCTCCCCAATGAGCCGCTCGGCGACATCAATGCCATCAGCCTGGAAGAAAATATCGCCCAGGCAGCCTACAATGCCACAACCCATGAGGTCAGACTGGCATCGAGCGGATGGCTCCCATCGTTCACCGTGGGCTACCGACGCAACACCGATGCGCACCAGGCCTCTAACGGATTTGTCGTGGGAGTGTCTATGCCTCTGTTCTCTAACACTAACAAGGTAAAAGCTGCACGTGCACGCCAGCAAGCAGCGCACACTCAGGTAGACAACGCCCACACCGAGGCCCTCAACCGCCAGCACGCGTTGCTGGTCGAGGCACAGCAATTGCGCGCCACCATCGACTCCTATGACCTGCCGCTCATGCAGCAAACTCTCGCCCTCATCAATAAGGCCATAGGTGCCGGTGTGCTCACAGTGCCTGAATATTACAATCAGGCCGACCGCATACATGCCACAATGCAAGAACTCATCAACCTGGAGACACGCTACAACAAGCTCATGGTGGAACTCAACCGCAACTCCATGTAAGCGCCAAAGCCAGGCCAAGATCATGACCCACTCATGCCCGAGGGCACGGGTGGGTTAGTTTTTTGCCACATCATCATCAGGCTGGTCAATATCAATAAACTTTTCTCAAAATAAATCATTAGTGGCTAATTGCAACCCGATTGCAAAAATTTAGTTGTACCTTTGTGGTGTCAAAAGATAATAACACGCTATGAACAAGAAACAGAAGAAGACACTGTGGCGCATTATCATCAGCGCTGCACTCACAGTGACATTTGAATATATCATCCCTGTGGACGGATGGATCAAGTTAGCCATCTTTGTGGGCATCTATTTGCTCATAGGCTATGACATCTTGCGCAAGGCCTTCCGTGGCATGATGAACCGCCGCGTCTTTGACGAGAACTTCCTGATGGTTGTGGCCACGCTGGGCGCATTCTCCATGGCTCTTTACAACCATGACGGAGACTATGTCGAGGCTATCGCCGTGATGCTGTTCTACCAGGTGGGCGAGTTCTTCCAGAGCTATGCCGTGGGACGCAGCCGCAAGAACATCTCTTCGCTCATGGACATACGCCCCGACTATGCCAACGTTGAGGACGAAAACGGCAACCTCGATAAAATAGATCCCGATGATGTGGAAGTGGGCCAGATTATCGTCGTTCAGCCAGGAGAAAAAGTGCCCATCGACGGCGTGGTCGTGGAGGGCGAGTCGACGCTCAACACAGCAGCCCTCACCGGTGAGTCGCTGCCCAGCGACATCAGCGTGGGCGAGGAGATTGTGAGCGGAAGCATCAACATGACCGGCGTGCTCAAGGTGAAGACTACCAAGGAATTTGGCGAGTCGACCGTTTCTAAGATTCTTGAACTGGTCGAGGACAGTGCCTCGCACAAGTCTAAGAGCGAAGACTTCATCGCACGCTTTGCACGCGTCTACACCCCCGCCGTGTGCTACAGCGCGCTGGCGCTGGCGCTGCTGCCTCCGCTCCTGATGATTGCCATGGGCAATGCCCCCGCATGGAGCACATGGGGATACCGTGCCCTCACGTTCCTGGTCATCAGCTGCCCATGCGCACTGGTTGTGAGCATACCGCTGTCGTTCTTTGCCGGCATCGGTGGTGCCAGCCGTCAGGGCGTGCTGGTCAAGGGTGCCAACATACTCGAGCAGCTCTCTAAGGTCAAGACCGTGGTGATGGACAAGACCGGCACATTGACGCTGGGCGTGTTTGAGGTCACCGCCATGCACGACGGCGAGGACCACGACAAGAAGGACGAAGCCGAGAAACAGCGCCTCATAGAGATTGCGGCACTTGTGGAATGTGCATCGAGCCACCCCATCAGCAAGAGCCTGCAGCGCGCCTATGGCAAGCCCATTGACCACAGCCGCGTGAGTGATATCAAAGAGATAAGCGGACATGGCATCACCGCCGTGGTCGACGGTCAGCATGTGGCTGTGGGCAACGAGAAACTCATGGCATCGCTGGGCATCGAGAGCTGTCACTGCCACATGGCAGGCACGCTGGTGCACATAGCCATCGACGGCACTTATGCCGGCCACATCGTGCTGGGCGACATCGTCAAGCCTCACTCTCATGAAGCCATCAAAGCACTGCACGAGGCTGGAGTGGACAACACAGTGATGCTCACCGGCGACAGCGACCGAGTGGCACACGAAGTCACTGACCAACTAGGCATTGACACCGTATATAGCGAACTGCTGCCTGCCGACAAGGTGGCACGCATCGAGGAACTGCTGGCACAAGCAGGAAAGACAGGAAAAGTGGCATTTGTGGGCGACGGCATGAACGACGCTCCCGTGCTCTCGCGTGCCGACATAGGTATCGCCATGGGAGGTGTGGGCAGCGACGCTGCCATCGAGGCCGCCGACGTGGTCCTTATGGATGACGACCCCTTGAAGATTGCCAAGGCCATACGCATGTCACGCAAGACAATGCGCATAGTGTGGCAAAACATCATCATGACATTTGCCGTCAAGAGCGTGTGTCTGGCACTGGGTGCCGTGGGCATCGCCAACATGTGGCTGGCCATCTTTGCCGACACCGGCATCATGATCATCGCCGTGCTCAACGCTATCCGCGCCATGCGCCTCCACAACACCTAACTCCCCACCGCAACCAGCAGCAAGATGAGCAATGATAACACCATGAAACAACGGTGCCTCTCGCACGGCTATTCACAACGTGCCACTTACCTTATCACGCTCGTCGTTAATGGCCGCAAGCCGCTGCTGGGCACAATCGCAGGAGACCCGGCGATTCCTCACGGCTATCCCGGAGAGCCCTTCACCCGGTTCTCGCAGCTGGGTGAAGAAATAGCCACAGCCGAAATCCCCAAAATAGAGCACTACTATCCCGATGTCAAAGTGTGGAAAACGTGCATCATGCCTGACCACATCCACCTGATACTGCGGGTGAAGCAGGCACTGCCCCAGGGAGTGTCGCTGGGCACGATTATCAATAGCTTCAAGAGCGGCTGCAACGCTTGTTACTGGAGGATATTCAACTACACGACATCCCCACGCAAGGGACTGTTTGAACGTGGCTACAATGACAAGATTTTGCTCAACAACCCGCATCTCACACGCTGGAAACGCTATCTTGACGACAACCCACGTCGCTTGCTCATAAAGCGCAGCACCCCCGGTTTCTTCACCGTGCTTCGTGAGATAGACGTCATGGGCGAGATGTGCCAGATTGTGGGCAACAGGTTCTTGCTCGACCACCCCGAGAAGATGGCCGTGATAGTGCATCGCCGCTACACTCCACATGAGACGGCAAGCCTGCGCGAGCAATGGCTTGCCTGCGGCGCCGCTGGAGGCGTGCTCGTGAGTGCCGCAATATCACCTGCAGAAAAAGCCATCATGCGCGAGGCCATGGATCGTGGCTATAGCATCATCCTGCTGCGCGAGAACGGGTTCCCGCCTCTTTACAAGCCATCTGGTGAGAGTTTCAACGCCTGCTCACAAGGCCGCTTGCTGCAGGTGAGCCCATGGCAATATCACACGCGCAAGGCCACAATAACCCGCAGCCAGTGCCTCCACCTCAACGCCCTGGCCCTAAAAATCACCCACAACAAGTAACCCTGCAAGCGACAGAGCCGCTTGCCACAAGGATGCTCCACGGCAACGCAGCCGGGCATCCTTGTGGTGCTACGGCTCTGTCGCAGCGCAAGCCCCTCTGGCAGCAATAAAACAGCCAGGGCACCGGCAGTTGTGATTGCCGGTGCCCTGGCTTTTATTTAATCTAGAAGGGAATGCTTATTTCTTCTTTTCCTTGATGATGAAGACGCATGCTGTGGCGATAACCAGGAAGATGGCTGCCACGACGAACATGTTGGGCTGTGAGCTATCTACGAGCTTCATCACAAGACCGCCAGTTGCAGCAGCAACAATCTGCGGCAAGCAGATGGTGCAGTTGAACAGACCGAGCACTGTACCCATGCGAGAACTGCCCTCAAATGCGTTAGTCACAAATGTGAAGGGCATTGCGAGCATTGCAGCCCATGCACAACCGATGAGGAAGTAAGGCACAAAGAGCATGTACTGGTTAGTGCAGTAGGGAACCATAGCAAAGCCCACGGCACCAATGATGAGGCTCACTGCATAGGCCAGCTTGGTGTTCTTGAACTGAGGAAGAACGATTGCCCACAGCACGCTACCAACAGCCTGAACAGCAAAGATAACACCTACCCAGTTGCCAGCATTCTGATAAGCCTCGCTAGCGGTATCCTTGGTGTTCCACACGGTCTCAGCGATTGAGCCGTTAGTGTAGGTCCACATGTAGAGGAATGCTGCCCAGCAGAAGAACTGAACCACACCCACCTGGAAGAACACTGCCCAAGCGCCCTTGGGAGCTGTAGTGCCCTTGGATCCGTCCTGAGCGTCGTCCTTGATTTGATACTGTGCAAACTCCTCGGGGGGCATCTCCTTGACGTTAGCCATGGTGTAGATGACGCACAGGATGAGAATAGCAGCACCCACATAGAATGACCAGATCACTGAGTCAGGCACCTGACCCTCGGGGGCTATGTTCTTGATACCTATAACGGTGAACAGCAGCGGGAAGATGTAACCCACGATGCTACCGGCATTGCACAGGAACGACTGGATAGAATAAGCCTTGGCCTTCTGCTCCTCGTTTACAAGGTCGCCCACCATCATCTTGAAGGGCTGCATGGCCATGTTGATGCTGGTATCGAGGAACATGAGTGCGATGAGACCGAAGATCATGGCTGCGCCCACAGTGAGACCGAGCGAACCGGCATTGGGGAGCAGACACATCACGATAACAGCCACCAGTGCACCCACAAAGAGGTAAGGAATGCGACGGCCAAAACGTGTCCATGTCTTGTCACTGAACAGACCCACAATAGGCTGTACGAGCATACCCATGAGGGGAGGGAGAATCCAGAAGAAACTCAGGTCGTGGGGGTCGGCACCCAGCGTGGCAAAGATGCGCGAGATGTTGGCGCTCTGGAGTGCGTATGCAATCTGGACGCCGAAGAAGCCGAAACTGATGTTCCACAGCTTGCTGAAGCTCAAATTTGGTTTGGTTTTCATATTTTTCTTACAGTTTTAAAGTTTTTGTTTTCCTATTGCAAATTTAAACAAATTATGATAAACTCAAAACTACAACATCAAATAAATGGCTAACAAAAGCAACGCAATCGTTTGCACTGAATATTTGACTGATAACCACGGCACATAGGGGCATTGGCTTTACTAATTTTTGTAACTTTACACCACTCAAAAAACTAATACTCATTACAGGCTCAACACTACCATGCTGTAACCACGTCCTCAAATGGGTGAAATGTGTTTTTAGAGATACAGGACAAGAGAAACTTAAAACCATCATAATATGAAAATTAGATTCATTCTTGACTACAAAACCGTCTATGGCGAGGAAATGGTGCTCAACCTGCTCGATGCCGACAAGAACGTCGCTAAGCAAGTGGCCATGAAGACTGCCAGCGGAAAAGACTGGAAGTGTGAAATTGATTGTGAAGAAGGCAGCGTCATCAACTACTTCTACAGCGTGAAGCGCGGCTGCAACACCGTTCGCCACGAGTGGCTCGTTGTGCCCCACTGCCTTAATTTGGCATCGGTCAAGGGCGCCAAGTACACTTGCTATGACCACTGGAACGATGTGCCCGACGACAGCTACCTGTACACATCGGCATTCACACAGTGCGTTGCAGCTCGCGAATGCGGCGTTCCCGCAAGCGTGAAGTACAGCATGACTGTGCAACTCAAGGTGCGCGCTCCGCAGCTGCGTGCTGGTGAGCATCTGGCCATCGTGGGCAACACTGCCACCCTGGGCGACTGGGAGGCCACTAAGGCCATTAAGATGGTAGAGCAGATGCCCAACGAATGGGTAGCAGTGCTCGATGCAGCCAAGTTCAAGACTTCGTTTGTAGAGTTCAAGTTCATCATCATGGCCGAGGGCCAGGCTCCCGTGTGGGAGAACGGCGACAACCGCACCATCGTGCTGCCGTCAATGCGCTCGGGCGACGTGGTGACATACGACCTGCCCAAGGCATACTTCCCCCTGAGTCCCATGCGCATCGCAGGCTCGGTAGTGCCCATCTTCTCACTGAGGTCTAAGGGCAGCTTTGGCGTGGGCGACTTTGGCGACCTCAAGCTCATGATCGACTGGGTAGCCTCGACAGGCCAGCGTGCGCTGCAGGTGCTCCCCATCAACGATACCACCATCACAGGCACATGGCGCGACAGCTATCCCTATAACAGCATCAGCATCTATGCTCTGCATCCCCAGTATGTAGACCTGCGCCAGCTTCCCGTGCTGGCCGACGGCAAGCGTGCCAAGTATTACGAGGAACTGCGCAAGGAGCTCAACGCCCTTGACCAGATCGACTATGAGCGCGTGAACGAAGCTAAACGCGGCTACCTCAAGGAGCTGTATGCCCAGGAAGGCGCCGAGGTGCTCAAGAGCAAGGAGTTCAAGGCATTCTTTGAGGCTAATGCCGAGTGGCTCGTGCCCTACGCAGCATTCAGCCACTACCGCGACCAGTATGGCACAGCAACCTTCAACGAGTGGCCTGAGAACCGCACCTTCAGCGACGAGGACCGCAAGGCGATGACCAACGTGCGCACCCGCCTCTACAAGGAGGTTGCAATATGGTACTACATCCAGTTTATCCTCGACAAGCAGATGCGCGGTGCCCATGAGTATGCACGCAGCAAGAATGTAATCCTCAAGGGCGACATCCCCATCGGCATCAGCCGCGACGGCGTTGAGGCATGGGTAGAGCCCAAGTACTTCAACCTCAACGGACAGGCCGGTGCTCCGCCAGATGCATTCTCAACTAACGGCCAGAACTGGGGCTTCCCCACCTACAACTGGGACGCTATGCTTGCCGACGGCTGCAAGTGGTGGATCAAGCGCTTCACCAAGATGGCACAGTACTTTGACGCTTACCGCATCGACCACGTGCTGGGCTTCTTCCGCATCTGGGAAATCCCCATCGACGCTGTTCACGGCCTGCTGGGACACTTCTCACCCGCACTGGGTATGAGCTCTGACGAGATACGCGGCTACGGCCTCAACTTCCAGGAGAAGCACATGACCACCCCGTTCATCACTGACTGGATCCTGGACCGCGTGTTCGGTGCACGTGCACAAGAGGTGCGTGAGAAATATGTAGAGCACCTGCACGACGATGTCTACGGCATGCGTCCCGAGTATGAAACTCAGCGCAAGGTAGAGGCTGCATTTGCCGGCGTGACCGATACTAACGAACTCAACCTGCGCGACGGCCTGTATGCGCTCATCAGCAACGTGCTCTTTGTGCGCGACCACAAGAACCCCGGCCTGTACCATCCGCGCATCTCGGCACAGTTTGACTTCACTTATGAAGCGCTCTATGACAACGACAAGCAGGCATTCAACCGCCTGTATAACGACTACTTCTATCGCCGCAACAACGACTACTGGTATGGCGAGGCGATGAAGAAACTGCCCACTCTGGCCGAGTGCACACGCATGCTCGTGTGTGCCGAGGACCTGGGTATGGTGCCCGACTGCGTAGCTTGGGTGATGGACGAACTGCGCATCCTGAGCCTCGAAATTGAGTCAATGCCCAAGGATCCGCACCTCAAGTTCGGCAACCTCAACAGCAACCCCTACCGCAGCGTGGCAACCATCTCGACCCACGACATGCCCACACTGCGCCAGTGGTGGGACGAGGACTGGGCTCTCACTCAGGAATACTACAACAGCGTGCTGTGGCGCGGTGATGCAGCTCCCCACCCCATGCCCGCCGACATCGCTACCCACGTGGTCAACAACCACCTGGCGTCGCCCTCAATGCTGTGCCTGCTCTCACTGCAAGACTGGATGGCCACCGACGAGAAGGTGCGTCGCGCCGATGCCGATGCCGAGCGCATCAACATCCCCGCCAACCCCCGTCACTACTGGCGCTACCGCATGCACATGACCATCGAGCAGCTCATGAAGGAGGCCGACTTTAACAACAAGATCACTAAACTGATTATCAATAACGGACGATAAAATCTAAATATGAAACCCATCCATATGGCAATCGCCGCTATCACAGCTCTGCTGGCACCTGCTCACGCCGGTGCCCAGCAGCAGACCGTGAACTACTCGCACGACGCGACAACATTCCAGACCATCACCCTGAGCGATGCACAGGCAGTGAAACTGCGCATCTATGACAACGGCCAGGACGGCAAGCCCGTCAAGACCGTGTCGCTCAAGAAAGGTGCTACCGACAAGAACGGCTATCCCACCTGGAACGCACAGGTGAAAGGCGACCTTGAGGGCAAGTTCTACACCTTTGACGTGAAGTATGCCGGCAAGTTCCGCGGCGAGTGCCCGGGCATCAGTGCCAAGGCCGTGGGCGTGAACGGACGCCGCGGCGCGGTCATCGACATGGCCAGCACCGACCCCGAGGGATGGAGCAGCGACCAGTCGCCCGTGATCGACGCCCGCGACCTGGTGCTCTATGAGATGCACCACCGCGACTTCTCGATTGACCCCTCTAGCGGTCTTGAGCACAAGGGCAAGTTCCTGGCTCTGAGCGAGCCCAAGGCCATTGCCCACCTCAAGGCACTGGGTGTCAATGCCGTGCACATGTTGCCGTCGTTTGACTATGCATCGGTCGACGAGAGTCACCTCGAGAACAACAAGTACAACTGGGGATATGACCCCCTGAACTACAACGTGCCCGAGGGCGGCTACTCGACTAACCCCGCCGACCCCAAGGCGCGCATACGCGAGTTCAAGCAGATGGTGCAGGCGCTGCACAATGCCGGCATCAAGGTCATCCTCGACGTGGTGTATAACCACACCTTCAACATCGACGGCAGCAATTTCCAGATCATGATGCCCGACGAGTTCTTCCGCAAGAACGCCGACGGCACTTACAGCAACGGCTCGGGCTGCGGCAACGAGACTGCCAGCGACCGCCCCGTGATGCGCGACTACATGATTGAGAGCGTGAAGTACTGGGTGGACGAGTACCACATCGACGGCTTCCGCTTTGACCTCATGGGCGTGCACGACATTGAGACGATGAACGCCATACGCGAGGCCCTGCCTCCCCACATTTATATATATGGCGAGGGATGGAGCGCCGGTTCATGCGCCTATGATGCCGACAAGCTGGGCATGAAGGCCGCCATCTACAAGATGCCCGGCATCGCCGCCTTCAGCGACGACATTCGCGACGCACTGCGCGGTCCTTTCAGCGACGACCATCAGGCAGCATTCCTCGCAGGTCTCCCCGGCCATGAGGAGAGCATCAAGATGGGCATCGCAGGCGCCATCAAGCACCCGCAGGTCGACTTTGGCAAGGTCAACTACAGCAAGCGCTCATGGACACTGCAGCCCACTCAGATGATTAGCTACGTTTCGTGCCACGACGACATGTGCCTCGTGGACCGTCTCAAGAGCAGCATCCCCGGCATCACCATGGACGAGCTCATTCGCCTCGACCTGCTGGCACAGACTGCTGTGTTCACATCACAGGGCGTGCCTTTCATGCTCAGCGGTGAGGAGATGCTGCGCGACAAGAAGGGCGTGCACAACAGCTATGAGAGCCCCGACTCTATCAACCACCTCGACTGGACCAACCTCGAGAAATATCCGCAGGTGTTCAACTACTACAAGAACCTCATTGCACTGCGCCAGAACCACCGCGCATTCCACCTGGGCGATGCCGAGATGGTGAAGAGCAAGCTTGAGTTCTTGCCCTCGCAGGATGCGCTGGTGGCTTACCACCTCAAGAGCAGCATCCCCGGCGAGCCCTGGAACGACATCTATGTGGTGCTCAACGCTAACAAGAGCGAGCGCACTGTCACTGTGCCCAAGGGCACTTACACAGTGGTGTGCCGCAACATCGCCATCGACGAGAACGGACTGGGCACCGTTGAGGGGCCCACCGTCAAGGTTCCCGCTCAGAGCGCAATGATTTTCCATAACTAAAGGGTTTAAGGGGGTAAAAGTTTAAAAGTTTAAAAGTTTAAAGGTTTAAAGGTTTAAAGGTTTAAAGGTTTAAAAGGTTAATCGCTCTGAGAGCTCTGAGAACTCCGAGAACTCCGAAAGCCCCGAGAACTCCGAGAGAGCTCTGAGAACCCAGAGAGCCCCGATACCATCGTGAGTGCTCCATGCGCATTCAATTTAAAACAACAGTCATGAAACATCTACTGCTGGCCTTTGCGGCCGTTATGGGACTGGCTGCACACGCTGCTCCCGCTAAGAAAAATGCGGTCAACGTTGACCGCATCGACCCCACCTGCTGGTTTGCCGGCATGAAGAACCCCTCACTGCAGCTCATGGTATATGGAGCAGGCATCAAGAATGCCGCAGTCGACATCAACTACCCCGGCGTGAAGGTGGACAGCATCGTGCAACTTGAGTCGCCCAACTATCTGCTGCTATATCTCAACACCGCTGGTGCTCAGCCCGGTAGCTTTGACATCAAGTTCACCGTGGGCAAGAAAACCAAGACCGTGCCTTACGAGCTCAAGCAGCGCGACATGAGCAGTGACAAGCGCATGGGATTCACTAATGCCGATGTGCTCTACATGCTCATGCCCGACCGCTTTGCCGACGGCGACCCCTCTAACAACGACATCGCCGGCATGCAGCCCTATAAGACTGACCGCAGCAAGCCCAGCCTGCGCCACGGCGGCGACCTCGCCGGCATCGAGCAGCATCTGGACTACTTCACTGACCTGGGCGTGACAGCACTGTGGTTCACACCCGTGCTTGAGAACGACTCGCCCGACGGTCACGGCCATAGCTGCTACCACGGCTATGCCACCACCGACTACTACCGCGTGGACCCCCGCTTTGGCACCAACGACGACTACCGCCGTCTCATCGACAAGGCACACGCTCGCGGACTCAAGGTGGTGATGGACATGATTTTCAACCACTGCGGCAGCTACCATCCCTGGCTCAAGGATATGCCCTCGCACGACTGGCTCAACCAGCCCGACTACAAAGAGAACTACCTGCAAACCAGCTACAAGCTCACTCCCGTGCTCGACCCCTATGCCAGCGAGGTCGACCTGCGCGAGACCGTGGAGGGATGGTTCGTGCCCTCTATGCCCGACCTCAACCACCACAATCCGCACGTGATGAATTACCTCATCCAGAACAGCATCTGGTGGATTGAGACTGCAGGCATCGACGGCATCCGCATGGATACCTACCCCTATGCCTATGCCGACGCAATGGCACACTGGCTCGAGATTCTCAACGATGAGTACCCCAACTTCAACGTTGTGGGAGAGACCTGGGTAGAGAACCCCTATTACACCTCTACTTGGCAAAAGGACAGCAAGACGGCCAAGACAAACAGCAACCTCAAGACCGTCATGGACTTCTCGCTCTATGAGAAACTCGACAGCGCCAAGCACGAGCCCACCGATGGCTGGTGGCACGGCTTCAACCGCGTCTACAACAGCCTGTGCCAGGACTACCTCTACCCCAACCCCTCGAGCGTGATGGCGTTCATCGAGAACCACGACACTAACCGCTTCCTGGGCAACGGCAAGGACATGATGACGCTCAAGCAGGCATTAGCTATACTGCTAACCATCAACCGCATACCGCAGCTCTACTATGGCACAGAGGTACTGATGAACGGCACCAAGGAAGTGACCGACGGATATGTGCGCAAGGACTTCATCGGAGGTTTCCCTGGCGACCCCCGCAACGCATTCACGTCCAAAGGCCGCACCTATGCCGAGAACGAGATGTACAACTGGCTCAAGGCAGTGCTGCACTGGCGCCAGGGCAACAAAGTGATTACCGAGGGCCGCATGACGCAGTTCATACCCCACAACGGCATCTACGTCATTGCACGCCGCCACGAGGACAAGACAGTGCTCACCGTAGTCAACGGCAGCGACATGCCCGAGACAATGCCCGTGAAGCGCTACAAAGAAGTGATAGGCACCGCCACCACAGCCCGCGACGTGCCCACTGGCAAGACAGTAGACCTTACCCAAGACCTCTACCTCCCCGCACGTGCCACCCTCATCCTGGAATATTAAGCACTACTTACCCTTCCCCATAAGCGGCCGCCTTCCCCACAAGCGGCCGCTTCTTTTTGCTACCCACCCCACGTTGAGCCACCACCGCTTCCCTGCCATGATAGCCCCCACCTCTTTTTTTTAAATGTCCTTTTTTTACAATCCACCGTGTACAAGAAGCAGTAACTTTGCATCACGAAATTTAGATTAAAGCAAACGTATCTGGCACAGAATTTGCATCTAGCCAATAAAACATTTAAAAGAACACAACTATGCAAAAGAAATTGACAAAATCAAACAATAAGGTGCTGGCCGGAGTGTGCGGCGGCATCGCTGAATATTTCGACTTAGATCACACACTGGTGAGGCTGGCCTATGCCTTCCTCTCCATCTTCTCAGCAGGTTTTCCCGGCATACTGCTCTATATCGTAGCAATGATCGTAATGCCGCAGCGCGCCTGAGCCTGCAAGAAAACCCCAACAATCCTGTTTCATTTAGGCAGGTTCTATTAATTATGTCGAGGCGATTTTGAGAGATGTTTTGAGCAGATTTTTGATAACGACAAAGTCGTTGCACTGCATCGTAACCGATGGTCATTGACCGTCGGAGATACCAAAACAGACTCAAAAGCGACCGAAATAAATAATAACTTTATCCCAGAATTAATAGAACCTGCCTTAAATACACCAGCCACAGGGCAACATCACCCCGTGACTGGATTTTTTGTTGCCTAATTCCACAAAAAAACGAAAAAACTTTTGCATTACACTTTTAAGTAGTACTTTTGCAATCACAAGAATTTTTCAAAACATTTCGCTAAAAAAAACAAACACAATCATGAAACGCAACATTTTATCTTACCTGGCATCAATGGTGCTCTTGTGCATCACATTTAGCTGTAATGCACAGACGGTTACACCCGCACAAGTAACAAAACAAATCAATGCTGACATACTAGAACTCAAGAAAGAGATGCTCGATGTATATCCTCAGTTTCGCTCCACTAAAGGCATCAACACCACTACAGCAGCAAGTGCAATAAAAAAACTGGAGCGCCGAGACAACCAGATGTCTTATAACCAAGCAGCATACCTTAACGAACTGAACACGCATCTCGCCATATGCAACTGGTACTCAAGCAAAATCAACACAGCAAAAACCACGGCCGAAAAAAATGAGCTCGCCAACGAATATATCGAACTGGATGCTCTGATGGAAAACATCAGCACATATGCAAGCATCTATGTTTCAGTCGAGAACATGGGCGGTTCAATGAAGGCAATGGTGGCAGCCAGCGCAAGCAGAGAGGTGTATAGCGGCTGGTTAAAAGCCATCAAGAAAACGACACGTCTCACCCATAGAGCCACTACAAGCCAGGCCGAAGAAATGGTAGAAACCATGCGTAACAACTGGGAAGAACGATACAACGACATGAGACAAAACTTCATTGACGAAGAAGGTTACCTGTCCAGTCTGAATGAAGACAATGATGATGTTCAAGAAGCACTCAACAACATCAGTGCACTTGTATCACAAAAGGGGCCTTATAAATGGGTTTTAGATGTGATGGACATTAACCCCGAAGATTACTACTAAACAACAAGTTACAACGCTTCAGGCAGACAACAAACACGGGCACATTCTCTTGCAAAGCCACAATGAGAATGTGCCCGGATTGTCTACATGAGCCCGTTGATTTGCTTGGTTGATGCAATGGTTGCAGAGATGAGGCTGTAACTTTGCAGCAAAAATAACAAGGACATAAAATCTAACACCATGAAAAACAAGCAAATGAAAAACACAATGGGAGCCAAGGAGAAACTGGCCGTAGGCAGCGGACTGGGGATGCTCATCTTCGGTATAGCGCTCACCGTGGCCGGCTTCATCGTGCCCCCGCTGGGCGAGGTGCACGACAGCGTGCTGTGGATCATGGGGCAGGCACTCATCTACTGCGGCAGCATCTTCGGCCTGTCAATCTACACCCACCACAAAATCATCGAGATCGAGAACCGCCTAAACAAAGGCAATTAAGCCACAAAATGCCCTCACGGGCACTGTCCCTGTGAGGACACTTTGTGAATCATTTTTATCTTTTTTACTATGAAAACAGTTATTTTGGGAACCGCTCACGGGAGTAACGTGGCGGGAAAGCGTTCGCCCGACGGGCGATTGCGTGAGTTTAAGTACAGCCGCGAGATTTGCCACATGGTGCGCGAGCAACTGACGGAGCGCGGCATCAGGTGCATCATCGACATTGAGGACGACCTGGAGCCGTCGCTCTCGGGGCGTGTGGCCAGGGTGAACCGTCTGGCGACAAAACACGGCGACTGCATCTATGTCTCTATCCACAACAATGCGGCGGGCAGCGACGGGCAGTGGCACTCGGCTCGAGGCTTCTCGGTCTTTGTCTCGCCCAACGCATCTACACAAAGCAAGCTTTTGGCTACCACCCTGTTAAACACTGCCACAGGAATGAATTTGCAGGGCAACCGCCACTACCCCTCGACGGGCTACCACATCAAGTCGCTGGCGGTGTGCCGCGACACTTGTTGCCCGGCAGTACTCACCGAGAATCTCTTCCAGGACAACCGCGAGGATGTGGACTTCCTGCTCTCGGCCGAGGGCCGCAAAACGATTGCACAGCTGCACACGCAGGCTATCCTCGCATTCCTGAACGCTTAATGTCTTCCCCCTCTTTTTTTCTCTTCATCCCATGTCAGGCTTCGTGCTATGGTCTCGCTGACCGTGCACGAAGCCTGTTTATTTGCTAAAAATAAATAACGTCCCTCATTTTATGAGGGAACATAGCCTAGCGAAAGCTTTTTTTTAGTATATTTGCAACTTAATATGCATCAATAGGACTTTTAAAAAGACTTGGATAAATGAAAAAATTTAAACTATTGGATTTTTTAGGAAAAAATGCGATGGTCGCGGCCAGTCTCATTCTGGTGTTGCTCTACATCTCTATGCGCAACAACCTGAGCGATGACTTTGACGCCATCAACCAAAACAAGAAGATAGGACAAACTGTTGTACTCAACAACAAGACCAACCCCGATGCTGTGGCAAAGGTGCTGGTAAACAACAATATCGTTGACAAGAACGAGGCTCAGTTTATCGCGAGCCAGCTCGAAATGCTGCTCAAGAAGAACGGCACTCCCGACGACTTGGAGGACCTCAAGAAAAACAGGTGGAAAGCATCGCAGAGCGATGTGGAAGCCAGCGACAGCAAGTTTCACAAGGACAAACTCGCGCGCATCCTCGAGGAGCTGGAGCAGACCGGCGACTTTGAGAAGAAGGACGCCAGCGTCACCGCCAGCGAGGTAACAGTGCCCGGCAACGGCGACGAACAGCTCTCAGTGAAAATCGTGGACAAGAGCAACGGAGAGACCTTTGGCACCCCCTGCAGCGGTGTGCTCGTGCGCCTCAAGCAGCACTTTGTGCCCCAGGGGCAGGATCTGGACTCTATCGTCAAGATGGGCGGCCATCTTGTACAGGACAGCGTGCTGGCCTATGCCAAGACCGACAAAGATGGTGTGGCCGTGTTCAAGGGCCTTAACGACAGTTGCTCTTACAGTGTGCTGCCCATAAGCAAGGGGCACAAGTATGGCAATGCCCAGGGCACACTGCACGGCAACATGGAGCAATTTCGCAGCAGCCACGGCTTCTTCTACAAGCTGATGTCGTGCTTCATGAAGAAGGACTGCAACTTCACACAGCTGCCGCTGGGAGTTCCCTTGTTCAGCAACCAGGCGCTCAGCGACCTCAAGCAGAACAACGTGCTCATCGTGCGTGAACCCAGCGACTATAACAGTATATTCTCTGGATGTTTCTTCGGCATCATGGTGCTGTGGTGGGGACTGTTCATGTTCACCAAGCTCAAGCGCCCGGTCGACGACACACTGCTTGCCACACTCATGCTGCTCACAGGCGTGAGCATCCTGGTGATGTTTGCCCTCAACTCGCCTCTCACCTCTACCCTCAATGGCGTGGAGACCACAATAGGTGTGGGCGTTGGCATCGTGCTGGCATTTTTGATGCAGACATTCGATGTGGTGAGCTTCTATCAGGGACGTGCCCGCGTGCTGGGCAACAATGTTCCCTTCGACATCCTGAGCGAGAAGAGCAAGTTCTTCAGCGACCAGAAGGGATTCATCTACCTCATCATTTCACTGGTGCTGTCACTGCTGCTGTTTGTCCCCGGCCTGGGCCACGAGATAGGCGGCATGAAAGTGAACCTCAAGCTCCCCGGCTTCATGTTCCAGCCCAGTGAGATTGCCAAGTATCTCATCGTGATGTTCATGGCGGCCTACTTCTGCCAGAATGCCGAGACCATCACCCGCTACAGCGAGCGCGGCAACTTCAGCCTGGTGCTGGGCAAGTTGCGCAACCTGGGCTTCATCGCCGTGGGCATGATGGTGATACTCCTGCTATATGTAACCCTGGGCGATATGGGTCCTGCAATGGTGGTGCTGTTCACATTCATCCTGCTGTACTCAATCATCAAGTCACGCCTGGAGCTCAAGGGGCTCAACGCCAGCGAGCGCCTCAACGCCGTCTTTACATGCGACCTTGCGTTGCTCCTGGGCGGCGCGATATCTTATGGCGTGCTGCTGTGGCTGTTCTCGCTTGCCGATGTCATCTGGATAGCCCCCGTCGTGTGGTTTGTGGGCTGGATAGGCTACTTCTATGTTAAGCGCAGGCAGTTTGTCGAGACCCCCATCATGTTCAATATCATCGTGACCGTGTTTGTAATGAGCAGCGTGCTGGCCTCAAACAGCAACGACCACGGAGTGCTGAGCCGCTTGGGCGAGCGCACCGACATGTGCACTAACACCTGGGGCCGCATGGGCCTTGACGCAGCCACCACCGACACCGTGGCCACTACCAACGGCCAGATAGCCCACGGCCTGTGGGCCCTGTCGACCGGCGGCACACTGGGCCAGGGACTGGGCAACGGCGACTCAGGCTTTGTGCCTGCTTATCACACCGACATGATTCTTGAGAGTGTGGGCGAGCAGATGGGCTTTGCCGGCCTGCTGCTCTTAATGCTTGCTTACATCATCCTGCTGCACCGCTCCATCACGGTGGGCTACCGCGCAAAGCATCCGTTTGCCATGTTCCTGTGCACGGGCATTGCCATAGCCACGGCCGTGCAGCTATTCATCATAGCGCTGGGTAGCACCGGCATCATACCGCTCACCGGCATCACGGTGCCGTTGCTCAGCTTTGGCAAGGTGAGTATGATCCTCAACATTGCGGCATTCGGCGTGGTGCTTTCAATCTCGGCCCACAACAAGAAGGAGACCGCCGCCGCAACCAATGCGGGTGGCGAGACTGCAGTCAAGTACCAGTACACGCTGGGCATCCTCAATCTCACATTCTGCTCACTCATGTTGCTCGTGCTGGGCACATTCTTCAACTATGCAGTCATCAGCCGCGACAAGACACTCATACGCCCGCTCTATGTCAAGACCACCGAGGGCGGCAGCATCATCGAGTATAACCCTCGCATCGCGCTGCTGAGCCGCAAGCTGCCCATGGGCGACATCACTGACCGCAACGGCATCATCCTGGCCACCAGCGACCCCACTAAGCTGGGCGAAGACAAGAACCGCGAGGCATACGCCATGTGCGACCTGAGCGTGGACACCACCAAGCGCCAGACCCGCCACTACCCCTTCGCCGAGCACCTGTTCTTCATGGTGGGCGACTATAACAGCCGCCTGATGTTCAGCAGCCCCTACAGCTTCATGGCTGAGCACCGCTACCTGGACTCGATACGCGGCTTTGACAACCGCATGTATGACAAGGCCGGCAAGGAGGTGCGCATCAACCTGCCTCGATATGAAGCAGCCGACAACACCGATGCAGGCCGCTTCACCGGCAACAAGATTGAGCACAAGTCGCAGGACGGCATCGTGCTGCGCGACTACACGGCACTGCTGCCCTATCTCAAGGCGGGCCTCAAGAGCCAGCGCGTCAAGGACCTCATCGCCGGCAAGGAGGACAACTCGTTTGGCGAGAAGATTGTGCCCAAGGACCTGCAGCTCACCGTCGACGCTGTGCTGCAGACACGCCTGCAACAGCGCATCAAGGACCACGTGAAGAATACCGACAAGTATCGCCAGAAGGGATTTGAGCGCGTGCGCATCTCGGCAGTAGTCATCGACGCCGACAAGGGCGACTTGCTGGCATCGGCCAACTATCCGCTGCCCGACTACGACGTGCTGAGCAACCTGCCCGAGAACTATCGCCACTATGAGGACCGCATTGACAAGACTGCGGCCGACTTCAAGCCGTTTACCGACATGGACCTGGGTCTCTCGTTTGCATCGCCTCCCGGCTCATCGGCCAAGGTTATCTCAGCCATGTCGGGCCTGATGATGCTGGGCGATGAGGCCGCATCTAAGGTCTACAACGTCAACGGCGACCAGAAGGTGGGTGCCGAGCCTGTGGGTACAGTGTCAATGGAAAGGGCAATTGTGGAGTCGTCTAACTGCTACTTCATCAACCTGGTGAACCAGTACAACACCTATCCTGCACTCGACTCCCTGTACAGCAAACTGGGCGTCTACATCAAGGGCGCACCCTCTTACAGGTTCTTGTATGACGACAAGGCACCGTTCAGCTGGCGCAAGGACTTCCTCAACGTCGTGAACGAGACTCCCGGTGCGACCTCGGCCTACAACACCTACATCAACAGCTACAGCAAACACACCCTCAAAGACCCCAAGATGAACAAGCACCACGCTTGGCTCATGCAGTGGGGCCAGGGCGACATGAACGCAACACCGGCGGTAATGGCGCGAGCTGCAGCCACTGTGGTCAACGGCGGCTACATGCCTGTGACACGCTATCTGGCCGGCGAACAGGTCAAGAGGGTCAATATCGTAGGCGCACATGCCGGCAGCCTGCGATTGCTCAAGGAATACATGCGCACCGGTGCTAACTCTTCAGGCCACGGCGACATACGCAACCAGAACGTGGGTGGCAAGACCGGTACCGCTGAGCGCTACATCAAAGAATTCAAGGGCAAGGGCACAATGGTAAATAATGACGGATGGTTCATGTGCTACTATGAAGGCACTAACCACCGCTATGGCATCGCCGTGCGCGTGGAACGTGTGCCCGGCCGCACCTATGCTGCAGGCGTGGCAGCGCCCATCGTGCGCGACGTAGTGCTCCAGAGCCTTGCCGAGAGCAATTACCTCAACTAAACACAACTTGACTGAGATGGCAGCTTTTTTAACTGACTATACACGACTCGACGAGATAGGGCGCGGTGCATTTGCCCGCGTCTACAAGGTGCGTCACAACCAGCTGGGCTACATACGCGCAATACGCGTGCTCAACGACACCATCGCCATGGGCGAGGACGACCCGGTGTGGCACAAGTTTCTCAACGAGTGCCGACTGCTGCTGCGACTGGGCAACGGCAACAACCCGCACATCGTGCACATCTACCAGCCACTGCTGCGCGACTGCAAGGCGCTGGTCGAGATGGACTATATCGACGGCAAGGACCTGAAGGATTACCTTGACAGCTGTAACCGCTTTGTTGAGGCCGACGAGGTGCTGCGCATGGCGCGCGAGATAGGCGGTGCGCTGGCCTATTGCCACCACGACATCTACCGCTCGTGCATGGACCGAGACGAGGACCATCTGCAGGACGACCCCGACGACGGCAGCCAGGTGCTCATCGACGCCTACAAGGAAGCCGAGCTGGTGAGGAAATATCAGGTCATCCACAACGACCTGCACTCGGGCAACATCATGCGCCGCACCGACGGCATGTATGTGCTGCTCGACTTTGGCCTCTCAATCCAGGACGGTGACGTGCTGCACAGCAGCAAGCGACGCGGCGGAGCTCCCGAGTACAAGGCCCCCGAGAAGTGGGACGACGACGGCATCATCACCACACAGACCGACGTGTTCTCGTTTGGCGTCATCCTTTATGAGATGCTCACCGGACACGTGCCCTTCCAGTTCCAGAAGGGCGTGGCCGAGGTCGAAGCCGAGTACAACCTCATGAAGGCCATCAAGAACGAGCCGGTGCCGCCTGTAATGGAGATGCGCCGTCGCACCTTTGAGGCCACACATCCCGGCGAGAACTACGTCATGGACTACCCCAAGTGGATGGAGACGTTCATCATGCGCTGCCTTGAGAAGGACCCCACACAGCGCTTTGCCGACGGCCGCGAGATGTTTGACACCTTTGAGGAACTGGCCGCAAGCGAGGTCGATGACAGCAACAAGTACAGCTATGAGGTCTACACCCTCAAGCAGGAAATCAAGCGCCTCAAGCAACAGATTCACTCCACCGGAGGCAGCTTTGTGGCTACCGAACAATACTACCGCAAGCAGATTGATGAGCTCAAATACCAGAACGAGCAACTCAACGAGCAACTGAGGCAACGACCCGCAACGGCCGGCAATGCCTCTGAGCTGCAGCAAAAGGTTGCCTTCCTCACTGATCAGCTCGAGAGCATCAACGAGCGCTTTGTGGCTACCGAACAGTATTATCAACGCAAATTGAGCGAACTCAAAGAGGAGAACCAAAGGCTCAGAGACCCCGACAAGACCGACGACAAGGGCAGCAAGAAAGGCTGCACCGTCATGGGCTGCCTGTGGCTCTTTATCGTGATCGCGGTGCTCGTGTATGCAGCACTCAGCTTTGTGAACGGAGGCTCAATTTCATGGCATGAATTTTGCTCATACATTAAGGAACTGTTAAATTTATTACCAATCTACAATGGCAGAATTTCTTAAAGATTACACATTACTTGACCAGATAGGACGCGGTGCATTTGCATCGGTCTACAAGGTGCGTCACAACCAACTGGGCTACATACGCGCCGTGCGCGTACTCAACGACACTCTTGCCAAGGGCGAGAACGACCCCACATGGCACAAGTTTCTCAACGAGTGCAGGCTGCTGCTGCGACTGGGCAACGGCAACAACCCCAACATCGTGCACATCTACCAGCCACTGCTGCGCGAGTGCAAGGCGCTGGTCGAGATGGACTACATCGACGGCAAGGACCTGAACAATTACCTCAAGATCCGCAACGGCTATGTCGAGGCAAACGAGGTGGTGCGCCTGGCACGCGAGATAGGCGGAGCCCTGGCCTATTGCCACCACGACATCTACCGCTCGTGCATGGACCGCGACGAGGATCACCTGCAGGACGACCCCAACGACGGCAGCCAGGTGCTCATCGACGCTGCCAAGGAAGCCGAGCTGGTGAGGAAATACCGCGTCATACACAACGACCTGCACTCGGGCAACATCATGCGCCGACACGACGGCACGTTCATTCTGCTCGACTTTGGCCTCTCTATCCAGGACGGCGACGTGCTGCACAGTAGCAAGCGACGTGGCGGAGCTCCCGAGTATAAGGCCCCCGAGAAGTGGGACGACGATGGCGTGGTGACTACACAGAGCGACATCTTCTCGTTTGGCATCATCCTCTATGAGATGCTCACCGGACACGTGCCCTTCCAGTTCCAGAAAGGCGTGGCCGAAGTCACTGCCGAGTATAACCTCATGAACGCGATCAAAAGCGCACCCCTCCCCTCCATCTATGAGGCGCGCAAGGCCACCTATGAGGCTACACACCCCGGCTATGCCTATGAGAAGGACTATCCCGAGTGGCTGGAGCTGCTCATCTCCAAGTGCCTGGCCAAGGCACCCGAAGAGCGATTTGAGAGCGGACGCGAACTCTATGACTTTGTCCTGACATGGACCAGCGAGAACAAGACTGCCGAGCAAAACAAGCACCTTGAAGCGCTCATGGCGCAACTGGCGCAGAAAAACCAAGAGCTTGAGCGACTGAGACAAGGGCAGGACGATGAACACACCAGCATCTTGCCCCCAGTTCACGTCGATAAACCCTGGTCCAATCCTCCCGCACCTCCGGTTCAGCCCCCCACCCCTCCCGCACCGGCACCATCCAGCGGCAGCGGCATTGCAATTGCGATTGTGACCGTCATCGTCATCATCACGGCCGGCGTGCTTTTCTATTCTTACTGGAACAGCCAGACCAAACCGACGGACTACTCTGAAGACCCCGTTGAGACAGTAGGCAACACATCGTTTAACGATATATACAAGGACGGTGACTCGGCAGCCGCACCCGCCGCAGAAGAGGCTGCTCCCGCAGAAGCTGCCCCTGCCGAAACCAGTGTTTATGAAGAGCCAGCTGCTCCTGCAGAATTGCCCGAGGTGTTTGACGGACCCGAGATCGGCAATGAAGATGAGTATGACGGCGCTGACGAGGATGGAGAGTACTATTAATAATACTACCAGTTTTTTAGCAAACCACGATATTTAAATGGCAACATTTCTTACTGACTATACACTGCTCGACGAGATAGGCCGCGGCGCATTTGCATCGGTCTACAAGGTGCGCCACAACCAGCTGGGCTATGTGCGTGCCGTGCGCGTGCTCAACCAGACCATTGCCACCGGCGAGAATGACGTGACATACCAGAAGTTTCTCAACGAGTGCAAGATACTGCTGCGACTGGGCAACGGCAACAACCCGCACATCGTGCACATCTACCAGCCACTGCTGCGCGACAGCAAGGCTCTGGTCGAGATGGACTACATCGACGGCATGGACCTGCACCACTATCTGGACGAGAACAACCGCTTTGTCGACTCACGCGAAGCAGTGCATCTGGCACGCGAGATAGGCAAAGCGCTGGCTTATTGTCACCACGACATCTACAAGGCGTGTATGGACCGCGAGATCGATGACCTGCAGGACGATCCCGACGATGGCAGCAAGGTGCTCATCGACGACCGCAAGAAGGCCGAGTTAGTAAAGAAATATCAGGTCATCCACAACGACCTGCACTCGGGCAACATCATGCGCCGCACCGACGGCATGTATGTGCTGCTCGACTTTGGCCTCTCGATACAGGACGGCAACGTGCAGCGCTCAAGCGTGCGCCATGGCGGTGCGCCTGAATACAAGGCACCCGAGAAATGGGACAATGACGCCCTGATCACTTGCCAGAGCGACATCTTCTCGTTTGGCATCATCCTCTATGAGATGCTCACCGGGCATGTTCCCTTCATGTTTGACACCAAGAAGTCAAACCAGGCCGAGGCCGAGTACAACCTCATGAAGGCCATCAAGAATGTGCCGACACCGCCCATACAGGATGCACGCCGCTCTACATTCGAGGCCACCCATCCGGGCCAGACCTACAAAAAGGATTACCCCGACTGGCTGGAAACACTCATCATGCGATGCCTGGAGAAAAACATCGAAGACCGTTTTGCCAGCGGACGCGAGCTATATGACTTCATCCTGGAGCAAGAGGAGGACAGCAACGTAACGATCAACAGAGACAACAAACAGTCTAGCGCTCAGACGGCAATGCTGCTTGCACAACTCAAGAAGGAGAAATTGCTCAACACCTCGCTCAAGGCCGAAAAGCAATCGTTGCAAGACAGGATTGAAATCATGGAAGGACAGATGGGCCTGCTGAAGGAGCAAATCGAAGAACTCACCGATGAGCTGGCCTATTTCAAAGGAAACAACAGGTAGTGATGCATTGACGCAAAGCAACTAATTCAAGAACAAACATAAACAAACTATTATATGGCAAATTTCAAGAATATACTACTCAAAATACTGGGTGCCGATGAGCAACAAGAACCTCAACAAGAAGTTCAGCCCGAAGTTCAGCCCAAGCCCGTGCAGCCCAAGCCCGTGCCTAAGCCTGCACCCGAGCCCGAACCAGATGACGACGACACCATCACCGTGATTGACGACAATGGTGAGAATACAATCATTGCTCCCGCTCCAAAAACCGAGCTGCCTGAGCCTGAGCCCGAAACAGAGATTGAGACAGAGACAGAGATTGAGCCTGAGCCCGAGACAGAGATTGAGCCTGAGCCTGAAGCAAAGATCGCAACCAAGCCCGTGGCACAGCCCGAGCCTCAAGTTACAGTTGCACCTCAACCACAGGTTATTGAGACACCGCAGCCCGAGCCTGCCGTCGTAAGGCCCACTTATACATTCAGGGATGCCATCTCGGCCGAGAAAGACATCATCAACATGGCTTTCAAGGCCCTTAAGAAGAAGTTTGCCGGCAACCGCCACGTGGGCAAGACCGTGCTGCACATCTTCATTGAGCACCCTGAGATCATTGCCGTGCTCAACGAGGACATTGCCGAGGGTGTGATCACCCACAAACTGGCCGAGAAATTTGACATAGAGCTGGGTATCAAGTTTGCCCGCATTGAGATGACCACCCAGCGCAACGATGCGCTCAGCTACATCGAGGTAGAGCCGGGCACCATGCACTATGCCACCACCCTGCTCGATGCGCCCAAGCCTGGCACAAAGCCCGACACAGGCACCACCGAGCCACCCAAGCCCAAGCACATGCGTGCCACCATGCGCGTGCTCGAGCGCGAAGGCTACGGCTCGCTGATGCAAGACGTGTATGAGCTCGACAGCGAGCAAATCTATGCTATGCCGCGCCATCGCTGCAACGTGGGTGCCGGCAAGAGCCACAAGACCGCTAACGGCACACACACTAACCACATCGCCATCGATGACAATGCGCAGTCGCCCGAATATGAAAACAACAAGTATGTGAGCCGCACACATGCACACATAGGGTTCCTTCCCTCTAAGGGATTTGTGCTCTATGGCAATGCGCGCGGCCTGAGAATGGCACAAAAGCGCACCCAGATAATCAGGGACAACATCATTGAGGTCAACTCGACTACAATGCCCTATCAGCTCCTCGACGGTGACGTCATCGTCCTGAGCAAACATGTAAGTTTACTTTTCAACATCATTAAAGACTGAACACAACTATGGGATTTCTTGACAAACTCGCAAATATACTGATTCCACAACCCGAACCAGAAAAAGAGAATGATAACGGGAACAACGTCCCTGCCACACAGCCAGCCGAGGTGAAGGAGGAGGTGCGCACTACTCTTAAAAACCAGCACCTGCTCAACGACATTTCCAAACAGTTCAAAACTGACCTTGAAAATGAGTCGCTGGGCAACCGCATGTTGTTTCCCATGGCGTTTGACATCTTCATGCACCCCACCGACTATGACCAGCGCAAGCCCTCATTCCAGCTCATCCTTAACGAGATCGTCTCAGCGCTGTATAAGATCATACGTGAATACTCGTCGCAATACAGCGACTACACACCGGTTTCAAAGAAATGGTATTTCCACTTCTACCCCTATGAAGGCAACCTGGTTGACGACGGCATGTATGAGGGAAACGAGGACATGGTGATGACCGAAGCCCAGAAAGAGGCGTTCACCATCAAGAGGTTTTACCCCATCATCCTTGCGCAACTCTACACTGAGGACATCGATATGGGCAACACTAACGTGACAAGCGAGCGCAACGTCACAGTGTCGGTAGTGGTCAACAACACTAATATAGGTCAAGGTGGAAGCATCAACTTCTCTGCATTGAAAAAGGTGGACGCTCTCGACGAGGGTGTCTACACGCTCCCCTTCGACATGGAGCCGCCCACTCAAACCGGGCCAGTCACTGACCCGCCTGACAGCTATGGCAAGCTCGTGTACCAGGACAAAGGCAACAATTACACTTACAAGATCACTGACACTTACATCACCATATCAGGCTGCAACGACACGCGCAACATGCGCCAGATCTTCAAGCTCAACTCGCCTGATGTGAAAAACGACCACGTGCTCATCAGATTCAATACCGACACCGGTCGCTTTGAGATTGCAGCCACCGCACCCACCAGGCTCAATGGCCGTGCGCTGGACCTGAGCGCAAGCAGCTCCATCAAGTGGGCTCCGCTGGCCAACAACTCTAACATCTTTATCAACGAGTCAGTATCAGTAAAATTCCAACGTTCATAATCCTTAACGACTCTCAGTTATGGCAAGAATAACAATAGGCGGCAAGAGCGACATGGGCTGCCGGCGCACCAACAACGAGGACGCTTACATCGCACAACCCATTTGGGACAAACGCAATTACCTGCTGGCCGTGGCAATAGACGGCGTGGGTGGATATGAAGGCGGCGAGGTAGCCGCACAGATGGCACAGGAAGGCATCGTGGAGTATCTGGAGCAGCACACCGAGGGCGACCACCAGACACTGCTGCGCGATGCAGTGATTTATGTCAACAACAAGATTTACGAGGAGCGTCAGCGCGACCCTGAGCGCAGCAACATGAGCTGTGTGCTCTCGGCAGCACTCTTCGACAAGAAGAACTCACAGGTGCACATGGCACACGTGGGCGACACCCGTTTTTACCGATACAGCAACCGTCAGCTCGAGAAGCTGTCGCACGACCACTCGCTCGTGGGCTATCGCGAGGAGATAGGAGAGCTCACTGAGGAGGAAGCGATGCACCACCCGCAGCGCAACGTCATCAGCCGCAGCGTGGGCTCTGAATTCATGAGACCTAACACTGACCTGGTCGAAGTGGATACAACCCTCATTCCGCGCACTAACTGCACTTACCTGCTGTGCTCTGACGGACTCACCGACCTGGTAACCAGCGCACAAATCATCAGCGTGCTGGAGAGCGGCAAAACACTGAAAGCACAGATGCAGATGCTCATCGACGCTGCCAACGCAGCCGGCGGAAAAGACAACATCACCGTGGTGCTGGTAAACATCTCGGTAAACGAGTCGAGCGAAGCTGTTGAGGACGAAGACCTGACACCCCCGCCACACAACATGGACAACGGCGAGAATGTCACCGTGACAAAGATCAGCGAGAACAACCCCAAAGGCAAACAGAGAACATCAACCACAACTACAACCACCACAACAACAGCGACAACATCAAGCACCGTTTCCAAAAACAAACTGGCGATACCGTTTGGCATCGTCGTTGTGGCACTGCTGGCTTGCATGGCAGGGGGCACCTACTCATTTGTGCACATGAACAAAGCCATCGAGGAAGGAAAAATCCTCAACCAGCAACTTGACAGTGCAACTATGGCCACAGACAGCCTGCAGCAGATGATTGTGGATGTCGACACCTTCGTCCACAGGCAGAGCATCACTCCCGAAGAGAGAATAAAGCTCATTAAGGAGGAGGTATTCCACGAACTCCCTATCCCCGAAGAAACCCCTAACACCCCTCCCAAAAATCCTAACACTCCTAATAATCCTAATCCTACCCCCGACCGCAATGCGGCAACACAAACAGGAGAACCTAACACAAATGCCCACTAAGCAGATGGAAGGAATATTCAACCGTGCCGAGCGCCTGCTGGGCAATGAAGCGATGGAAACGATAGCCCGGCAGCACGTGTTGCTGGTGGGAGTGGGCGGTGTGGGCTCATGGTGTGCCGAGAGCCTCATACGCTCAGGCATCATGCACCTCACCATCGTCGACTCTGACCTGGTGAGCGTCTCCAACGTCAACCGCCAGCTCATGGCCACCACGCTCACCGTGGGGCAAGTAAAGGTGGAAGTGCTGCGCAAGCGACTGCTAGAGATCAACCCCGAGGCACACATCACTGCCATCCAGGACATCTACAGCAGCGACAACAGCGACAGCTTTCATCTCGACCAGTATGACTACATCATCGACTGCATCGACTCGCTCAAGGACAAGATAACGCTGCTCGTCGAGGCCACACGCCAGCCCAGGGCTACCGTGCTGTCGTCGATGGGTGCGGCACTCAAGCTCGACCCCACGCGCATACAGGTGGCCGAGTTCTGGAAGGTGCGCGGCTGTCCGCTGGGATCGGCCATGCGCAAGCGCATGCGTCAGCGCAAGCAGTGGCTCAGCAAGAACGTGCAGTGCGTCTTCAGCGACGAGCTACTCGAGAACAAAGGCCCCGTACACGACGAGACCATGCCACAGGCCACATTGCCCGCCGGCAAAGAGCATCTTGAGGGACACGACTGGAATGCCAGCAAGGCACAAATCAACGGCTCACTGCCACACATCACAGCCATCTTCGGCTTCACACTGGCAGGACTGGTGGTGCAACACATCTGCACCAAAAGATAACGCCGCTACCACACATAACAAAGGGAGGTTCAATGTCACATTGAGCCTCCCTTAAACCCAGAAAGTTCATTAGGAGCAAATGGCAATATTTTACTTCTCATAGGCATGATTTGGGCTATCTTTCGCTCACATAGGAACCCCTATGCTCGTTCAATATAGCGCAAATCCTGACACAATGATAATCTAAAATCTTATCCATGCCCTAATGCACTTTCTGGGTTAAATTTACTACTTTTTTATAACCCTATAATTATTACTTTCCTAAGATCTTGTTTACTACTGAATTTGCATCCTCGATGCTGATTGAGCCGTCGCCGTTAGCGTCGCCAGCCTCAACCACATTGATTACGCAGTTGCCGGTTGCGCCGCTGCCGTCGTTGGCAGTTGCAGTGATAGTTACCTGACCTGCCTTGAGAGCAGTGATGCGGCCCAGAGCGTCAACGGTAGCAACTTCCTCGTCGCTTGACGACCATGTGTAGCCAGCCTTAGCAGCCTCCTGGGGCTCTACGCTTGCCTGAACGAGCATCTTAGTGTTGAGGTTCATGTTGAACGCCTCCACGTCAAGGGTAACCTTGGTGTCGGTGGGAACAACAACGTCGTCGTCCTGGGGAATCCACAGTGCCGAGAATGTCATGCGGTTGGGAATATCGGCGATCTTGGTAGCCTTGCCAGTCTCGGTATCAACCTCATAGAGTGCTGTGTCATACTTGCCGTTAGTGCGCCATTCCTTGTCGCTCAGAGGACCGTATGAACCATACTCGTTGTAACCCATGCCGTTGTTAACATAGCCGTTCCAGTACATCTTGCCGGTCTTCATGTCGAAGCATGCAGCCTGACGCTTGAACTGTGACTTGACGCCTGATGTCTCATAGTAGTTTACTGCCTCTTCCTCGCCGTCGATGATGACAGTCTTGGTGCGGATGAGACCTGTCTGGGCATCAAACTCGCACATTGTGCCGCCTGCGGTCATTGAGTAGAGCTTGCCCTTGGGCGAGCATGCCAGTGTCACGAAGTTATCATAGTAGATGCCCGGAGTGATCTGGGTGAGCTCCATTGTGTTGAGGTCTATGGTGCACAGTGCATAGCCGGCATCGGTGGTGTAACCTTCCTGGATGTCCTCGGGGTCGAGCTCATTGATGTCGAGTGCCACGTCGGTGAGGTAAAACAGACCATACACCTTCTTGTCAACGGGGTTGTAGCACATGCCGCGTGACTCCAGGTTAGCGCTCTTGGAATATGTGTTAGTGGCGAGCAGCTTGCCGTCAGTAGTGTCCCACTTGCGAACTACAAATTCCATTTCGCCAGCATCGCCATCGGGTTTCTCGTGGCTGAACACGGTGTAAAGGATATTGTTGACGC
>JAKSLZ010000002.1 GCA_024400935.1 Muribaculaceae bacterium | reverse complement strand
TTTGTAAAAACATGGCGCAAAATTAAAACAAAAAATCCACATTTACAAAATAATTGCTACAAAAATTTGAAAAATAATTATATTTTGTCCACTTTTACCGTTATTTGGTATAGCAACCTAAGAAAAATTGCATAAAAATTAATAAATTATAAGAAAAGCCACGAGTTCAGCAATAGAACCCGTGGCATTGTATTGCGTCTATAAGGTAATTGCTTTAAACTTTTAAACTTTTAAACCTTTAAACTATTCAACTCTTAAAAGTTAAACCTTTAAACTCTTAAACCTTTAAACTTTTACTTACTTGATTGCCTGACCAGCTACGTTGTACTTAACGCCGTCCTTAACGATAACAACCTGACCGTTCTCAATCATCTTAACAGCCTTGCTAGCCTTTTCAACGTTGATGTCGTTGATAGCAGTGGGAACCTCTTTGGGGAATGTTACAACGCAGTTCTTCTTAACGTTGTTGAGGATGTAGTAAGTGGGTTTTGAACCTGTTGTGGGCAGGATGAAAGTCCAGCTGGGCATTGTGATTGTACCTTCCTCTACATTGATAGTACCAGTGGGACCTACATTAGTGTAGAAGTGACCTTCCTCGTCGATGTCGGTTGCAAATGCCAGAGCATAACCTTGACCATAGTAGTAAACCTTATCGTTGCTGAACTGAACATTACCCTGTGCGTCAGCAGTGAAGCCGAGCCAAGTCATATTATCAAAACCGTAAACAACACCACCAATTACATTGCCGTTGGCATCCTTGTCAATTGATACGTGAGTGTTGTAAGTCTCAACATCGGGATCAGAGGGAACAAGACCATCAGCACTGGGCTCGAAAGCATCGAATGTGCAAGTACCGTTGGGTACCAGTAACTTGTAGTAAGCATAAGTGTCACCAAGGCTATAACCTGCATAGCTACCGGTTGTGAGAATCATAGAAACCTTGAGGCTGGGATCGAGAACAAGAGAACCGTCTTCTTCTACAAAAAGAACGATATCAAAAATACCCTCATCGTCCATTGCGAAAAGGGCAGCGGGGCCATAAGTTGAGGAGTTGTAAACCTGCTGGCCAGCTGGGATAGTGAGCTTACCATCGGCGTATGTTGCAGTAACAGCTGCGTCGGGAAGACCCAAGAAAGCACCATAAACAGTGTAAGTGTTAGCAGCAGTGGGGTTTGCCTCGATAACAACAGCACCGCAAGAGTTTACGGGATCATCGGTAACAGCAGCACCTACATAAGCGCCTGCGATGTCAACGTCTTCCATCAGCTTAACACCGTTAGAAACGTTGAGTGTACCCATTGTCATAGAGTGCTTAGCACCGAGTTCAAAAGACTTTGCGTTTGCGCTGAACTGAGTCATTGCGCTTGCCGACATTGTTGCACATGCAACAGCTGCGAGAAGTAAACTTTTCTTCATAATGTAAATAATTATAGGATTAATAAACTAAATTTCCACTATTAAATTTTACTGTCTTTATTTGAAATATCATTAATCAAGTATGCAATCAAACATTCAAGTATGCGATCAAATTTCGAGTCCAAACGGACACCCCAAAAAATACACAAATGACAGCATTACCACCTTTTATTGCGCAATAAGTATAACTTTTTTCCCAAATACCAAACAAATTCTAAAAAAAACGATACTCTTTGGCACATTTATACAACAACTATTCTCTTATGGACCACAAATTAACCAACAACAGTAAAATGGACCACCCCCCAACAATTGTACCATAATGCGATAGAAACGTAACCCCCTGTAAAGTCAGCTGATAGCGCCCTCACGGGCTCGTCGACGAGGATAATCCCATCCTCCCGCGTCACAGAGCCACACATGGAATCACCAAAGCCCACCAGCTAATTTCAACTGAGTCCATTCTGGTTCAACAGACAATCTTGGTTGGTGCTTAGTTGTGGCGTATATGGTGGAATGACACCCCTCATCATGAGGTTTTATTGTTTTGTAAAAATTCCCATCAAAGATACGGTTACAATCCACACATTTTTTGACTTAGCTTTTATTCTTGCCAAACAGGGTTTTCCGCTGATCGATACTTTTCTCAGAATTAATAGAACCCACCATATACAAAGACCGCTGTCCACAGGGGACAGCGGTCGCCATTATGAAAAATCTATTTAATCGTCTAAAGATTAGTCGATTTCTTCGTCAGCCTCATAGCCACCCATCTCGCGGATAGCGTTCTTGAGCATAACATACTGCTGGAACAGGTGGTTTACGGGCACCTCGTCCTGAGTGTAGTCGTGCTGCGGGCTCTTGAGGAAGAAGCTCAAGAAGCGCTGAGTACCCCAGCGGCCTGCACGGTGTGCGAGGTCGATCAAGAGACACAGGTCAAGGCACAGGGGAGCAGCGAGGATAGAGTCGCGGCACAGGAAGTTGATCTTGATCTGCATGGGATAGCCCATCCAGCCGAAGATATCGATATTGTCCCAGCCTTCCTTGTTGTCGTTGCGGGGAGGATAATAGTTGATACGTACCTTGTGGTAGTAGTCAGTGTAGAGGTCGGGCTGCTTCTCAGCAACGAGGATTGACTCGAGGGTAGAGAGCTTAGAAACCTCTTTAGTGCGGAAGTTAGCGGGCTCATCGAGTACGAGACCGTCGCGGTTACCCAGGATGTTAGTTGAGAACCAACCGTTCAGACCCAGCATGCGAGTGCCGATGATGGGAGCGAAACCGCTCTTCACGAGAGTCTGGCCAGTCTTGAAGTCCTTACCAGCGATGGGAAGCTGCTTCTTCTCAGCGAGTTCCCACATTGCGGGGATATCAACTGTAGTGTTGGGAGCACCCATTACGAAGGGAGCGTCCTCCATCAGTGCAGCATAAGCGTAGCACATAGAGGGAGCGATGTTAGCAGTGTCGTTGTCCTTCATTGCCTGCTCGAGGGCAGCGAGTGTGCCATGAACAGCCATGTTGGGAGCAACGTAGATCTCAGTTGAAGCAGCCCAGAGCACAACAACGCGCTCTACGCCAGTTTCAGCCTTGAAGTTGCGGATATCCTCACGGAGGGCCTCAGCCATCTCCCAGCGAGTCTTCACGTCCTTAACGTTGTCACCGTCGAGACGCTTTGCATAGTTCTTGTCGAAACCAGCCTTGAGGGGCTTGATAGCGAGAAGTTCATCCTTAACGGGGTTGATGTCTTTCTCCTTGAGTACCTCAGCGTTGATAGCGCTCTCGTAAGCGTTAGCGGGATATACGTCCCAAGCTGCGAAAACGATGTCGTTGAGTGAAGGCATAGAAACGATTTCGTCTACCTTCAGATACTTCTTGTCAGCACCGCGGCCAACGCGAATCTTGTCATATTGAGTGGTTGAACCTACAGGCTTAGCCAGACCTTTGCGTGCCATGAGCACACCAGTGATAAATGTGGTGCTAACTGCACCCAGACCTACTACCATGATACCAAGTTTGCCGGTAGCGGGTTTTGCGATTTGATTTGCCATTTTTAATTTATTAATAATGTATAGTTAATTTCTAGTCAATACATCCCCTTGCAGGAAATGCGGGACAAAAGTACAAACTTTTTCGCTACTATAAAACAAAAAAGCTTTAAGAATTCGTTAAAAACCACTAAAGATTTGACCTAACAATAAATTTTAGTTAAATCATATAGACAAAACGGCATTTTTGTTTAACAAATGCAAATGATGCACCAATCTCAAACTACCGTTTTTGTATCAAAATTCAATATTATGGTCACAGTCTCCCTCTGAGGCCAAACGGAGACGTCACAGCACCAGTGCGGGCACCTCAAGGATGCTCTTGATAGTGCAGGGATGAGTCTGGGCATCCTCGTCGGCTGTCCAGCCCTTGCCTTTAATCCACAGCACCTTGCAGCCCAGCGACTCGGCAGGCTCGATGTCCTTGCGCAGGCTGTCGCCTATAACTACAACATTCCCGGCAGGCATTTCCAGGGCGTCAACGCCCAGGCGGAAGAGCGTGGGGTTGGGCTTGCGCACTCCCACTACAGCACTCTCTATCACACCTTTGAAATACTTGCGCAAATCAAAGTCGCGCAACACGCTGTCAACGTTGCCATAGAAGTTGCTCACCAGCATCATGGGGTACTTAGCACTGAGTGCTTCGAGCACAGGACGGGCCTCCTCGACACACTCGCGGGCTGCATTGTAGCAATATTGTGCTATACCTTCGCTCACCACCTCGCTGTTCTCAGCAATGAGGCCTTTGTCCACGAGATAGTCGAGCTCGATGTTGACCTTCTTGCGCAGCAGGTCCAGGAAGTCGTCGTTAGGCAGGATGTGGCGCACACGTGCCAGTTCACGCTCGGCGTGGACATAGCACTCGCGGAATTGCTCCTTAGTGACGGGCACTTCCATATACTGGTATCCAGCCCACAAAACTTCGCTCCAGTGCACACCGCGGCTGTCGATGGTGCCACCATAGTCAAATATAACGCCTGAAATGTCGGTAAGTTTTTCCATTTACTTGATTTCGTCGATTGATTTTTTACAAATGTGTTCGTGACGCACAATCATATACACCATCATGGTGTTGAGCACTACCAGCTCAAAGGCGAAGTACAGCCACGGCATCTCAAAGATTACCGAGAGGAACATCGCGATGATGCGGGTGTTGAACGACAGCATGTTAGTGTACTTCATCAGGGGCAAACTCTTGAGGCGGAACGACTCGCGGAACTCCTGCGGGATGGCCTTGCCGTAGCGCTCCTTGAGGGCACGGCGCAGCGCCTGCATGTTCTTAGTCATCACCTCCTGGTTAGCGGTGTAGTTGCGGTAGAACATCATGGTGAGCTTCTTCATGAAGTTGCCGCTCCATGTGAGGCCGGCATTCTCCTTGTCGAGTTGCTCGGTGCTGTCGAGCTCGCTACCCTCCTCGCCCTTGAGGAAGAAGAGGTGGAACTGACGATAATAGTCGGCCATCGCTGCCTGCTTAGCGTGGCACACGCCAGCCGCCACCGCGATGACCCAAATGAGCCAGGCATGGCTGCCGAAGTAATCGCCCAGCAGCTTATCGCCAAAGGTAATCTCCCTGAGCACGATAGCGATGTAGATGGCCACAAACCAGAAGTCACCGCTCACGCCGTCCAGGATGCGGCCTATGCGCGAATACTGCTTGGTGAGGCGTGCCAGCTGACCGTCGGCGCTGTCATAGGTGTTGGCCCAGATGATAAGGAAAACGCCCAGGTAGTTGAGCCAGATGTAAGGCTCTGCGCCAAAGTAGAGCAGGATGCCGCCACCCACGCCCAGAAAAATTGAGGCTATGGTGACCACATTGGGCGATATGCCTAGCTTGGCAAACAAGATGGCCCAGGCAAAGCCCATGGGACGATAAAACGCCAGGTCGATGTGTTCCTCGGTGTCCATCGACTTGAGCGACGCCTTGTATTGCTGTTTTAATTCTTTAAAATTCATCTAAATAACCCTTTTCCAATCTTTACTTATTCCTAAATTCCTTTACAAGTGCCAGAACAGCCTTGGCAATGTGGGGCGCAGCCTCGTCGCGGCAGGGCGCAAAGCTGGGCCAGTCGTTAAAGTCGATGATGCGCACCTCGCCATCCTCGCCCACTATGCAGTCACCGCCATAGATGACTGTGTTGAGTTCCTCGGCGGCACGGTTGCATATATCCTTGAGGTGGTCCTCGTCAAACTTGAGTCCCTGCGAGCGGCCGTTGATTTGCTCCAGGCCATACTTGCTGTGTCCCTCGTCAAAGGGGTAGAACCAGTAGAAGAAGGGGCTACCCTTGATGCCGTAGAACTTGATGAGGTCGCCCACCAGATGCACGTTGATGACAGCACGTGTGATGCCACGGTAGAAGTACTCCTGCAGCACTTCCTGAGCCTCCTCGGCGTGGCGGCAATAGCTCACGTCCTCCTTGTGCATGGCATGGAAGTCGCCGCGCTTGATCCAGCAGCTCTGGAAACCGGCCTCCTTGATGAGGGGCTTGACGTTCTCGTTAGTGTTGACAATGAGGCTCTCGGGGTAAGGGATGTTGTTGCCCAGCAGGATGCGGGTCATGCGCTCACGGGTACAGTTCTCGATGCCGTAGCCCGAGTTGATGACCAGTCGTCCCTCGTCCTCGAGCTGCTGCAGGCGTGCTATCGACTCGCGCTCACGGCACATGTTGAGGATGATGTCCTCCTTCACTCCGTTCTTGTTAAACTGGTCCTCGCTGTAGATGTTAACGAGGCAACCGCGCTTGCGCAGCTGGTCGGCAACGGCATTGAAGATTGCTGTGTCGTTGCCTATGTGGTTAGGAGAGTAAGCTCCGGCTCTGAGTATGCCGGCAATTGTTATATCTGCCATAGTTATTTTGTATAACGAAACGCTCGTCTAGGACTCGCTACGATACGCGGCGCTCACGCTTGCTACGAAACGCTCGCGAGGCTCGCTACGAAAACTAGGCTAACGCATCGATTGTAGTTTAATTTATTCTGTATAACGAAACGCTCGTCTGAGACTCGCTACGATACGCGTCGCTTCGCTTGTTACGAAACGCTCGCGCTGCTCGCTACGAAAAACAAGGCTAACGCATCGGTTGTTTGGATTATTCTGTTATGAATTTTTGTGCAACGGCGATGTCGCTGGCATGGTCCACGTCGATGATCTTGTCGATGGAGAATGCCTTGAGGTGCATGCCGGCATCAACTAGCGCGCGCTGGAAGTTACGCATGCGCGACACACCATTCTCAATGCAGTGGTCCAGCACCTTGAACGCCTTGCTGTCCATAGCATAGATGCCGCCCGACACATACTTGGCTCCGTCCCAAGCCTGATCGCGGAAAGCAGTGACGTTCATGTCCTGGTCATTGTCGACCTCCACATATAGGGGCTTCTCGTCCTCGATAAAGGGAGTCACCGCCCACATGCCGTCGTGCTCCTCGTCGGCCTCAAAGGCCTGGATGTAGCGGGCAAAGTCGGGCTCGCGGAAGATTGTGTCGACCGTGGTGAGGCAGAACTTGCCCTCAGGTATCACCTTGCTCAGCTCCCAAAAGCTGTGCATTGAACTGGGAGTAGTCTTAACCACTACATTGACCGGAACACTCAGCTCCAGTTTCTCTACAAACTCGCGCACCTCGGTCATAAACTCGTTGACGATGATGCTGATGCTCTCGGCGTTGCAGCGTTCAAAGATGTGCATGAGGCGCAGCACCATGGCCTCACCATTGAGTTCTACCAGGGGTTTGGGCTTGCTCACGCCCTCCTGGGCAAGGCGAGAACCCTCGCCGGCTGCTATTATTGCGTAATGCATAGTTGTTATTATTTTATACTAGATATTCTAGAGGTCCTAGATTTTCTAGATGTTTTCGTTATCGTTTTCGTGAAAATGCGCCAGCATTTTAGTTTTCGTTGACGTTACCGCTTACTCATCCTTAGTGAGGTCGAGCACCACATTATCCTTGCCGCGCTCAAAATATTGCTTGCGCAGGGGGTTAGCGTGCGACTCGTCCCAGGTGAGACGGTTACGATAGATGTCTATCGCTGTGTAGACGGCCTGACGCAGAGAGTTCTCGTGGGCCAGGTTCTTGCCTGCGATGTCATAGCCTGTGCCATGATCAGGGCTGGTGCGCACAACGGGCAAGCCGGCAGTGAAGTTGACGCCATCGTCCATTGCCAGCGTCTTGAAGGCTGCGAGGCCCTGGTCGTGATACATCGCCAGCACACCGTCAAACTTGTTAAACATACCGTTGCCAAAGAAACCGTCGGCAGCATAGGGACCGAAACACATGATGCGCTCCTTTTCATAAGCAGCCTTGATGGTGGGGATGATCACATCCTTCTCCTCGGCTCCAAGCAGACCGTTCTCGCCCGAGTGGGGGTTGAGAGATAGCACGGCAATGCGGGGCTTGCCTATGCAGTAGTCGCGCTTGAGCGACTGGTTGAAGATGCGCAGTTTCTCCATGATGGCATCAGGAGTGATGGCTGCAGGCACCTGGGCTATGGGCAGGTGAGTGGTCACCAGCGCCACACGCAGGCGTTCGTTGCACAGCACCATCAGCGCTTTGTCGCCCTCGCCGGTGCAAGCCTCAAGATACTCGGTGTGTCCGGGGAAAGTGAAATGTTCGCTCTGGATGTTTTCCTTGTTGATGGGAGCAGTCACCAGCACATCGATGTCACCATTATTGAGCGCTGCCACAGCGGCTTCAAGTGCCAGGAAGGCTGCACGACCGGCCTGCTTGTCGGGCTGGCCCATCTCGACCTTCACCTCTTCGTTGCCCATCACTTCCACGAGGTTAACGGCACCCTCCTTGAAGTTGCCGTTGCGCACGTTGTTGACCGGGAACGACGGCATCTCGATGGCCTTGCGGTGGAAGGTCATGATTTTGCTCGAGCCATACACGACTGGAGTGCACAATTCACAAAATTCGGGCGTCGAGAGTGTTTTCAGTATTACCTCATACCCTATTCCGTTGGTATCCCCTTGGGTAATGCCAACGCGTATTTTTCTTTCGTTTGTCATTTATTGTCAGTAGTTTAAGTACACTGATACAAGTGCACGGCGACAACGGGCCACCATACACTGCACCAAATAATTTGCTAAGGTACGAAAAAAATCCCATATTGCAAAATCACAGTCCATCGCAGCTTCACCACCCTCCAGCTCCACACCTTGCCACAAGCACAGTAAATTGGCACCTCGCCACAATAAAACAAGCTCAAGATGCGTTATTTTTATAAAGCATACTGAACATAACAACGAAAAACGTTCTTACACTTTATGAAAAAAATCTTACTATCCACCCTTGCTGCGACAGCCATGGCCACATGCCCCGCTGTAGCAGCCGATGTTTTCACACCTGTGGCACAGAGCGACCTGCGCCTGCCCGCAGTGCCTCTGCTCACCAGCGACCCATTCTTCTCAGTGTGGTCAATGAGCGATAACCTCATGGACCAGAGCGCACAGCACTGGTGCGACCAGTACCGCCCGCTGCTGGGTGCCCTGCGAGTTGACGGCAAGACCTACCGTTTCCTGGGCAAGGACAAACTGGCACTGGAAACTATCATCCCCATGACCGACGAGGCCACATGGGAAGCTGCAGTGATGCGAAGCAAGCCCGCCAGCGACGACTGGAACAAACCCACCTATGACGACTCATCGTGGCGCCGCGAAAAGGCTGCCTGGGGCTCACAGGGCGAGTATCCACGCGTGCAGTCGCCCTGGGGAGGCAACAACACCGATATCTATGTGCGCCGCACCATCGAGGTGGGCGACCTGAGCAAGGACGGTGACATCTACCTCGTTTATTCACACGACGATGACTATGATATCTACCTCAACGGCGTCAAGCTCGTGGGAGGTGGCGGATGGGGCCTGGGCTTCAAGCACAAGCTCACCCCCGAGCAAAAGAAACTGCTCAAGCCCGGCAAGAACATGCTGGCCGCACACGTGCACAACGGCTCGGGCGGCGCTTACCTCGACATGGGCCTCTACAAGGAGAAGAGAGGCACCGTCAACTTTGACAACACGGCCGTGCAGAAGTCGTGCACAGTGATGGCCACATCCACTTATTACACAATGGCTTGCGGCCCAGTTGAGCTGGACCTCGTGTTCACCGCTCCGCAGGTCTATGACGACCTTGACCTGCTGTCGACTCCCGTCAACTACATCAGCTACCGCGTGCGTGCGCTCGACAAGAAGAAACACGACGTGCAGCTCTACTTGGAGACCACTCCCGAGATGGCTGTGCGCGAGGAGTCGCAGGCTACTGTAGCCACCACATTCACCCATGGCAACCTCAGCTATGCCAAGGGCGGAACTATCTCTCAGGCCTACTGTGACCGCGCCGGCGACCAGATATGCTGCGACTGGGGCTATGCCTACGTGGCAGGACGTAGCTGCGGCAGCGTGGCACTGGGCAGCGACACACGCATGCAGTTTATCAACCGTGGCTATGCTGTGAGCAACGGCACCGAGGTTGTATCGCTCAAGGGCCGCAATTATCCCTCAATGGCCTACACCGAGAACCTGGGCATCGTCACCAAGGACGCCCCCGCCAGCGGATACATGATGATGGGATATGACGACGTGTACTCAATCAAGTACATGCACGACCTGCGCAAGGGCTACTGGGCCCACGGCGGCAAAGTTTCAATCACTGACTGCTTTGAAAAATATGCTGCACGATACGACGAGATCATGGACCACTGCCGCCGCGTGGACGAGACAATCTACAACGACGGTCTCAAGGCAGGTGGCAAGAAATATGCCGAGGTGCTCGCAGCCAGCTACCGTCAGGTGATGGCGGCACACAAGCTCTTTGAAGATGCCGACGGCCGCCTCATGTGGTTCTCTAAGGAGAACAACTCTAACGGTTGCATCAACACCGTCGACCTCACCTATCCCTCTGCCCCCCTATTCCTGGCATACAACCCCGACTTGCAGAAGGGCATGATGACAAGTATCTTTGAATACAGCCGCACACACCGCTGGAACAAGCCCTTTGCGGCACACGACCTGGGCACCTACCCCATCGCTAACGGACAGGCCTACAGCGGCGACATGCCCGTGGAAGAAAGCGGCAACATGGTAATCCTTGCCGCAGCCATCGCTAAGGCTGAGGGCAACGCCAACTATGCAGCCCAGTACTGGGACATCCTCACTACATGGACCGACTATCTGGTAGAAAACGGCCTTGATCCCACCAACCAGCTCTGTACCGACGACTTCGCCGGTCACTGGGCACACAACGCCAACCTCTCTATCAAAGCCATCATGGGCGTTCAGGCCTATGCCGAGCTGGCCAAGATGATGGGCAAGAGCGACGTGGCGGCACAGTATGGAGCTAAGGCTAAGGAAATGGCTGCAAAGTGGAAAGAGATGGCTGCCGACGGTGGTGACCACTACCGCCTCGCCTTTGACCGCCCCGACACATGGAGCCAGAAGTACAACATGGTGTGGGACACCATGTGGGGAACCCACCTCTTTGACGACGTGACCGCTAAGGAAGTGAAGTATTACCTCACCAAGCAGAACGCTTACGGCCTGCCTCTGGACTGCCGTCGCGAGTACACTAAGAACGACTGGATCATGTGGACAGCCGCCATGGCAAGCGACATGGATACCTTCCAAGCGCTCACCGACCCCGTGCACAAGTTCATCAACGAGACCACCTCACGCGTGCCCATCAGCGACTGGCACCACACCGACAGCGGCCAGTGGGTAAGCTTCCGTGCCCGCTCAGTGATAGGCGGCTACTGGATGCAGGTCCTCAAGAACAAAACCAAGTAACGACTCTCCCCCCTAGCCCCTCCTAGATTGAGGGGCTAGAAAAAAAGAAAGCCTCTAGCCCCACACAACCCCTAGAAAACCTAGAGAGCTAAGAGAACCTAGAGCTTAGAGAGCCTAGAGAGCCTAGAGAGCTTTAAAAAACCTAGAAATAAAAGAGGCTGCCTCGATCACTACGAGACAGCCTCTTTATTGTTATTTAATTACCTGCTAAGAGGATTATTTCTTCTCCTTCATCAGGTGACGTTCCTCCTTGTAAGTGAATGCCATGAAGAGGATTGAGAGAACACAACCTGCAAGCAACAGGATAAATGTGCCATTCAGGTTAATCTCAGCAATGTAACCGAGCAGTGTGTTAGCGAGCACTGCAGTACCAAAGAAGTAACCGAAGAAGCCGGTGAGACCAGCTGCAGTACCTGCAGCATTCTTGGGAGCGAGGTCAAGTGCCTGAACACCGATCAGCATCACGGGACCATAGATAAAGAAACCAATACCCACGAGACCAATAAGGTTAAGTGTCAAGTTGTTACCAGCCTGCCAGTAAATCACGATAAAGATAGCCACGAGAGCCATGAAGATGATGGTGGGAAGTGCACGCATGCCCTTGAACACCTTATCACTAATCCAACCGCAGATGATAGTACCGGGAATTGCAGCATACTCAAATGCAAAGTAAGCCCAGCCTGCACTCTTGATGTCGATACCCTTCTCAGTAAGCAGTGTGGGAGCCCAGTCAAGAGCACCGTAGCGCACCAGGTAAACGAATGCGTTAGCCAGGGCTACGAACCACAGCATCTTGTTGTTGAGGACATACTTGAAAAGGATTTCCTTAGTTGAGAGAACTTCCTCGCTCTTAGCGCTGTAATTCTTGGGGAAGTCGTTGCGCCACTTCTCAACTGAAGAGAGACCACAGCTCTGAGGATTGTCACGGAGCAGACAGTAAGCAATAACTGCAACGAGCAGAGCCACTGCTGCCGGGAAGATAAACGTACCAGCCAGGAAGTAAAGTTCCTCGTGAGTGCCATAGAACCAGTTACCAAACCACAGTGCGCCATAAGTAGCCATGGGGCCTACGAGACCACCACCCACATTGTGGGCACAGTTCCAGAAACTCATCCATGTGCCACGCTCGTTCTGTGAGAACCAGTGAGTCATCACGCGGCCGCACGGAGGCCAACCCATACCGTTAAACCAACCTACAAGGAAGTTGAGCACACCCATAATAATGATAGCCAACCACTTGTTGCCGGGATTGTTAGCGATGTCAAGTCCTGCGATGGGGACAATCATGAACATCATCGAGAGGGCTGACAAAATCAAACCCAGGGGAAGGAACTTGCGGGCATCACTGCGGTCGCTGATTGTTGCCATGAAGAACTTAGCAAATGCATAAGCAACGGCATTCATTGCCAATACAGTACCGAGGTCACCCTTGGTGATTGCACCACCGGTCAACTCGGTAATTGACGGAATCGCCATTGACAAGTTCTTGCGCACAATGTAGAACGCAGCATAGCCAATGAAGGCACCGAAGAAGACTTGCCAGCGTAATGCTTTGTAACGAGCATCGGCTTCAGGTCCGGTTTGCTCAGGCTTGTGAGCGGGAGGAGCTAAAAAATTTGCCATAATAAGTTGAAGTTAATCAATGAATTAATATATTAATAATTTATGTTTTGTCTTAAAGAATTTATTTATCAATTTTACCTCCTACAAAATTATAAAAAAAAGCGCTAACATCAAAGATGTTAACTGCTAAAATAGTAAAAATGGGAAATAAAATTGTAAAAATGTCACCTCCCCACACCCCACAACACACAACACACTCCACAATACAACACACCCACAACACCCCACCACTCAATAGCCCCTCCCACACACCATCCACCCTCCCTCAAAAAAAATTACTATAAAGGCTATACCTTCTATAAAGGCTATACCAGCTATAAAGGCTATAAAAAAACCCGTGCCGCTCTAACGAGCAGCACGGGCGAGATCATCTATGAAATTTCTAAATAATCAATATAGATTATTTGATCTTCTCATATACATAAACCTCGTGGATCTCACCAGTGTAACCTTCACCAGTGAACGGGCCCTGGCTCATACCAAGGATGATCTGAGTACCACGGTTGTTGAGAACCATCAGGTCGTCAGTGTTGGGATCGATGCAGAGACCTTCGATCTCACCAGCGCGACGGAAGTCAGTCATCTCACGGAGGAGAGTAACCTTGCCACCCATAGCGCCACCAGCGATCTTACCAGTGCGTTTTACAACAGCACCCTTCTTGTCAGTCTTAACGCTCCAAGGAGTGTCCTTAACGGGCTCTGTACCGTCAACGAGGCCGGTGAAGGGAGCACCTGTGATGTCCATCTTGTAAACGTTGTCAGCGATGTGGTAAGTTGACTCACCGTCATCAGCAGCAAGAAGCATAGTTCCGTCTACGATGAAGATACCCTGGCACCAGTAGGGCTCGGGGCGGCACTGAACCTTAGTGTAGTACTGCTTAGTCTCGAGGCTGTAAGCATATACATAACGGCTGTCTACCCAGTCGCTGAGCCATACGAGATTGCGCTCGCGGTCAACAGCAAGACCTGATACCTCTACCTGGCCGCTCTCGGGCTTCCAAGGAATTGACTCAATATATTTGAGAGTCTTAGCATCGTAGATGTCAACAGAGATGTTCTGACCACGACCCAGGTTGAAGTACTCGTTACCTGTGTAGATCTTGCCATCATAAACGTCGATGTCACCGAAGTGGTTAGCACCACCGTTGTTTACATCAGGATTGTTGAACAGAGGATCGCTGTCGCTCTTTACACGCTTGTTAACGAGGTTCCAGTTGTGATCGTAAACATACAGACCACGAGTGTCGCTGATGTAGAAGTAATTCTTATCAGCAGCTACGCCCTGACGTCCGGGAACAGTTACGACTTTCTTCAAACGATACTCAGTACCGAGGTGTTGTGCGTTAACAGCCATACCGAGGCTGCAAGCAGCGAGAAGAACTAATAATTTCTTCATAATAATTTAGTTTTTTGTTTGGTTAGTTAATAATGATTTATTAAAAAGTCTATGAATTTAAGGTGGGTCCAACTAACCAAGTGTGGCTCATTAAGCCCACCTTAATGGTTTTAATTTTTTGAAAAAGATTCGTCAAGAATTAGAACTTGAAGAGACCCATGAGCTGAACCTGCTCGCTGCTCTTAAGACCAGTCTTGTCCTCATCATACATGTAGTGACCGTAGTTGAGCTGAACCTTAACGTTGCTGATGGGCTGATAAGTCAGACCAACGAGGATGCGGTTGTAGTTGTTACCAGCAGCTGTCTCGTTCATCTTGTCCTTGTACATATCCCAGCGTACGAGGGGGAGGAACTTGCCAGCGTGGTAGCCAACGAGTGCATATGCACCATTCTCATCAACAACCTTGTTGCCGTCAACCTTTGACTTCATGAAACCATACTCACCACGTACGTCAAGACCGTTGGGATCGTTGTACCATGCACCAACAACGCAACGAGTCATGGGGTTGTACTTGTTAACACCTGTGGGAGCTACAGCGCCAGTACCACCAGCGAGAGCCTGTGAGCTATACTCGCCCCAGTTGAAAGTACCCTTGATGTTGAAGTTCTTGAAGGGACGGATAGTTGCGCTTACATAGATATCCTTAGTGTTGTTGGGATCATCCTTGCAGGGGATAGAACCGTTAGTCACTGCTACATCATAGTGGAAGTACTTGAAGCCCTTGCCACTGTCACCGAGGTCACCCATGAACATTACACCGAGGTCACGACCGTAGTCTACCAAGTTGTACTCGTAGGGGTTGCGGCAAGCGATGCGGTAAACGATGTTAGAGAAGTCTACAGTCTCCAGAGTTGCGGGAGAGATGTCATAGTTCTCATAGCCAAGGGGAGTGTAGAACTGACCAGCGCGAACCTTGAAAGCGGGACTTACAGTGTAAGTTGCGAACGCGTCCATAACCTGGATGTTCTTCTGGCCATTGCCGTTGGTTGAGCCTTTGATGCCGTTGAAAGCCTCAATCTGCAAGCGGAATGCTACCTTGGGACCTACGTTACCGTCCATGATCAAGCGGAGACGCTTAGCCTGGAAAGAAGATGTAGATTTGTTTTTGTCGCTTGTGAAGTTCCAACCAGTCTGCAGATAACCAGAGATCTTAGGCATCTTAGCGAGAACCTTCTCAACATCTGACTGCTGGGGAGCTGCTTCAGCAGCTGCTTCAGCTACAGCTTCAGCCTCAGCCTCGGGAGCTTCAGCTGCTTCAGTTGCGTAAACTGCCGGGCAAAGAGTTGCGGCAGCAACCATGAAAGATAAAAACTTTTTCATAATTGTAAAATTAAAGTTAGTAAATAATTAATAATAAATTTGTTATAGACTTTTCTTTATTAAATCTCTTAAAACTGTATAGTAGTTTCTTATTTCTTACGTGCCTCAACCAGCAGGTTGGCAAACTCCATCACGTTAAGGGCAGTGATGTCGGGCTGCGGGTCGTTGGCCAATGCTGTCTCGAGAGTAGTCTCGCCGCTCAGCACGAGCACGCCCAGCGAACCTGCATTCTGCGCTGTAGCAACGTCGGTGTAGATGCGGTCGCCTGCCATTGCGATTTCGTCGCTCTGGAGGCCCATCTTGTCGCGTATGCACAGCAGCATGTTGGGGTTGGGCTTGCCTATCACTACATCAGGCTGACGCTTGCATGCGCCCTCGATAGCCTTGCACAGCGAGCCGCAGTCAACGAGGATTACCTCCTGGTCGGTGGGGCACACCCAGTCGGGGTTAGTTGCGATGTAAGGGATGTCGAGCTTGCTAGCCCACCATGTAGCACGGCACAGGCGGCTGTAGACGAGTGTGGTGTCAAATGCCACTACGAGCACGTCGGGACGGTCGTTAGGATCATCCTCACACAGCTCAAAGCCTGCCTTGATAAACTCCTCCTGCATGCTGGGAGTACCCAGGGTGAAGAGGCGCTTAGCAGTGGGGTGGTGCTGCTTGATGTAGTCGATGGTTGCAAGTGATGATGTGTACATCTGCTCATCGGTGGCCTTGATGCCCAGTTTGTCGAGCTTGATAAGGTAATCCTTGTGGCTCTTGGTGGGATTGTTGGTCAAGAACGAGTAGCTGATACCATTCTCAGTGAGTGTGTCAAGGAACTTGTGGGTATAAGGAAACAGGGTCGAGCCCATGTAGATGGTTCCGTCCATATCCAGTGCCACGTGTTTGATCTTGCGGCAACGTTCCATTAACTCCTCGTGAGAGTAAGGGGACATATATTTGTCAAATTCTTGCATTGTCATAATTTCTTAACGTTATTGTTACGATTATGTAACATCAAAAATAAAAATTTTGGAAGGGCGGATAACAGAGCTCCGCCCTGCCCAAACGTGTTATTTTTCTAACAATTAATCTTCGTCATAAACAATCTTAGACGCTCTTTCATAACCATCGCGAGGTGCCTGCCACATTGAGATGAGGATGAACATACCGATGATAGCGACTACAATGATTGTATAGAATACTGTAGTCCAGCCGTAGATGTCGGCGATGTAACCTACGAGCAGACCAGCAAGACCTGAACCGAGGTAACCCAGGATACCTGCGATACCGTTAGCGCGTGCACTTGCTTCCTTAGTTGCCTGGTTACCCAGCTCGATACCGATGAGGGCCTGAGGACCATAGATGAAGAAACCAGCACCTACCAGAGTTGCAGCGATGGGAGTGATACCAGCGCTCTCGGGCAGCAATGCAAATGTGGTCATGAACAGAGCAGCGCCTGCCATACATACAACACACATGCGGTGGCCTTTACCCTTGAAGAAATGGTCAGTGCACCATCCAGCAACGAGAGTGCCCACGATACCGGCAATCTCAAATGCCGCAGTTGTCCAGGTAGCGCTCTTGATGTCAAGGCCGCGTGCCTCAGTGAGGAACTTGGGACCCCAGTCGAGAACACCCATGCGAACTACATATACAAAGAGGTTAGCGACACAGAATGTCCAAACCCAACGGTTCTTCCATACCATAACGCTCTCAAATTTCTTGCGGCGAGCTGCGCTCATGCCACCTTCCTTGAGACCGCCAAGACCAGTGTCGGGAAGATCGGGAAGACCAACCTCCTTGGGCTCGTCGCGCAGGCCGATGAAGATACCAATGGCACCAACAAGTGCAAGGCAAGCGGGAACATAGAAGCAGAACTTCCATGCGCCATAGTGAGCAGCATAAATGAGTGCCTGGTTAGCAGCGTCCTTAACCTCGTTAGCCTCAAGGTTGCCCTGAATATTGGCAACTACCTCGGCGTTAGCACTGAGATCCTGGCCCATAGAGCCCAAGAGATAACCGCAAACAACTACTGCAAGAGCAGCACCGATTGAGTGTGAGCAGTTCCAGATTGACATCTTAGTTGCAAGCTCGCTGGGGTGAATCCAGTGAGGCAGGATGCGTGCGCACGGGGGATAACCCATACCCTGGAAGAACTGGTTGAGGATGATAGTAACACCCATCACAAGGATGAGGATGCTGATGAAGTCGGGGCCAGCCTCGGTACCTGTGATGAGCGAACTGAGGTTAGCGCCAAAACCAAATGCGAAGTTTGAGAGGGCACACAGCATGAGACCGAGTGCCATAACGAGGCGACCTTTGTAGCGGTCAACTGTGTAACCGTTTACAAAGCGTGAGAAGCCATATGTGATTGAACCAAAAAAGATGATCCAACCAAAACTCTTGTTTGTAATACCATACTCAGCGGTCATGCCCGGCATAGCCACTGAAAAGTTCTTGCGTACGAAGTAGAAAATAGCATAACCTATCATGGTAACGAGGATGGTCCTCATCTGCCATGACATGAATTTCTTTCTGCTTTCGCCCAGCGAACTGTAAACATTCTCTTTAGCCATAATCAGAAGTGATTCTTGTTATATTAACGATTTTTATTTAATTCTATTGTCTTTTCTACATCAAGTGCATCGGCGATAATTGAAATCGGGTTGAGTACAGGAGTGCCTGTTGACATTTCAATTTGCCACTTACATGTCTCACAGTCTGTGGTTACTGCCTCTACATCGGCCTCGGCAATGGCATTGAACAACGAGTCACCAATTTTTTGCGAAGTTTCATAATTTTCGCGCTTGAAACCATATGTTCCCGAGATACCGCAGCACTGAGACTCGAGCATCACCAGGTCAAGGCCGGGAATCATCTTGAGCAACGATGTGCTGTAGATGGCCCATCCCATGCGCTCCATGTGGCATGCTGTGTGATAAGCCACGCGCTTCTTGTAGTCATCGCGGAAGGCGAGTTTAATCTTGCCATCGTCCAGGAGCTGGAACAGGAAGCGAGTTGCCAGTGTGAGGTGATCGCGCACGTCGTGGTTGTCGACCTCGAGCAGATGGGTGTACTCGTCACGCATGGTGAAGGTACATGTAGAGCTGGTGGTCACAACTGTGCGGCCCTTAGCAATAGCACTGCGCATCGACTCCATGTTAGTCTCGCCCTGACGCTTAGCCTGGTCATACATACCGTTGGCAATCAAGGCTGTACCGCAGCATTTCTCCTTATCAAGCAGATGCACGCCATAACCGCACGCATTCATGATCTTTACAAGGTCCTTGCCCAGCTGAGGGAAGTTGTAGTTGACATAGCAACCATGGAAGTAGCTCACATGCTTGCTGTACTTATCCTGATCAGCAGCCGCATTTTTCTTGAACCATGTCTCAAACTTCTGCGAAGCATAAGCGGGGAAAGTGCGGTGCTTGTCGATCTTCATCACTGAGTGCAGCACAGCCTTGCTCACGCCCAGGCCAAGCGCAAAGTTTGTGATGGGAGCAACCATAGTTGCCATAGAACCCACAAAGTCAGTGTTAGCCAGCATCATGTCGCGCAGCTTGGGCTTGTGGGGATTGTTCATGCGAGCCTTCTGGATGATGTCGCCCACGTTCACGCCGCTGGGGCATGCCACCTCACAGCGCTTGCAGTTGAGACACATCTTCAGGGCCTCGTTAAAGAACTTGGGGTCTTTCAAGCGATAACGCTCGCCATCAGGTCCGCTCTGCTTGGGACCTGGATAAGCAGGGTTAACTGCCGATACAGGGCAGTATACTGTACATATTGAACACTTGAGGCACTGCTCAAAGTTGTTCTCGCTGATGTTGTTCAGTTGCATTTGGTCTGCCATGATCGTTTACTTTTTAATTATGTTATTAGCTACGGTGATGGCTGTGAGCATGTCAACGCCCTCGCCACTAGCCAGTTTAACCTTGTTATTACCGCTAAGCACCTGTCCCACAGCATAGACATTAGCAAGCACCTTGCCGTCCTTTACTGTGTGCAGCTGGGCATCGGTCTTCACACCAAACTCCATATAAGGCTGAGCCTCAAAAACATTGTCGCGTGTCCACTGAGTGCGGTCAGCAATGTAGTCAACGTCAAGGCCCAAAACGGGTTCGTAAACCTTCTCATAGTCGCTCACCAGGCCTCGGCCCATGAATGAACCGGTTGCAAGCACAAAGTTTTCAGCCTCGAGCTTGGTACCCTCGAGCTTCTCGGTCTCAATGCTCTTGAGCATACTACCCGCAAATGTTCCCTTCACGGCTCTGTCACCGTTGAGGAATGTGCCGCCCAGCGCTTCAAAACGCTTGCGCAACAATGCCTGCATGCGTGTTCCGGGAACCGAGGGAGGTATTGTAGCCACAAAATGCATGGGAACGCGCACCTGCTCTTTGAGCAGCTGTGCCAACGCATCATTCTTGATGCCGAGCACTGCAGGAAGCAGCACCATGTCGGCATCGCCGGCTTTAGAGTTAATCTCAGCAGCGAGATGCATCACAAGCTCCTCGTTGCCAAGCACCTTGGCAATGTTAGTAGCACGCATCTCAGTGGGGCTCTTGCGTGCCTCATTGAGTTCGTGCAAGGTAATGGGTTTAACCTCTACCTCAACGTCCATCTTGCGCAATCCCTCAGCAATGAACTTGGTGGGGAAATCAAGATAGCCTATTATGTTCATCAAGGCAACCTTCTTGCACTGCAGCTTATCACCGTCAAAGGTGAGATACTCGTCAAGGGTGAGCCATGCGGGTTTTACAGCGCCAATGGGAGTAAGGCGGTTGTGGTTAGCAGTAGCTCTACCGTTAACCTTGATGCCAGCCTCGGCAAGGAGGGTCTGGGCCTGAGCCGCAGCAGCAGCCACATCGCCCACCTTATTATATGGATGACTCTCAGGGAGAGCCTTGATAGCTTCTACAGGATTAGTCACGACAGCACCCTGTGCGTCATATCCCAGCAGGTCGAGCGAGCCCGAGCCAAAGTGGAGAGAACTTTGTCCGGTAGCCACCACAGCCACTTTTTGTCCGGCCTTAGCCAGAGCGATACCGCAGGTGAGACCACTGAGGCCACCACCCATAATCACAGTGTTAAACTTCATTTCAAGTCCTCCTTTCCTGCATATTGGTTAAGTCCGCACAATCCTTCATAAATAGTAGCCGTGAGCTGAGCCTCGGCCATGTTGTCGCCCCAGCCTACTGGCTGAACGCCTTTCCAGCGCTCGTTGATGAACGAAGCCAGGTCGGCCTTTACATCGGCTGCCTGTTCCTGCTTGCGGCACATCGCGCTTGCGGCACGAGTGGCACACAATTCGCCCTGACACGTACCCATGCCCACACGGGTGCGGCGGCGCAGGGTAACCAGGTTCTTCACATGCAGGTTGTCCATCGCATAGTTGACTTCGCTCACGCTCACGTGCTCGCATTCGCACACAAGAGCATCGTCCACCACGTCGGTTGTCTCGGCGATAGCCTTGGTGAGCGTGCCGTGACGGCCTTCGGCAGCCATGACGGCAACAGTCTTCTTGCTGAGTTGCTCGGGTGCCTCCGAACCGGGGAGAGGAGTTGTTGCTGTCTCGCACTGCTTGTCTACGTTAAGTTTCTTGCAAGCGAGATTAGTGGCATCCTCGGCCATGAGGCGATAAGTCATCATCTTACCGCCAGTGATTGTGATAAATCCGGCAAGACCGTCACGTGTCTCGTGGTCGAGGCACACGATGCCGCGGCTGATGCTTCGGCCGCTGGGGTCATTGTCGGCAGCTACGAGGGGACGCACACCTGCATAGGCACGCAGGATGCGGGTAGTAGCCAGCGCGGGAGCGAGTTTTTCGCCCTCACGCAACAGCACTTCCACCTCTTGCGGGGTAACTCTCATGTCATCTACAGTTTCCATGGGCACACGGTCGCTGGTGGTACCGATGACGCACACGGTGTCGTCGGGGACCAGAATGTCGGCATTAGCCGGCTTGCGGCAACGGTTGATGACCATGTTGTTGACGCGGTGGCCAAAGATGAGCAGGGCACCGCGAGCAGGGAACATGTTTACTGTCACACCGGCCTTTTGTGCTATCAGTGTACCCCAAATGCCACAGGCATTGATGGTAACCTTAGCACGAAACTCCTTGTTGATTCCTGTGTGGTGGTCAAGGGCCCTAACACCCTCAACACGATTTTGGTTGATAATGAGATCAGTTACCTCGTGATATGTCAAAGCCTCGGCTCCATGGAGCTGGGCATCATATACATTAGCCATTGTAAGGCGGAACGGATCAATAGAAGCGTCAGGAATGCGGACAGCGCCTATGAGCGACGGATTAACAGAGGGCTCCAAGCGTTTAGCTTCCGCAGGATCGATGATATCGGCCCTGATACCAGCAGCCTGGCAGGCTTCAACAAATGTCTTCTGATAATCCAGATCATCTTCGGGCAAAGTTATAAACAATCCGTCAGTCTCTTCCACGCAGTGGCGGGCCACTTTGCGCAGAGTCATATTTTCCTGGATGCATTCTGTAGCACTCTCTTTGTCAGTGACGGCATAGCGCGCACCACTGTGCAACAATCCGTGATTGCGACCGGTTGCACCATAACTATAGTCAAAGCGCTCAAGGAGCAACACCTTGAGCCCACGCATGGCGCAATCTCGAGCGGTACCGGCACCAGTAATGCCACCGCCGATAACAATCACATCATATTCTTTAATATTTGGATCCATCCTCTATTAATTTTTAAGGTACAGTTGGGTTAGTTGTGGTTGTTTCGGTACAAAAGTAATCACTTTTTTATTAGCAACAAAATTTTTTTTTAACTTTTTTGCAACAAAATTGTAATTAATTCCAAACAATTTATATACATTCTTATGTATCAACAACTTACCAAACAAAGAAAACACAACAACCTTTAACCGTTGCTCAAAGACATTTTTTTTAATCCGCTTTCGTTTAGAAATATCCCGCTTTCGTTTTTGGTTTCATTTCCACGAATAGCAGTCAAAAATACTATTCCTTATTCCACAATTACTGGCAAATAATTTCGTTTTATTTTGTCTTTCCACTTTTTTTGCTTAATTTTGCCAATACAGAAAACTAACCGCACCTCAAAACGAAATTTAGAAACCAAATAAAACTTTTGGATTATGCTAAAAGAAAAGCGACATTCCATTATCCTCGACTCCTTAATCAAATATGGTTCAGTGACCGTGAGTGACCTCGTTGAAAAACTCAACGTTTCGTCAGTAACCGTGCGCAAGGACCTCACCGAGCTCGAGAAGTTAGGAAAACTGTACCGCAGCCATGGTAAAGCCATCCTCATCAACCCGCACATCAACAACCGTTCGGTAATTGAAAAGGAAAAGATGGCACCCGAAGAAAAAAGGGCAATAGGCCTGGCAGGAGCACGACTCATCGATCGCGACGACAGCATCATCATCGCCTCGGGCTCTACTGTACACGCCCTGGCACATGCCATACAGCCCATCCATCGCCTCACCGTGGTGAGCGCGTCGCTTGTTTCGAGCGAAATCCTCGCTGCCGACGAGAACATCGACCTCATCCAGCTGGGAGGTATGCTCAGGCACAGCAGCCTCTCAGTTGTGGGCCAATACAGTGAGATGATATTGCGTGACTGCTCGTTCAGCAAGCTTTATTTAGGTGTCGACGGCATCGACTTTGAATATGGCATCACCACCACCGACATGCGCGAGGCCGAGCTCAACAAGGTAATGATGGGAGCCGCACAAAAGACTATCATCCTGGCAGATAGCAGCAAGTTCGGGCGCCGCGGCTTCGCCAAGATTGGCGACATGGAATGCGTTGACATCATCATCACCGACCCCGGCATCAGCCCCAAGGACGCCAAGGCTGTCGAGGAACTGGGCATCGACCTGATCATCGCTAGATAAGGTTTTGCAACGTAAGAGAAAATGTTTTCATAGCGAAACACCATAACGCACTGCAGCCATGGTCCTAAAACGAGACCATGGCTGCAATTTTTATCTGTTATATTTTACTTTATCATCGGTGCTGGCGCATGAGAATCTCGCGCAGGAAGGGGATGAGTTCAGCGGCCATCTTCTCATGCTGCTTGAGCGAGGGATGCCACGAAGCGCCATAGCCCAGCGAGCCATCCTGGGTGCTCATGTCAAAGCGATAATACTCTATGCCCTCGGCATTCACAATTTCACCCACGCGGTCAAGCACAACCTTTTGCTCCTTGAGAGGCTGTCCGCCCAGCATAGAGCCTGTGAGGGCTACAATCTTGGCCTTGGGCTGAACCTCGTGCAGGTGGCGGATGAACGCCAGATAATATTCCTCATAGGTATTGATATCATAGCCCTTGGTACTCAAGTCGTTGGTTCCGAGATTCACCAGTATCACGTCAGGGCGATACTGCTTGAAATCCCACTTCTGGGTGCTGTCGAGAATGCAGGTGTAATCATACCACTTGGTCATGGTGTTAGGCACGTCCTTGCCGGCATAGTTGCGATACACGCCTATACCCGAGCGAGCCACCGCAACCTCCTGAGCATTAAGAGCCCGGGCAGTGAGTGCAGCATAAGTGAAGTAATGGTTCTCGGTAGAGTCGGCAAAGGGGCAGCTCTTGTCAGGGGCCTCATTTCCATAGCCACATGTGATGCTGTTGCCTATGAACTCCAGCTTGAGGTCGGGCAGCTGCGGGGCAGCAAGCATCTCGGCACCCTCGTGCAACCTGAAGCCCTTGAACTCGGGACGCTTGGCATAGCCTTCATACACAAGCGTAACCTCCACCTCGTGTATGCCCTGTCCCAAATTGCTGGCAAGTGTCACAATCGAGTCATTCTCGTCGATAAAAATCTTGTGGGGATTCACACCGTCGACGACAACCTCAAAGTATCCGCTACCGGGCTTCATCATCATGTCGATGCCACTGCCGGTGAATGACGCTTTATAAGATGTGCCGGGGTATACAAACAAGTAGCTCAATCCGTTAGACTTATTGATGCGACCGGTATAGGCAATCTTGTTGCTACACGGCGGCACCACATTCTTGTCAAGCGCCAGCAGGCCCTGAAGCATCTCGGGAGAATTAGTGGTGATGAAGTCGGCACCATGTTCCAGGCACTCCAGCATCACGTCGCCTGTGTTCACGGTCCACACGTTCACTTTGAGTCCCAGTTCATGGCTTTGTTCATACCACTCGGGGTGCTTGCGCATCACGCTGTAGTGATAGTCGAGGCCGGCAGCACCTAGCTGTTTGAGTTCGGCGGGCGACAACTCTCCGTTGAGATAGTAAACCTCAGTCCCGGCAGGTGCCAGCCTGATAAGGTCCTTCATACCGGCAAGCGAGAAGGTGATATAGGTAACACGTTTGTTCAAGCCCATTTTCTTGACCATCTTTACAATCTTCTCGGCGGCAAGGGCTTCCTGTTCACGGCTGTCATGGGGTTTGAGCTCACACACCAGCTGTGTTTTGAGTTTCTTACCGGCCTTGAGATATTGCTCTAATGTGGGGATTTTCTCACCATTCTTGAGGCGCTGGTTGCGCACCTGTGCCGCAGTGCTCTTCTGTATCTCCACACCGTTGATTGTGGGGTCATGGTTCACAAACAGCTGACCGTCAGTAGTTATCCATACATCAAACTCCGACCCCTCACAGGCAATCGAGTCGGCCTTAACGAGCGACCTGATAGAATTTTGTGCTGAGCCCGGTGCGTCCCAGTAGCCACGGTGAGCCACCACCTGGGTGAGAGCGCTGGCAGTCAACGCACACACCATGGCAATCAATGCCAAACATGTTTTTTTCATACTCTTCTTGTTAATGGTTTTATTTTGCGCAAATTTCGTCAAAATTATCTTTCTGTGCAAGCAAAAAACAAAAACATATCTTTAATGGCAAAATTTATGGCCCATTTTACACATATTTATAAAATAATTAGTAATTTTGTCGGTTACAAAAATATTAGCAACTTAACACAAATGGAAATAAAGAAGAATCAAAGAAAACCGCTGGCAGGCATGACCCTGCGCGAATTGCGTGAAGTAACTGCCGACCTGGGCATGCCCAAGTTTGCAGCAACCCAGCTTGCACAGTGGATATATGGAAAGCGAGTGACTACGTTTGAGGAGATGCTCAACATCTCCAAAGCCAACCGCGAGAAGCTCGCTGAGCGATATGTAGTGGGGCTCAAGCACCCCATGGAGGCTCACAAGAGCGAGGACGGCACCATCAAGTACCTCTTTGACGTGGGCGACGGCAAGGCTGTGGAGAGCGTCTACATTCCTGAGGAAGACCGCGCCACACTGTGCATCTCGTCACAAAAGGGATGCCGCATGAACTGCTACTTCTGCATGACCGGCCGACAGGGATTCCACGGCAACCTCACCGCTAACGAGATTATCAACCAGGTGCTCAGCATCCCCGAGAGCGAGACCCTCACTAATGTGGTATTCATGGGCATGGGCGAGCCCCTCGACAACCTCGATGAGGTGATGAAGGTAATCGAAATACTCACCGAGTCATGGGGTATGGCATGGAGCCCCAAGCGCATCACCGTGTCGACCGTGGGCAAGAAACCCGAGCTCAAGCAGCTGGTGGAGAAGACCAGCGTACACATCGCAGTGAGCGTGCACAATGCTGTGCACGAGGAGCGTCAGTCGCTCATGCCGCTTGAGAAGATTTATCAGATCAAGGACGTGATGGAGATGCTTTCACACTACGACTTCGCTCATCAGCGTCGCCTCAGCGTGGAATACATCATGTGGAACTGGTTTAACGACGACATCAAGCACGCCGAGGCTCTGCGCGAGATCCTGCCCGACGAGCACGTGCGCGTCAACCTCATCCGCTACCACATGATACCTGACACTCCCAAGCTGCGCACCAGCAGCGACGAGCGCATGGCTCACTTCCGCGACTACCTCAACGGCAAGGGCATCACCTGCACCATTCGTCGCAGCCGCGGCGAGGACATCTCTGCCGCTTGCGGCATGCTCGCCGGCAAGGTGAAGAGCGAGAAACAACTACAGGCCGAGGCTAAGAAAGCAGCAAAAACTAAGAAATAACATAAGGGGAGGGTTCTATTGTCGAACGAGAGAATGGAACCCAGCATAAAAACTGAAATTTTATTATTTTCTCAAACTACCTTTTTAACATGAACAAGAATCATCTATTCAGCAAGCTGATGGCAATAGCAGTGATGCTCGTTGCCTTCACAGCCGGTGCCGCTGAGCCACAGGGCTACTACAGCGCTGCCGAAGGAAAAACCGGGCAAGCCCTTCTTAAGGCTCTTGAAGGAATCGTGGGCAGCCACACCACCGTTTCTTATGATGGCCTGTGGGACCTCTACAAATATGCCGACGTAGGCTCTGACGGCTACATCCTCGACATGTATTCAACTGCAAAATTCAAACCCGGTACTAACCAGTGCGGCTCTTACTCGAGCGTGGGCGACTGCTACAACCGCGAGCACTCGTTTCCCAAGAGCTGGTTCAACGACGCTTCGCCCATGGTGAGCGACGCATTCCACATCTACCCCACTGACGGTAAGGTGAACAACCAGCGCAGCAACTACCCGTTCGGTGTGTGCGCTAACGGCACTTACCTGGCAAGCACCAGCAAGGCTAAACCTCTGGGCAAGCTCGGCAAATCAACCTATCCCGGCTACAGCGGCACAGTGTTTGAGCCCGACGACATCTACAAGGGTGACTTTGCACGCTCTTACTTCTACATGGCTGCAGCCTACAACAACCGCATCGCCAACTGGAACAGCGACATGCTCAACAAGACCTCATATCCTGCATTCAGCACATGGGCCATCAACATGCTCCTGGAATGGAACCGTCTGGACCCCGTGAGCGACAAGGAGGTTAAGCGCAACCAGGCCGTTTATGACGGTAACGGCGGCAAGTATAAGCAGAACAACCGCAACCCGTTCATCGACCACCCTGAGCTCGCCGAGTACATCTGGGGCACCAAGGTGGGACAGCCCTGGTATGCCAACGCAACAGCCGACCCCATGATCACTGCCCCCGCAAGCGGCAACGTCATCGACTTTGGCGTAGTGGCTGCAGGAACAACATCATCTACTGCCATCACCGTCAAGGGTGTCAACCTCACCGAGGACCTTGAGATCAGCGTCAGCGGCAACGGATTTACCACCGGCACCAGCACCATTAGCGCCAGCGATGCAATCGCGGGTAAGGAAATCACCGTATACTACACAGCACCCTCAGCAGCAGGAGCCTTCACCGGTACCCTCACAATCGAGAGCAGCGAGTGCACCACAGTCAACGTTCCTCTCAAAGCCACTGTGGTTACCGGCATCCCCGCTAGCGTGGCCAACGTGACCAACAACTCGTTTGAGGCTCGCTGGATCAACCAGAACGATCAGGCAGCTTACAGCCTGTGCGTATATCTCGCAGACGGCAAGACTGCTCTCAGCGGATACCCCGTGTCAGTCAACGCAAGCACCGGCAAGTACACCGTCAGCAATCTTAAGCCCAACAGCACTTACTACTTCATGCTCAAGAGCAAGTATCTGGAGAGCAACATCGTTGAGGTAAACACCCTCGATGCCGACCACATCATCGACATCGTGACCGAGGGCGAGGCATTTGAAATGACCGCAACACGTGGCCAAACCACTCTGCCCGTGCTCAACGCTCGCGTCTACACCGAGAACATCGACGAGGACATCACCCTCACCATCAGCGGCGACATGTTTGACATCAGCCTTGACAAGGTCAACTGGAGCAAGCAACTCACCATCGACAGCGACGGCGAGGATTTCTACATCCGCCTCAAGAGCGTGTCTACAGTGGGCACCTTCTACGCCACACTCGAGGCTTCATCGGCTAGCTATGCCGGCGATGAGGCATTTGTAACCGCAACCGTCAACCGACCTGCCGGTGGTTACATCCCCGGCGACGTCAATGATGACGGCGAAGTAGACATTGCCGACGTCAACAGCGTTGCAAACAGCGTGCTGCGCGGCAGCAACCCCATTTTTGAAGGACGCGACGACACTAACCAGGACGGCACTATTGATGTTGCCGACATCAACTTTGTCCTCAACATCGTCCTGGGAGTCACTCCTCCCACTCCTCCTGCACAGAAGGAGACATTCACTGAGGACTGGGAAAACCTCAATACCGGCGGTTACTGGACCGAGCAAGTTCAAGGTAACACCTGGAAATGGGACTTCAAGGACGCAGGCATCTGGGCCGACACACAGAAACGCGGCAAGCTAAGCTGCCGCCTGGGCAAGTCAGCCACTTCGGCTATTGCCATGGACGAGGACATCACTACCGGCGCCAGCAAGGTTAGCTTCTATGCATCATCATGGAGCGCAAGCGACGGCACTGTTGCCCTTGCCCTTCAATATTCGGTCGACGGCGGCAAGACTTGGACCACCGCACAGTCTTACTCTATCGCTAACACCACAATGCAAGAGTACACTGCCGACGTCAACATCACCGGCAACGTGCGATTCCGCTTCGTGCAGAGCAGCGGCTCACGCGGCAACATCGACGACATCGCCATCACTAACAACCCCAGCGGCAGTGCAGCGGCACCCGTTCAGCAGTTTGCAGCCGACCGCACATGGGATGCTGTGACCGGCAATGGCACAGTGACAGTGAGCACCTCACGCAACCTCAAGGTGAAGATCTACAACACCGATGCTGAGGAGATTGCACAGTTCAAGATGAACGGCAAGCACACCCTCAACCTGCCCGCAGGCACCTATGTGGTGGCAGCCGACAAGATAAACAAGAAAATTATTGTCAAATAATAAACCACACCGAGCATGAGCGACCGCCCCTCTCCACACAGGCGGTCGCTCATTATAGGTGGGTTCTATTAATTATGGGATAGTATCTCCTACGGTTTAGACCATCGGTTACGATACAGTGTAACGACTCCGTCGTTGCCAAAAATCTACTCAAAACATATTTCAAAATCGCCTCGACATAATTAATAGAACCCACCTATAGATGACCACTCCATGCAGTCACAGGCAATGTCACATATCAAATCATGCGCACTGGCCACAGCACGATTCCTGTTGCGGCCGTTCACCGTGATGTGGCCCATGGTTGTCACCATGGTGGTCTACTATGTGCTTGCCAAGGCCTTGCTGCATGCCCACATCATCCTCCTCAAAGGGGCTTTGCCCGAGCTGTATGTCATAGCCCTGGCATTATCTATCCTTAAAGGACGATGGCGCACAACAGTCACAGCAGTGACTATGACACTGATGACGGCACTCACGGCTATAGAGGTATTCATCAACACGCATTTTGGGCTCACACTGGCCAGCGAGGTGTTCCAGCTCATGCTTGAGAGCAGCACCAGCGAGACGTCGCAGTTCCTCACAAGCTTTGTGCTGCAGTGGAGCACGCTGCCACACCTCATCATCCCGCTGTGTTGTGCAGTCCTGGCAATAGTCTTGCACAAGCTGCAAGGCAACGACACCCTGTGCCAGCGGCTTAGCATCCGTCCCGCAATACAGGCGGCAGGGCTCATCGCCTTTATTGCCTACTTCATATACACTGGCTGGGCCATGGAGCAACCCGGTTACGTCTATGTGCTAGGCAGCAAGAATGTTTCAGACTTTGAGAAACGCTATATCCACGCCCGTGAGAGCCATGGCTGCGGAGCCAACACCAGCCTCACGCGACTGGGATTTGGCGCCAAGCTCTACAGCCTCACGTCGCGCCAGTGCGACGAGGTGATTGCCACAGCACGCACCGCCACGGTGCAGGGATGTGACCACACCTCGCCGGGCATCATGCTCTTCATAGGCGAAAGCGGCATCAGGCGCCACTATCAGATATATGGTTACAACAAGTCCACCACACCATGCCAGCAGCACGAGGTGGAACAGGGCAACCTCTTTGTCATGCAAGACGTTATGACACCTTACCTGCAGACGTCAGAGGTGATGAAGATAATGCTCTCACTGCACAGTGTGGACCAGCCCGGCACATGGACCGATGCACCCATGCTTCCCCAACTCATGAAACTTGCCGGCTACCGTGTGGCCTATGTCACTAACCAGTATGCCAAGTTCAGCAACAGCGTGTGGGACAGCACCGGCGGCTTCTTCATGCGCGACGACCGCGTGGGCAACCTCATGCTGGACTACATCACCCAGCAGCCCTACCGCTATGACGACAGCCTGCTCAACGAGCTAGACGCCGCCATGCCCACCAGCAGCCCCTACAACATGCTCATGTTCCACGTTCACGGGCAGCACGTGGCATTTGCCGACTCCTACCCCACTGACCGCCAGCACTTCACATGGCGAGACTACAACGACCGCAGCACACTCAACCGCGAGCAAAAGGAACAAGTGGCGCACTACGACAACAGCACGCTCTATCAGGACTCTATATGCGGTGAATTATTCAAGCGGTATGCCGACAAGGACATGGTGATAATCTTTGCCAGCGACCACGGCGAGAACGTCTATGACGATGGGGAAACGCTGGGACGCGAGCACAATGACTTCTCTGCACCCATGATCGACTCACAATATCGTGTACCCATGTGGATATGGTGCTCTCCACGCTACCGCGAGCTGCACCCCGACATGGTGGCCAGAATTCAGGACGCATGTTCCCGACCTTTCCAGACCGACGACATGCCTCACCTCATCCTCCAACTGGCTGGTGCCCACACATCTCATCTGGACCCCACGCGCAGCCCCATCAGCCCCACCTATAAGCCACACACACGACTGGCTACAAAAAAAGCAGGCCATTGACCTGCTCGATATCCCAGATGCCCCCTCGGCCATCAATTATTTTTCATCACTCTTAACGCGGCGCGAGGACAACATTCACTTTTTCACACGATCAGGATTCTGGGCGATGAATGATTTCCACGACTTGGCACTGGTGCTCTTGATGGGCTTGGAGCTCTCGTAGAAGTGGCACAGGGCAGCCGCCAGGGCATCGGTAGCGTCCAGAAACTCAGGCATCTCGTCCTTGTCCAGTTTGAGGGTGCGTTGCAGCATCGATGCCACTTGTTCCTTGCTGGCAGCACCGTTGCCGGTAATTGCCATCTTGATCTTGCGGGGCTCATACTCGGTAATGGGCAGGTCGCGGTTGAGGGCCGCCACCATGGCCACGCCCTGTGCACGTCCCAGCTTGAGCATCGACTGCACATTGACCCCAAAGAATGGAGCCTCAATCGCCATCTCGTCAGGCAGATAGGCTTCTATCACACCCGTCACACGCTCATAGATGTGTCTGAGCCTCATGTAATGGTCGTCCATCTTGTTGAGCTTGATCACCCCCATGGCTATGAGCTGCGGGGTCTTCTTCTTGATGCCCAGCAGGCCATAACCCATCACATTAGTGCCCGGGTCGATGCCTATGATTATTTTATCCCACTGGTCTTTCATGTCAAGACAGTTTCGTCATGTGGTAGCCCATGCGGTGCAGCTGCACGCATGCGCCCATGAGGTATAGCTGGTGCAGACAGCCTATGTAGGCCTGCAGTGCCTGTGCCGTACCTGGCTCCAGCCCTTGGTGCATCAGGTAGTTGTAAGTGCGTGTGGTGCAGTTGCCCACCAGCTTGGTCAGCTCCTCGCACTTTTGCTCGTCGAGCTGCAGCACCTCCTCAGCTATATACTCGTCCATCTCGTCATAGCCGCGCACATCGCGCAGCACGGCATACGGGTCCTCGAGCTGCGAGAAAGCCTCCCAGTCGTTGTCCCACTTCTGTGCCACAGCCATGCCCACATACATCATCCAGCCCAGCGAAGTGAGCGGATACTGCTGGAACTCACGCACCCCGTCGGCCATATAGGCATTGACCACCGGCACCCATTTCTCCTCAATGTCAGGAGCATCGGGCATCATGTCATCAACCTCGCCATGCAGCTTGAGGTAACCATACAAGTCCTTCAACAGATTCTCTTCAAAACAAGTGGGATTACTATCCATATCTAAACAATAATATTATAATGTGCAAAGTTAATGAAAATCTCCCTATCACATACAATTATTTTCACAAAACATGTCCTATTCCAAAAATATTCACTAAATTTGTAACCCAATTTTAATTAATTCACAACCCACTACAAACAATAGCTCATGCTTTCGATTATTTCTCTTGCTTTGCTGCCCGTGATAGGTCTGCTTGTGTACATTCGTCGCAAGGATATGGTGCAACCCGAACCTCGCAAAAACATCATTAAAGGTATCATCTACGGCATCATCTCTGTTTTTGTTGCCCTTCCGTTTGCCTTAATGATGCCCGACACTGGAGGCTCAATCCTGGGCGGTGCTTTTCAGGCATTTTTCCAGGCTGCTATCCCCGAGGAGTGCGCCAAGTTCTTGATGCTGTGGCTGCTGGTGCGCAAGATGAAAGAATTTGACGAGCCGTTTGACGGCATCGTCTATGCCGCCTGTATAGGCCTGGGCTTTGCAGGATTTGAAAACATCTGTTATCTTATAAATGCCGCTGCCGACGGTGCGCTGGTCTCTACTGCCATCGTTCGCGACACGTTCTCGGTGCCGGGTCACTTCTGCTTCCAGGTTACCATGGGTTACTTCTTTGCTATAGCTCACTTTGGCTCTAAGGCTACAGCCCGCCGCAACTATTACATGGCGCTCGCTGTGCCCATTGCGCTGCACGGCATCTTTGACATGCTGCTGATGATCGAAAACGAATATATTAAGGTGATCCTGTTGATTGCATGGCTGGCATTCTGCATCTGGATGTTCAGGGCTAGCGCCAAGCGCATCAACTCTATGCGCACCCCCGCCATCCCCGTTGAGCAACCTGCCACACCTCCCGCCTTTACCACTGAAAATCATATTAATAACTAATAAACAATAACACAAATGGAAAAACACATTACTCTCTCCACTTCACGCCTGCTGGCCACTTGCTACCTGCTGGCTTCTCTATTCATGGTTTCATGCGACGCCAAGCTTTCTGACAAAACTAAAGACAACACGTCCAATGAAGTAAAGCAAGAAGACACCGTAGCAATGGAAGATTATGTCATCAAGGATTTAAACCTTGTGTTCTCCTTCCTGCCTAATTCAAAGATATTGTATGAGAGCCGCGACAGCCTTGAGCTAGAACACAACGGCTATCCGGGCTCATTTATCGTCAAGCCCATAAAGAGTGGAGGCGAAACGACTCTTGCTGACCAAGAGGAGATCAATAAGTTCCTGTTTGACGACAATGACATCGACCCGATGTATGACGACCTGACAAGGGGCGACATCAACAACAAGACCGTAGCGGGTTGGTTCGAGTACAAGATGAGCTATGAAGACGACTACATCACAGCTATCTTCATTGTCCAGAGCAAAGATGCCGGAGGCGGTTTTGCAGGCACCATCTGTGTGGGTTACGACGAGGCCAAGTATATATTCCCCATTATGCGGTCAATCAACTTCAACACATCACAAACAATTAATTCATAACAGAAAATGAAAAAAACAATCTTATGTGCCATCGTGGCACTCATCGCAGCCATCGTTCCGGCAGTAGCCGGTGCTGTAGACATGAAGCATGTGGGCAGCAAGGTGTCGGGGTTCTCTTGCCAGGTCCCCAGTACTGCAACGGTGATGAGCGACAACAAAGAGGGTGTTACCTATTTTACCCCCGATAACCATTTCATGCTCTCGGCCATGCCCGTAGAGGGCGACCGTCTCACTAACGACGTGATCAACACCGTGATCACAGCCCTTGCCGACGCTGCCGACCTGAACTTTGAAAAATGTGACACCGTCGACTTCAAGAACGACACTATGGAGGGCGTGGTTTATATCCAGACCAAGGGCAATAGCCAGAAGGTGGCTGTGGGCCTTGTGGGCGTGAAAGAAGGCAACCAGGGTTACTTCATCACCACAATCGCCCAGAACGACTGCCTCGAGGCTTTTGACGCAGTGCTCAACAGCATCACCTATGACGGCACCATTGTCGAGACTAAGAAGGCTGCAGCCAAGAAAGGCGCCACCAAGCAAGGCTCTGGACACAAGCACCGCCGCTGACGGGCATTAAATACTATCTAACAAAAACTGCACCGATGGATTCATCGATGCAGTTTTTTGTTTATCAACGGGTTAATACAAAACCCCACCTTATACTATTGTCATTTAGTCACGGGTATCTTGTCGATGCGGCGCTGATGGCGTCCACCTTCAAATGCAGTGGTGAGATAGGTCTTGACTATCTCAATGGCCTCCTCGTTGCTGATGAAGCGGCCAGGCATAGCGAGCACGTTGGCATCGTTGTGCTGGCGTGCCAGGCTGGCAATCTCAGGAATCCAGCACAGCGCCGAGCGTATGCCCTGGTGCTTGTTGAGCGTAATGTTGATGCCCTCACCGCTGCCACACACCGCGATGCCGGGATAGCACTCGCCTGCCTCTACAGCCAGGGCACACAGGTGTGCAAAGTCAGGATAGTCGCAACTCTCCTCGTTATATGTTCCAAAGTCTTTGTAAGCAATGCCTTGCTCGTCAAGAAACTTCATTACTGCCTGCTTGGTAGCCCAGCCCGCATGGTCACTGCACAATGCCACGGGCTTGCCTTCTTGTATAATAAGATTATCCATAAATTTTATAGTTTTTTTGATTTAGAGTGCAAAGTTAGTTAAATCCTGTGGAAAGAAAAAACTACTTTCCTAAAAAATAAAGTGAATTTCTTTACGTTAAATAAGTATGAATAAGATAATCTACATCATACTGGCGGCAATCTCAATGTTTGCGGCAACTTCTTGCATTGAGGACGACTTCACCACCTCAAGCAGCGACATCCTTGCATTTAACACTGATACTGTGGCATTTGACACCGTCATCACCAAGCAGGGCACCATCACCAAGCAGTTTGTTGTCTACAACAAAAGCAAGAAACAGCTCAACATCTCGTCGGTGAGAGTGACAGGTGAGAGCGACGCTAAGTTCTACATCAATGTCGACGGCCTCAAGGGCAAGGAGTTTCATGACATTGAGCTGCGAGGCAACGACAGCCTTTATGTCTTTGTTGAGGGCTACATCGACGAACTCAAGAAGGACACTCCCACCGAGTTCACTGACCACGTTGAGTTTGTAACCAACGGTGTAACCCAAAAGGTAACCATCAATGCCTGGGGACAGGACGTGACACGCATCACGGGCGACACCATTTGGGAAGATGTCACTTACACTGCTGCCAAGCCCTACCTCATCTATGACACCCTGGTGGTTGCTCCCGGAGCCACTCTTAGGGTCAACCCCGGAGCCAAGCTACTCTTCCACAAAGGGGCTGCCCTCAAGGTCTACGGCAGGATGTTTGCCCTGGGCAATAAAGACGAGCACATCACACTCAAGGGCGACCGCATCGACAAGGTCGTGGCCGACATCGACTTTGACATCATGTCAGGCCAGTGGGGCGGCGTAGTGTTTGGCGTGGGCTCATTTGGCAGCAACTGGGAGTTTGTGGACATGACCGGTAGCGAATTTGGCCTCCAGACAAGCTCTAACAACCCGGGCAAACAAACACTCCAGCTGCTCAACTGCCTCATCCACAACTCCAGCGGACCCATCTTTACCAGTTGGAATGCTAAAGTCACAGCCTATGGCACCGAGTTCAGCGAGGCAGCCGAGGGCGTGGTTTATCTCTATGGCGGCAACACCACCATGCAGCACTGCACGATCACTAACTACTATCTGTTCAAAGCAGTCACCGAACCCCTGCTCAACGTCTTCAACATCGATGACCCCAACTGTCCGCCCATCATGGCCGACATTGACAACTGCATCCTCTACGGTATGCCCAGCGACATTAATGCCGGAGACCTCACTGGCACCGACATCTATCTGCGCAACTGTCTGTTAAAGAGCAACGGAACAGACGACGACAACTTCATCAACATAGTGTGGGGAGGCGACCCCAAGTACTACACAGTGCGCGAGGACTACATCTTTGACTACCGCGTGAAGCCCGAGAGCGACGCCATAGCCCGCGGTGACCGCAGCGTCGTCTCCACCAGGGCCCGCTACGACCGCTACGGCCAGGACCGCTTCGCCGAGTCGGCCCCCACCCTAGGCGCCTATGTCTACGTAGCACCGACAGAAGACGGCGCTAAAGCGCCTGTAAGAACGCCTGCATGGCAGGCTATAGGAACGGTGCCAAGGCACCTATAAGAACGCCTGCAAGCAGGCTATAAGGACGGCGCTAAAGCGCCTGTAAGAACGCCTGCATGGCAGGCTATAAGAACGGAGAACTTTAAGAAAAATAAGATGATAAATTATCAAAAGCTTCTCTTTTGGCAACGAAGTCAAGCCTTCGTCTCAACAATATACAGGGAAACTGCTAATTTCCCTCGTGACGAACTTTTCGGTTTGACGTCACAATTAAGGCGAGCGGTAGTGTCCATTCCTACAAACATCGCTGAAGGAAGCGGACGCGATAGCAAAAAAGATTTTGCTCATTTCTTGCGCATTGCAATTGGTTCGGCATGCGAAGTGGAGTGTGAATTATTAATTGCTCGTGACTTGGGCTTTATTGATAATTCACAATCTCAACTACTCCTAAATGAAATCAAGGAGATAAAAAGTGTTATTGACTCTTACAAAAACAAACTTTTAAACGAATAACATCCCATAGCGTAGCGTCTTATAGGTGCCTTGGCACCGTTCTTAAAGCGCAGCGTCCCTAAAGGCACAAAGTGCCGTCCTTAAAGGCATGTAATGCCGTCCATTATATATGAGATACTTTTTGATTGCGGGGGAGGCGTCGGGCGATTTGCACGCATCGCATCTGATGAAATCGCTCAAGGCGATTGACCCGGAAGCACAGTTTGATTTCCTGGGGGGGAACCTCATGGGACAGGTGGCCGGCAAACGGCCCATCATTCACTACTGCGATATGGCCTACATGGGCTTTATCGAGGTGGCTAAGCACTTGCGCTCTATCTTGGGCTTCATGAAGAAAGCCAAGCGCGAAATTGAACGCATCCGCCCCGATGCAGTCATCCTCGTCGATTACCCGTCGTTCAACCTCAAGATTGCCAAGCATGCCCACAAGTTGGGCATCCCGGTGCACTACTTCATCTCACCCAAGGTGTGGGTGTGGAAGGAATGGCGCGTCAAGGATATCAAGCGATATGTCGACCACATGCACTGCATCCTGCCCTTCGAGGTAGACTTCTACAAGAAACACGACTATGCAGTCAACTATGTGGGCAACCCCACCGTGAGCGAGATAACCGCTGCACTTCCCTCCCTGCCCGACGCAAAGGAGTTCAAGCGCCAACAGGGACTCGAAGACAAACCCATCATCGCCCTCGTGCCTGGTTCGCGCACCAAGGAGATCAACGACAACCTACCTGCGATGCTCAGGGCTGCAGCACGCCATCCCGAGTATCAGGCAGTCATAGCCTCGGCCCCATCGGTCGACCCCAAACTCTATTACAGCATCCTCGACAGCATGGGGTCACAAGCGCTCATGGTCGAGAATGCAACGTGGGACCTCGTGCGCAATGCCCGAGTGGCGCTCGTCACCAGCGGCACCGCTACGCTTGAGACCGCAGTGCTGGGTACTCCGCAAGTGGCCTGCTACCGCATGAACGGCAGCAAGTTCATCTACAAGTTCTACCGCCGTTTGCTCAAGGGCAACTATGTGACCCTGCCCAACCTCGTCGCCGACGAACCCATCATCCCCGAGTTGCTGCTTCACTTGTGCACCGAGGACACCATCGACGAGCACCTCACCGCCCTGCTCCAGGATGGCGACCAGCGCAACGCGATGCTCCAAGGCTACGACCGCATGATGGCCCGCCTGGGCACCAATGACAGCACCGCCACCGCAGCCCGCAACATCATCGCCTCACTGAAGAACTAAAACACCATCAAAAGGACGGCTCTTTTGATGGCCTTTGTACTTAAATTACTAAAAACAAACCAATTGACACAAGTGATTTTACCCGAATTATTGCAGTTTCTTGAGCAAGAGATAGTACCGCGCTATGACGCACACGATGCCGGCCACCAGCGCGGCCATGCCCACTATGTGATGAACATGAGCCAGCAGCTGGCCCAGCATTACCCCGAGCTAGACCGCAACATGCTGATTGTGGCGGCTGCCTATCACGATCTGGGTCTGTGCGAGGGCCGCAAGCTGCACCACGTGGTGAGTGCGCGCATTATACGCGACGACAAGCGCCTGCTGCAGTGGTTCACTCACGAGCAGATCAACGTCATTGCCGATGCAGCCGAGGACCACCGTGCCTCGAGCGACCACGAGCCCCGCACCATCTATGGCCGCATCATCGCCGAGGCCGACCGTCAGATTGACGGTGACACCATCATACGCCGCACCATCCAGTACACCCTGGCTCATTATCCCGGGCTCGACGAGGCTGGCCAGTACCAGCGATTCATCGACCATATGGCCGAGAAATATGTCGAAGGAGGCTACCTCAGACTTTGGATTCCCGAGAGCCCCAATGCTGAACGCTTGGCTGAGTTTAGAGAACTGCTGAAACAACCCGAAAAGCTCAAACTGCGTTACGACGAGATATCTAAGAAGATAATAGAGGATTGTAGAGGATGACAGAGGATTTTCTTTTTGTCCTTCAATAAAAAAACGCTATCTTTGCAACATAAATCATAAAACTTAAAACTAAAAACTGATATGAAGGCTTTTAAAATCTTATTACCGGTAGTGGCTGCCCTGATGGCATTGAGCGCAATGGCCGGTAACCCCAAGCGTGAATTTCGTGGTGCGTGGATGCACATCATCGGCCAGGGGCAGTATGCCAAGATGACCACTGCCGAGACACAGACTTATCTCGTCGACCAGCTCGACAAACTGCAAAAGGCCGGCTGCAACGCCATCATCTGGCAGATACGCCCGCAGGCCGACGCTGCCTATGTGAGCGACCTGGAGCCCTGGAGCCGCTGGATCACCGGTGAGGCCGGCAAGGCCCCCAACCCCATGTGGGATCCCCTGCAGTTCATGATTGACGAGACCCACAAGCGCGGCATGGAACTCCACGCATGGATCAACCCCTACCGCGTAACAACCAATAAAGAAGAAATGCCTCCCAAGGGACACGTTTACTATGAGCACCCCGAGTGGTTCGTTAAATATGCCGACGGCAAGATTTACTTCGACCCAGGTCTGCCCGAGTGCCGAAACTTCATCGACAAAGTAGTGCGCGACATCGTCACCCGCTATGACGTGGACGCCATCCACATGGACGACTACTTCTATCCCTACCCCGTCAAGGGCGAGGAATTCCCCGATGACGCATCGTTTGCCAAGTATGGCCGCGGATGGGACCGTGGTGACTGGCGCCGCAACAACGTGGACCGCCTCATCGAGCAGCTCCACAACACCCTGCAGGAGCTCAAGCCCTGGGTACAGCTGGGTATCAGCCCCTTCGGCATCTGGCGCAACAAGAAGAACGATGTGAACGGAAGCGAGACCAATGGCCTACAGTGCTATGACGCACTCTATGCCGACTGTCCCCGCTGGACTGCGATGGGATGGGTAGACTACATGGTACCCCAGCTCTACTGGGAACTCGAGCACAAGGCTGCTAGCGACCTTACACTGTCATACTGGTGGAACAACCGTGCCAACGGCCGCCACATGTACTATGGACAGAGCGTGAACAACGTGATGACTCACCGCGACATCGCAGCAGCAAAGGGCGACACCCTCAACCCCACACAGCTCGACCACAAGGTGCGCCTCATGCGCGAACTTGAGAACGTGCAGGGTCCCTGCTGGTGGCCCGCTTACTCCATCACTAGCAACTTCACTGGCGTGATGGACTCGCTAGCTACAACCCACCAGTCAACTCCCGCACTCATCCAGCCCTACACTTGGCTCGACAACATTGCGCCCGCCCCCGTGCAAGACCTCAGCATCAGCAAGGACAAGAAAGAGGTAACCATCCAGTGGCAGGCACCCACCAGCACCGACCCCATGCAGCAAGCAGCGCGCTACGTCGTTTACCGCTACAAGCAGGGCGAAGCACTTGACATTGAGGACAGCGCTAATATCTATGCCATCACCGGCCTAACAAGCGTGACCATCCCCATAGACAAGAAAGACAAGACCAAGTGGGCATGGGCAGTGACCGCCGTTGACCGCTGCAACAACGAGTCAACCCCCACCCTCGTCCAGTAACACAACAAACATAAAACTAAATCAGGGGCGTGTCACCACAAAGCGACACGCCCCTGCTATATCTTCAAGCGAACTCATCATCACGTCCTTGTGCGAAGCGACTCGGTCGCTTCGGCAACCAAGAACTGCAACCGCTCCATCTGGTGTTACAGGGAGAGGACCAAGCGAGCGCCTAGGTTGCTGCTGCGGCCCGACGGGTTGTTGAAGTAACGATTAGCCGAACGGCAGTTTCTCGCGTTGTTACGCCAACTACCGCCACGATACATGCGGATAGCCCCACTCGCTGGCCCCAGGCGGAGTATCGTCAGTGAGGAGACAGAAAAGTGTCGCAGCAAGCGAGTAAACGTCGCTCTGAGGCGAAAACTCCTGGATGCCTTTTAGGCTGAAATCAAAATAATTAATCATATAATTTATCCATAGAATGAAATCCGAGATCCGCGCGGGGATTATAAAAAAGGAGTATTGGTAAATAGTTACTTCGTCACGAAAAAAAACACATAATTATATTTTATGTTGCATTATCTATAATTTTTGTTTAAATTTGCACATTCTTGCATAAAAACTTTTATAAACTGATAATATGAAAAAAATCTTTACACTAGCATTAGTATGCTTGACAGCGTGGACTGCTGCGATGGCAGTGCCCGCTAAACCCGGCGTGCGTGCTTTGAAGCAAGCCGACGGCACTACAATCCACGTGCAGCTCGCAGGTGACGAGTGGCACCACAGTTATGTAACCAGCGAGGGTTACGCAGTGAGCCGCAACGACGACGGCAACTTCTATTACCGCACTACTGACGGCATCAGCACCGTGCAGGCTCACGACGCAGCTAACCGCACTGCTGCCGAAAAGCAGTTTATCGCCGTCAATAGCGACCAGATGACCCTGCAGTCACTGTTCACCGACACCCAGAGCGCACGCCGCAGCAAAGCCCTCGTGGCACGCAAGGCCAGCCAGGTGCCCCAGACTGGAGCTCCCCATGTTCCCGTTATCCTCGTGAACTACAAGGACAAGAAATTAATCAGCAGCGACCCCGTGACCGTGTGGAAGCAGCAGATCAGTAACCCCAATGAAGTGAGCGTTTACCAGTACTTCGTTGACCAATCGTTTGGCAAATACACTCCCCAGTTCGACATCCTGGGTCCCGTCACCCTTGCCAACAACCGTTCTACCTATGGTGGCAACGACTACTCAGGCAACGACAAGGGCGTGGGTAAGATGGTAGCCGAGGCATGCCAGGGACTACCCACCAGCGTAGACTGGACCAAGTATGACAACGACGGCGACGGCGTGGTAGACGTGGTTATCGTGCTCTATGCAGGCGACGGCGAGGCATCAAGCTATGCCAGCGACGCAGCCAATGCGGTGTGGCCCTGCCAGTGGGACCTTGCAAGCAGTGACTATGGCAAAAACATCTCGCTCGACAGCAAGACCATCTCTAAATTTGCCGTGTTCAACGAGGTGAATGGTAGCGATCGCACCAAGATCGACGGTATCGGCACCTTCTGCCACGAGTTCTCTCACTGCCTCGACCTGCCCGACTTCTACTGCACCAACTATGGCAACTACTTCGGCATGGGTAGCTGGAGCCTCATGGACTTCGGTAGCTACAACAACGACGGCTACACACCCTGCGGTTACACCGGCTATGAGCGTGAGTTCATGGGATGGTACAAGATGCCCACCCCCAACGAAGGCGACAAGATTACCACCCAGCCTGTTGCCAACGGAGGTACTGCCTACAAGATTCCTACCCCTAACGCCAACGAGTATTTCGTGGTCGAAAACATCCAGAAGACCGGTTGGAACAAATATGCTCCTGCTGCAGGCTTACAGATCACACATGTTACTTACAATGCCACTAAGTGGTATAACAACACTGTAAACAACAGTAATCCTCAGTGCATGACCATCATGCCTGCCGACAATAACCTCAAGATGACTTATTCTTACGGAAGTTACTATCTTGACGAAGACGACGAGGTGGGCGACCTTTATCCTTACAAGGGCAACACAGAGTTCACCGCATCTTCAAAACCTGCAGCAAAGCTCAACAACACCAGCGGTTACCTTGACAAACCCATCACCGAGATTACCCAGAACACCGACGGCTCGGTAAGTTTCTATTATGTCAAGGGTGCTCTCCAGGCTCCCGAAGCTACCGCTGCTACAGCAGTGGGCTCAACAGGTTTCACTGCTAACTGGAACGCTTGCGACGGCGCATTGAGCTACATTCTCAAGGTCAACGCTAAGGGTGCATACGAGAACATCCTCTCAGAGTCATTCGCTAAGTGCACAACTGCGGGGTCTTCTAATGTGGGCTCGAGCCTCAACAACTACATGGACAATACCGGATGGACAGGCAGCAACGTCTTCACCGAAGTGGGCGGTCTGCGCCTGAGTTCTTCAAAGAATGCCGGCACACTCACTTCACCCGCCCTTAACCTCACCAATAGCGGAGGTGTGATGACAGCGGTAATCAAGGCTAAGGCTTATAGCAGCGATACAAACTGCACACTCACCATGAAGTTGGGCACTACTACCAAGACTATAACCTGTGCCGACGACAACGAGGGCACCTATGTTGTGACATTTGACTGCGCCGAGAATGCAACACAAAAGCTGGCGTTCTCATCAGTAGCCAAGAAACGTGTTATCATCACCGGCCTTGACATCTACAGCGGTGATGCAAGCGACCTCGCATCGGCTCCCGCAAAGGCTGCAAGCGAGACACGCACCGGCAACGAGATTCTCGTAACCGGCATCACTGGCACCAGCTATGCAGTGACAGGCCTTGAGGCTTCAAGTGACTACACTTACACAGTAAAGGCTGTTTATGCCGACGCCGACGAGAGCGAATGGTCTAACTTAATCAAGGTGACCACCACCAGCGCACCTGTAGCAAAGACCGGTGACGTGAACAATGACGGCGCAGTCGATGTTGTTGACATCAATTGCATCTTGGGCATCCTCATGAATGGTGTTCCCGCATCAACATATGAAGGCCGTGCCGATGTATCGGGCGATGGCCTGATTGACGTAGCCGACATCAACGCCATTATCGGCATAATGATACAATAAGCTCAATAGCAATAATTCTAAGAGAGAGAGCGAACCCATCAAATAGGTTCGCTCTCTCTTGTTTTTTTGTTTGTATTTCGGCGGCATAGTCAACTAACCGTATTGCTTGCAGCGATGGCGACATGTCTGCATCATTCATTGCTTAGAAGTTCCCATGCCCACAAATTCATACCCTAACGACCGCGCCTTGTCAATGATTTCGCCCAAACGGTTATATGGTCTATCATCGGGCTGGCGCCAAGGATAATCCATGGCATGAATGAGCAAGATAACCCCATTCAACGTGTGGTCTCTCTCGTATTGCCACAGTTGCTTTTCTATGACGTCAGCGCTGTAATAATGGGTAGATTCCGGACGGGTCCAATCCTGTCCTGTGAGCAGCCCCCAAGTGGGTGTAATCAGTTCGTAACCTTCGTCCTGATAAAAGCCAGCCGTTTCACTGTTGCAAGTCTCGTAAGGCGGCATCATGATGCAATAATCTGTTTTTGCAAGCCCAAAGCGCTCTAGCTGAGCCTCCATCAACCTCAAGTCATTGACAACCGAGTCACGTGTCACCAGCGTGCGTCCGTTAGTGTCGCACAGCAGCAGGTGGCCATAACTATGCCCCGAGAGGTAATGCCCGTCGGCAATGATGCGGCGTATGCTTCCCTCATATTTAGGTTGCGCCAGAGCAATACCCGTGGGAAAGAAGTGACCTTTCACACCTTTGTCTTTGAGCACATCAAGCACTTTTTCCACTCCGTCAAAATTCTCGGTATAACCATTGTCGTCAACACTGTAGTGGCCCGTTATCACAAGAAGTATCTGTTTTTCAGTGCCTATGCGACACACCACTCCGCACGAGTCCTGCTCAAGCTGGGCAGTAGCACTGAGAGCAAGCAACATGGCCACTAGAGATAAAAGTAACTTTTTCATGTCAACAGAGACGATATGTTTTATGGGCACGCACAATGATGTGCTTACCGCTAGTCGTTGTGGTTCCAAAGATAAACACATCTCCACCGTCGGCCAGTTTAAGTCGCTTGGCCAGTTCATTGGCTTTCAAAGGGAAGTTACGCACAGCCACATTAGCTTTTTTAATGCCTCGCAATAACTGCTTGAGTTCTTTTTTGTTCATCGAACCTATCGCGTCAATAGCAAAAGATCGTCCAGGAAAATCATCGACCAACATGTCGCCCACAAGCAGATGACTGTCGGCACTCACAGCATCAAGCCCCATCTGACTGGCAATCAAGTTATAACTTCCTGCCTTCATTATTGAAGCATTGGGTTCGTAGAGGTAATTTATAGGACAAAACTCGTCCCATATCTTACATGAGGAATTTTCTTCTCCCAGCACAAAATGCATCCTCTCGTCATCGTTTACACAATGCACAGTCACATCACCTGTATATCCACGCTTCAATACCAGCAGGAGTTCCTTGCATTCGCCCCTGGTACTCACTATATGCACCTGCTCAACACACGGCAACTGCCCCACGGCAGTACGATGGTCGAGCATAGGCGACAACTTTATTATCACTGTACCAGCCTTCTGCAACATTAACGGAGCAAGCACAGACACATCGGGGGTGCAATCTCCCAGGGCAAAGACTCGATTTCCGGCATTGTCGCGGCGCGCCGGATCTATGTAAATTGTGTCGACAGGTTCCATCATGCGCAAATGTTCAACTCCATCACCATTAACCACACAGGCATCAAGGCCCAGAACGGCAAAATTGTGACGGGCAATGTCACACAGATGCTTCTGGCGCTCCACATAGATACCCTTGCGGCCTTGCGCCATAAACGAGAAGTCTACACCTAGTCCTCCTGTCAAGTCCACAATAGTGTCACCCTCAACGAGAGCCGCCTTGTACTGTGCCGTAAATTGCGACGAACACTGTTCCATAGCTAGTTGAGGGCCATAAACAATGTCGTTTTGTGCAGCCCATGCCGGCAGCTTGCTCACTGCAATCTTGTAGCCGGCTACTTGCTGCAGCACCATGGGCATGTCAATCTCAGGAAATGCCTTGGCCTTTAATGCCAGTCCATGCACATCCTCATCACGGTGTTTCAATGCAAATGCCAATATATTGTCCCAATTCATACCACAAAGTTACAACTATTCTGACAAAAGCACAAGCAATACCACCATTCAAAAAACACCCGTTGACATGAAAAACCATTCACTGAAATCACTTTATCACTAGTCTTATAGCCTTTTTTTTCTTCAAATCAAAAAAAGTTTACAATTAAATGCACGTTCTACAATATTTTCACTCGATTTATACTAAAACTATGCAAGAAAAATTGTAACTTTGCATGTTGGAAAATAATGTGATAAATATATCTAAAAAATTACGATATGCAAGAAATTATTAGCGAGACTCCTGCTGGAAGTGAAAACAAACAGAGCACTTCAAAGGCTAATAAATCATTAACAAAGACTTTGCCCATCAGAGCATACTTCATGGCATGCCTTCGCAACTGGTACTGGTTCCTCATTTCCATTATCGCTTGCGGATGTATCGCATTTCTTTACGGAAAGTCTCAGCCACTGACTTATGAGTCCAAGGCAATGATTTTGCTCAAGTCAAAGGACAGCAACCAAGGTACCCAAACCCAGGCATTCAGCGACCTGGGCATCAATACGGGCAACAGCTTCATGCCTAATGAATTTTACAAAATCAAGGCTACCGACCTGCTTGAAAAAGTTGTACTAGGACTGGGCAACAACATCCAGTACTATGGCCACGTGTTCTTGCGCGATGTGAACATCTACAAGAACACTCCAATCCAGATCACACCCATGCAGGCCATCGAAGAGGCTTTCACTTTAACCATTGTTCCCAAGAACGCAAAGGACTTTGAATTCCAAGTGGATGGAGGCCCCTGGAAAAAAGCACACTTCGGCAATAAAGTGAACACCAACTACGGCCCCATCGCCGTGACAACTAACAAAGAATTTGGTGAAGCCTATTACAATAACTACAAAGTGATTGTCAAGGTTTCTACTCCTCGCCAAATGGCGCTGAAAATCAAATCACATTTCAATGCCGACCAGTCAGACAAACTGAGCGACGTGATGAAACTGAGCCTCACATGGGATAACTCAAACGAGGCTATTGACATTCTCAATGCCCTCATCGAGGCCTACAATCAGGACGGAATTGAAGACAAAAACAAAATCGCCAAAAACACTGAAAGATTTATTGCTGAGCGTGTGAGCGACCTGTCTCATGACCTCAATGGTGTTGACAGCCGCGTCGCAACTCTCAAGACCAGCGCAGCTAACAAGTCTATCTATGCCGATCCCGGAACAGGTCTCAAATATGCCGACGAAGCTGCCAATTTGGATGTACAGGTGAGTCTTGCTTCTAACATTCAGAGTTTCATCTCTAACATGTCAAGCAACGATCTCATCCCCAGCAACTCAGGCATCAACAACACTGGTATCGAGTCAATGATTTCACAATACAATGAGACCATGGCACAATACCAAAAGATCGCTGAAACATCAAGCGAGGAAAACCCCGTGATGGTTGAACTCACCAATACTCTTAAAGCTCAGCGCCAGAACATCATGCGTGGTTTGTCTAACTATATCAACTCGCTCCAGGTGCAACAGTCAAAGGCCCACACCCAAGAGAGCGTGGCTCGCAACGACATTGTCGCTGTGCCTTCACAGGAAAAGGCTATCACCGAGGTTTCTCGCCAACAGAAGATTAAAGAGGAGCTCTACATGTACCTGCTCAACAAGCGTGAAGAGAATGCCCTGCAGATGGCCATCACCGAGCCTATCGCCAGAGTAGTTGAACGTGCTACAGCCAGCGGTCCAATTTCTCCCATTCCCAGCCAGATTCTCGCAGCAGGTCTGCTCATAGGCCTCTTGCTACCAGCTATAATGCTCTATATAGTATTCTGGTACTACTCACTCGACACAACCATCCACTCACGTCACGACATCGAAGGCGTTGTTGACATACCCATCGTGGGTGAGTTGCCCGAGAAGCAGCGCAACCAGCGAGGCAAGGAGATTGTGGTGTCAGAGAACGGGCACGACCGCATCACCGAAGCGCTTCACATCATTCGCTCAAATATCGACTACATTGCCAAGCCTAAAGACGGAGAAGGCATCATCATGCAGTTCACTTCTACAATGCCGGGCGAAGGTAAGAGTTTCGTTTCAATCAACATGGCTTTGAGCTATGCGTTTGCAGGTAAGAAAGTCGTTGCAGTTGACCTTGACTTGCGCAAGGGTCGCTTCAGCGAGTACATCGGCATTGCAAATAGCAGCAGTATCGGTGTGAGCGCATACCTCTCTAACATGGTTGACAACGTTGAGGACATCATCATACGCAACGAGTTGCACGAGAATCTCGACTTAATCAGCATCGGAGCTATTCCTCCCAACCCCACTAACCTGCTGATGAGCGATCGTTTCCTGCAAATGCTCAACGAACTCAAGAAACGTTATGACTATGTCATCCTTGACACCGTTCCCTTCAGCGTCATTGCTGATGCCGGCCTCATCAACCGCCATGTAGACATGACCGTCTACGTTATTCGTGACAGCAAGGTTGACAAGCGTTACCTCACCGACCTTGAGCGCCTCCACGATGAAGAAAAGATCAAGAATCTCGTCTTCCTCATCAACGACCTCAAGCTCGACAAGAAGAACTATGGTTACGGCTCTTATGGCTACGGTTATGGTTATGGCTACGGATATGGCAGCTATGGCTACGGATATGGCTATGGTTACGGATATGGACGCGATGACGAGAAGAAAGGCTCGGCCATCAAGAAGTTGAAGAACAAATTCAACGTAAAGAAAAAAACTGAAAACAAGAAGAAATGAACATAGCCATCGTAGGAACCGGATATGTGGGTCTCGTCAGCGGAACTTGCTTCAGCGAGATGGGCATTGACGTAACCTGTGTTGATGTTGATGCTGCTAAGATTGAGCGCCTCAACAATGGCATCATTCCCATTTATGAACCTGGCCTTGAGACCCTCGTACACAAGAATGTGCGTAGCGGCCGCCTTCACTTCACCACAAGCCTCGAGGAAGTGCTCGACAATGTGGACATCGTGTTCAGCGCAGTGGGAACACCGCCCGATGAGGATGGTAGTGCCGACCTGAAGTATGTGCTTGCAGTGGCTCGCACTATAGGCCAGCACCTTAACAAGTACACCGTAATTGTCACCAAGAGCACCGTGCCAGTGGGCACTGCTGCTAAGGTAAAGGCTACTATACAGGCCGAGCTTGACAAGCGCGGCGTTAATGTAGAATTTGACGTGGCAAGCAACCCGGAGTTCCTCAAAGAAGGTGCCGCAGTAAAGGATTTCATGAGTCCCGACCGCGTGGTTGTGGGTGTTGAGACCGAGCGCGCACGCGCCATCATGGCACGCCTCTATAAGCCTTTCATGATTGTGAGCGACCGTCTCATCTTTACCGATATCCCAAGCGCCGAGATGATCAAATATGCGGCCAACTCTATGCTGGCCACACGCATCAGCTTCATGAACGATATCGCCAACCTGTGCGAACTCGTGGGTGCTGACGTGAACATGGTGCGCAAAGGCATTGGCAGCGATACCCGCATTGGAAAAAAATTCCTTTATGCAGGTTGCGGATATGGCGGAAGCTGCTTCCCCAAGGATGTCAAGGCGCTCATTAAGACTGCCGATGACCTGGGCTACTCAATGCAGGTGCTCAAGGCCGTGGAAGCCGTCAACGAGGCACAGAAGTCGATACTCTTCGGCAAACTGCTGAAGCACTTCAACGGAGACCTTAACGGTAAGACAATTGCTCTGTGGGGATTGGCTTTCAAGCCCGAGACCGACGACATGCGCGAGGCTCCAGCTCTAGTGCTTATTGACAAGATGGTCAAAGCTGGCGCTACTGTGCGCGTATATGATCCTGTGGCAATGGATGAATGTAGACGTCGCTTGGGCGATGTGGTGACCTACTGCAAGGACCGCTACGACGCTACCGCTGGTGCCGATGCATTGATGCTTGTAACAGAATGGAAGGAATTCCGCATGCCCAGTCTTGATGTGCTCACGCGCACTATGAACGGACGACTGGTGCTTGACGGACGTAACATCCTTGATGCAGATGAGTTAAAGGCGCATGGTTTTACCTATCACTGCATAGGACGATAAACAAAAAACACACGGGAATAGTTCAGTTGGTAGAACGACGGTCTCCAAAACCGTAGGTCGTGAGTTCGAGTCTTACTTCCCGTGCTATATGATTCACCCCGCCGCACGATTGTGCAGCGGGGTGATGTTATTATTGTGTATCGTTTCCCAGCATTTCCGGATAAGCCGGAAATGCCGTGGAGATATAGTGTTACTTCTTGAGAGCGGCGAGAGCTTCCTGGATGGTAGCAATCTTGCTCTGGGCATCGGCTTGCTTCTTACGCTCGCCTGCAACTACTGCCTCAGGCGCGTTAGAGACGAAGCGCTCGTTGCTAAGTTTCTTCTCAACCGATGCGAGGAAGCCTTGAGTGTACTTGAGCTCAGCCTCGAGCTTAGCAATCTCTTCTTCAACGTTGATATTGTTGCCCAGGGGTACCGCAAATTCCTGTGTACCCACGAGGAATGATGCAGCAGTCGCATCCTTGGTCTCTACGCTTTCAATAGCCTCCAGACCAGCAAGCTTAGCGATGATAGTCTTGCAGGGGTTGTTGAATTCACCCATAACCTGCAGACTCAGAGCCTCCTTGTTGGGGATGTTCTTGCTCTTGCGCACGTTGCGCACACCTGTCACGATTTCCTTAGCCTCAGCAACAGCCTTGAGCAGCTCAGCATTAGGCTCGCCAGCTTCGGGCATGCGGGCATACATGATGCTCTCGCCGTCCTTGCGCTCGCTGATGTTCTGCCACAATTCCTCGGTGATGAAGGGCATGAAGGGGTGAAGCATACGCAGCAAGCTGTCAAAGAAGCCCATTGTAGCCTCAAGGGTCTTCTTGTCGATGGGTTGCTGGTAAGCAGGCTTGATTGTCTCAAGATACCATGCTGAGAATTCCTCCCAGAAGAGACGGTAGATAGCCATCAGAGCCTCGCTCAGGCGGAACTTCGAGAAGAGGTCCTTAACCTCGGCAAGAGTGTTGTCGAGTATGCTCTGGAACCACTCTACTGCCAGGCGGCTGTGCTCGGGCTGCTCAATGTCAGCTACCTCCCAACCCTTAACCAGGCGGAATGCGTTCCATATCTTGTTGTTGAAGTTACGTCCTTGCTCGCACAGTGCATCATCATAGAGGATGTCGTTACCGGCGGGAGCTGCAAGCATGAGACCCATGCGCACGCCATCGGCACCGAAACGGTCGATAAGCTCCAGGGGATCGGGTGAGTTGCCCAACGACTTAGACATCTTGCGACCAAGCTTATCGCGAACGATACCGGTGAAGTAAACGTTCTTGAAGGGCATTTCGCCTATGTACTCATATCCGGCGATAATCATGCGTGCTACCCAGAAGAAGATGATATCCGGACCAGTCACAAGGTCGGTAGTGGGATAATAGTACTTCATCTCCTCGTTGCCAGGCTTGTTGATTCCGTCAAACAGTGAGATGGGCCACAGCCATGAGCTGAACCATGTGTCGAGGCAATCCTCGTCCTGACGCAGGTCGGCAGCGGTGAGAGCAGCGTTGCCGGTCTTCTTGCGTGCCAATTCCACAGCCTGCTCAATACTTTCAGCCACTACATATCCGCCCTGAGGCAGGAAGTAAGCCGGGATGCGGTGTCCCCACCACAGCTGGCGGCTAATGCACCAGTCCTTAGTGTCGGTCATCCAGTGACGATATGTATTCTTGAACTTGGCAGGATAGAACTTGATGTCGTCTTCCATGACAGCCTTGAGGGCGGGCTTAACCAGATCGGTCATCTTGAGGAACCACTGCATAGAGAGCTTGGGCTCAATGGCAACGCTTGTGCGCTCGCTGTAACCCACCTTATTCTCGTAGGCCTCAACCTTCTCGAGCAGACCGGCAGCCTCGAGGTCTTTCTCAATCTGCTTGCGTACGTCAAAGCGGTCCATGCCCACATACATGCCGGCAGCCTCGCTGAGCGTACCGTTATCGTTGAAGATGTCGATGCTCTGCAGGTTATATTTCTCACCCAGCATGTAGTCGTTGGGGTCGTGGGCAGGAGTCACCTTGAGGCAACCTGTACCGAACTCAATGTCAACATACTCATCCTCGATGACAGGGATCTCGCGGCCCACGAGAGGCACGATAACTTTCTTGCCACGCAGATGCTGGTTCTTGGGGTCCTTGGGGTTGATACACATTGCTGTATCGCCCATGATGGTTTCGGGACGTGTGGTAGCCACGATTGCATAACCATCTTCGCCCACGATCTTGTAGCGCAGGTAGAACAGCTTGCTGTGCTCCTCCTTGTAAACAACCTCCTCGTCGCTAAGTGCAGTCAGAGCCTTGGGGTCCCAGTTCACCATGCGCACGCCGCGGTAGATGAGGCCCTTGTTGTAGAGGTCAACGAAGACCTTGAGAACGCTCTCGCTGCGCACCTCGTCCATGGTGAACGATGTGCGGCTCCAGTCGCATGAAGCACCCACCTTGCGCAGCTGCTGCAAGATGATGCCACCGTGCTCGTGTGTCCAGTCCCAAGCATGCTTCAGGAACTCGTCGCGAGTAAGGTCGGTTTTCTTGACACCCTGCTGGGCAAGGCGATTTACCACCTTAGCCTCAGTAGCAATCGAAGCGTGGTCGGTTCCGGGCACCCACAGTGCATTCTTACCCTCCATGCGTGCACGGCGCACCAGGATGTCCTGGATAGTCTCGTTGAGCATGTGTCCCATGTGCAGCACACCTGTCACATTGGGTGGTGGGATAACAATAGTGTAGGGTTCACGCTCGTCGGGAGTTGACTTAAACAGGTCATGACCTTCCCAGTACTTGTACCATTTGTCCTCGACCGCTTTGGGGTCGTATACAGTAGCTAATGTGTTCATATAATTGTTTAAAATTTAATATATTCTATTTCAAACTACAAAGATAGTGATTTTTGCAAAGGTTTAAAAGTATAATCGTTTAAAAGTTTAAAAAAGAATGAGAAGTAGCCATAATGCGAAGCCACCGAGAGAATCTTACCTCTCGCTGAACGTCGAAAAAAAACAAGGGGCCACATCTCAAAACAGAGATGTAACCCCTCGCTTATGAGTAATGATGCGGTTTACTTGCCGCCCAGCATCACGTTGATAACTGTAGTAACGTCTGAAACGTCTACTGTGCCGTCACCATTTACGTCGCCCTTGAGACCGGGAACTGCGGGAGCTGTGCCCACAAAGTTAACCTTGATGACCTGCTCCAGAGTATCCATCATGTCGATATCGATGTTCACGCTCAATGCCTGTGCATTGAAGTCAGCATTGAGAACCACAGGAACCTCACCCAGGATGGGGCCCATCCAGAAGTCAACTTCCTCGAGGTCACCCTCAGTGATTACCACCTTGTCGTTGAACTTGATGTTAGTGAATCCATAAGCTGTGTTGCCTGCAAGATTGTGCAATGAGATATTGCCCACACCCATCTTGTTGCCATCCTCAGCAACGAGGACAAAGTTCTTGAGGTCAAAGTTGCAAACACCAGCCGATTCGTCGACCGAGATAGTGGTTTCCATCTCTGAAACTACATCATTCACATTTACTGTGAGCTTACCTGTGTAATCAGTTGCCATAGCAGCGAGCGAGCAAGCTGCAGCTGCAAGCATAACAAAAATTTTCTTCATAATTCTAAAAATCGATTTCTATATGTTTCTATAAATATTTACTTGATGATTTTCTCCACCTTCACCTTGCCGTCGCTCATGGTCTTTACCATGATGAGTGAGCCTTGTGCCTGAGCGTCGACCTGTGCACCGGCCATGTTGTAGTAGCGCACGCTCACTACCTTAGCGGTTGCGTCCACTACATCGATGCCTGTAGAGACTGTGTTGAGCTCAAGAGGCAGGATGGTGTAGTTCTGGAAGTAATACTCGGCCGAGATCTTGCGGGGAGCGCTGTTGTCCTCATACCAGGGCTCGTTGATGGTGAATGCCGCAACGAGGTTGTAGAACTGTCCGGGAACGAATGCCTGTCCGGGCAGGTAGACGTTGTTGATTGCGAGAGCCTGTCCCATGGTGCCGTTATTGCCGCTGTAAGCGCGCAGGTTGCCGTTAGCATCGGCATAACCCGATACCTTGTATACACCGCAAGGTTTAGCCTGGAAGTGGTGTACCAAGTCAATAGTCTCAAACTCTACGAGGTGACCAGTACCTTCACAATCCTTATAGTCGGTGAGGGTGATGGTGGGATTTGTCTTGAGATTGTTGATCACACCCTTAACATTGGTAACGATTGAGCTGTTCAGGATACTGCTGAATACATCGCCGTCAGCAACCACGCTAATCCAGTTGTCGTCGCCGTCGGTGCAATATAGAGTTCCAGCAGCACCATGAGCGATGTAGAGAGCGTCGATAGTCACAGTTTCACCGTCAGTTGCCAGGTCAAGAACGTCCTCGAGCGACTGGGGAGTATCAGTCATGTCCTTGGGGAATATGATGTTGCGCAGGTCGCCTTTCTTGAGGTCGCCCGATACAGCATACACGGTTACCATATAAGCTTCATCGCTTTCAACGCACACTACGCCGGGAAGAGCACTTGCACCCTTAGTGGTATAAGTGAACGCATCAAGGCTGGGAGCTGAGCTGTAGGTGCCAGGCATGGTGTAAGAGTTGTCCTCGTCAAATGTGAGAGCCTCGCCGTTGTAGCTCACGCTGGTCACAGCAGCTTCATAAACGAGCTGCAAGTCATCAAGCAATATCTGGTCGCCCTTAGAGCCCTTACCGGGAGTTGCGTTGGTCGATGCAGTGACAAGGATAGCATCGGCGCTCTTGTTGGCCGCAGTTTTAGCATCGGGGGTAAAAGGAATTGAGTACTGATTCCAACCACTCACCACGATATCACTCTTCTTGGCACGCGCAACCACGTTAGCATAGGTTTTGTTCTCGGGGTCTTGGTAATAAGTAGCACCCGGGGTGCTTGTATCGTCATATACAATAGCACTGATTGTGCAATAAGGATAAGATTTATTAGCCGTGCCTTGTGAGAATTTTATCCACACATTGACTGAATCGGGCTGAGCCAGAAGAGGTGTATAGAAAGGATTACCATCCTTGTCCTTTTCAGTTGAAGCCTTATCCATGTGGCTGTGGTTAGAAGTGTTGGCTGCACTCATGTTAGCGGCATTTAACTGGCCATTGGTCATTGTGCCGTTAGCAACGATTCCAAACGTTGAATTAGAAGTAGCAATCGCGCTATATTTTCCCTTACTGCCAGGACGCACATCGGTGCTTTTGCCAAACGTACTTGATGCAGCTTGTGCCAAACTGCCAGATGCACTCTTGAAGCCATGCCAGTTCACAGCCTCACCACTCGAAGCGGTCCACAACTCAAAGTCGCTATTCTTGATCTGGAATGCGTCACCAGTGTTGTCAAAGAGGATAGTCATGTCAGTGTCATCGTCAACACTGATGTTAGCGTCGAGCGCTGCATAGTCCTGGGTGCAACGAGCCATCACGATGCCCATGCAATCGTCAAAGGGAGTACCCTCAGCACCAGAGAAGGTGATATTGCCCAGATGGAAAGCAGCGCTTGTAGTAGCATTGCTGGAACCGCCCACGCCATTGAGCACGAGCGAACCAAGATTGACAGTAGCCTCACCGTCAGAGACTGTAAGGTCGCTTGTAGAGATGCTGAAGGTGTTGTTACCCTCGTTGTTGATAACCACCTGAGCATTTTCAATAGTAGTCTTAACTTCGTCCTCACCGTTACTTAAAATAACGGTCATTGTGCCAGTGTATGTATTAGCCATCGCAGCTATTGAACATACACCTGCAGCTAAAATTGAAAAAATCTTTTTCATCTTTTTAAATTGTATTTTCGTTTCTGTGTTTTGGGTTTATTTCAATCTATAAGTGAGTCCAAACTTGGCATACACCGGGTAGAGAGGGGGCTCTATTGTGTTAAATCCGGTCTTGTGTACACGACTCAGGCCCCAAGTGAGGTCGGCAAATGCACCAATTCGATTATTGAAGTGCCAGTCAACACCCAAGTCAAGTCCCACATGCATGCGGCGCATATCCTTAGAGAAGTCATAGTCGCCACGTTCGTCCTTGCCCTCGCCCAACTCCACCTTGGCGCCAGTGGGATCGTCGACACGCAAGTAGCCATTGTGCGCACTACCGCTGAAGTCACGGCTGCCCACATAAGAGACGTATGGTCCAAACTTAAAGTTCATGGCCTTGTATCTATAAGTGAACTGCACCGGAATTGTGAGCATCCATTGGGTAACCTTAGTGGTAACATCACCGGTAAAGACACCCGAGAGAGTCTGACCGCCGCGCTCTATGGTCATCTTGTAGTTTTTGACCAGGGCGTCCTCCTCCATACCCTTATTCTCAAGCTGGAGACCAGCCATGATGCCGAAGTTATCCTGGAGAGGATAGTCCACGTCGATACCCAGCGAGGGGTTGAACTGGAGCTTATAAGTGTTGAGATGACGTATGGTGGCCGGCATGCCTATGGGCATGGTGCCGCCTATGCCATACCCCAGACGCACGTTAACATCACTTTCTCTGATTATATTTGCCGCGCCACGTATGGGGTTAAATGCGCTGCCGGTGAGGGCTGTCAAAGCTATAACGGCAGCTATAATGATTTTTTTCATATCCTTCATCATTGTAGTTATCTTAATATCATTTAGTCATTCTCCTTGTTGCACACAATGCTCACCTTGTCCACAGTGAGTGTACTGCCCACAGCACCTTCAAAGACATCGCCCTTGAAGCTTGATGAGAACACGATGACCAGGCTATAGCCCTTGTTCTGGAGTATCTCGTCGTCAACCACTCCCTTGTAGTCAAAGTCGAGTTCCCACCTGGTCCACTCGGTGGTGGGGTGAACGTCGGGCACCTTGGCCACGGCAACGATGTTCTCGCTTGTGAGCACGTTGTCGCCATAGAGCACAATGGCATTGCCATCGGCATCGTGGTTGCGGTAGAGTACTGCATAAATCGAGCCATTGTCAACCATGTCAGGTACCTCTTTACCCAGCTTGTCCTGATACTTCTCTCCGGGAGTGTACTTATAGTAGCCTATAAACTTTGAAGGCTTGCTCATGAACGGACGGCCAAAACGGGTAGCCTTCATTGCATCCTTGAGCGCAATAGAGACGTCAAAGTCGCCCAGGAAGAAGTTTCCTGCGGCAATGCGCTTGTTGACCATAATGCCAAACGAGCCTGTGCTGCGTGTAATCACCTTGATGCAGTCCTTGCCGTCAACACCCTCGCCCACTCCGGGAATAGTGGGATAATCCATAGGCTTGGCACTACCCATACTCAGCTGGAAGCCGGCGTTACCACTCGACCAGTCATAAGACTTGCTGAAGTCGTCGAGCAGGTTATACCACACGTTATACTTGCCCTTTGAATCAAGTTCGTAGTGGGTAAAATCATAGGCAATGGTATCGGCCTTCACTTCCTCCTTGTGGCGGATAAGCTCCACACGGTAGCGACGATGCCACTGGCCATCTTGCGAAGTAACGGTATAGTAGACAGGGCCTGACGAGAAGTCCTGAGCCACACCACTAGCGGGAGTGATAGTCGCTCCGGGAGTAATCTTGAACACAGGTGTAACAGCACTAATGTCAGCCTTGGTTTTAACTTCAATGACAATGGTACTGTCGGTCGACAGTATACTCTGATAAGCATCGGTGAGTTGGAAGAACACATCCTCGGGTGACGCCACATTGAGCGTCATTTCTTCTATGTCGCATTCGGCATTCAACGGCTCGTCCTTGAAACATGAGCTCACCGACAGCATGGTGGCAAGAGCCAACACATACATTAAAAATTTTCTCATAAAACAATCTTATTTACCTAAATTAGCTGCAAAATTACAAAAAAAAATCCATTTTCCTATATTTAAATATGTGAAAGAGGAAGAAAATGGAATAAAACCACCTAAAATACGGCAAAAAAAGACAAAAAAGAACTCAATTCAAGATTTCCTCCTGAATTAATATGCGATTTTATGAATATATACAACCTAGAGCGACACCCTTGGGCTTATTTGCCCAGAATATAGTTTTCCACAGCACTGACGTCGCTAATGTCGATTGACCAATCGAGGTTGACATCGATGGGACCATCTAGTTTCCCAGGGTCAAGTTTACCCAAAATAATGTCAAGCAAGGAGTTAATATCCTCAATGTCAATGACCATGTCGCGTTTCACGTCATAAGGATAGAGGTCGCGAATGCCACACAGCAACTCGCTGTAATACTCATAGTTGCCGTCACCAGTCTTCATGTAGGCAAGCGGGTCGTTATATCTGGTCATGGGTATCACACGGAGGAAGAGCGAAAGCAAGTCACCGCGCTCATCACTATAAAAGCCTATACCCTCGACAATGCGTCCCTTGTTGCTGGGAGCCTTGACGTAGTAACATGTGCGGTCAACCAGCAGACAGGAGTCGGTGGTCTCAGTAACAAAAGTCTCAAATGGCCAGTCCCCACTCTCGTAGTGAGTCCAGCGCTCGTAGAAATCCTGGTGGGAATTAAAGTCATACTTCATTGTCTCGCCCTGATACACACCAGGTAAACCACCGAAGTAGGTATTCTCGCATCCCACATTAGCCACCTTGCGGGTGTAAACCTTCTTACCATCTTCGCGCATCACAGCATAGAGTATTGTGGTTGAGTAGTAATGATCATCCGTGTCATAGACCCACGAGTCGCCAGTGCGATACAGTTTCTTGTATTTCACGTCATCGATAATTGTATCACCTTGGAGTTTGTAGGAGTAAGGCGTTACATACCGGCTACCATACCCTCCCCTGACATAGTGGCAATAGCCCCACTCGTTGCCCTCGCGCACCATGCTCACATAGTTGTCGGTGGCATCTTCTTCAAGCACCTGCACCTTAGCCCACTCGCTATCGGTCAAATAGTTAACCTTTGCCGAGTGCGGAATAATCACCCTGAAGTCGCCCTTAAATCGCAAATAAAGATTATTGAGGGTTTTGGGCGGCAGGTAAGAGTGAATGAAGAGGGTGTCCAGGGCAGGATTGGTTTGCACCCAGCCATCATAAAGCATAGTAGTGACCGCTGGCAAATCCACGCGGGTGAGCTTGGGGCACTCTTGGGCCGGACCGTTTATCGTGCGTACTAATCCCTGGATATCAAGCGTTACCAGATCCTGACACAGGTAAAATGCACCATAACCAATGCCGGTAATATTGCGCGGAACCACCACATGCGCTGGCGTAGCCGAGAAAGCATACCCAGCAATACCAGTGACATCACGTGCATAGGTCGTATTCCTGCAGCCCGCTATGATGGTATTGACCTCAGTGTCGATGATGGCATTGCAGTTGTCGCGCGAGTCATAGCGTGAGTTCTCGGGATCTACTGTAAGACTTTCGATGCCGGTAGTACCTATCATCGTGCCATGGTCAATGTTCTTAACCGAGGCAGGAACATGAAACGACTTGAGCATTGGCAGGCCATTGACGAGATAACGGTCGATCATCTCCACCTCGTCACCCACATTAATGCAAATGACCGGAGAGCCCTGGAACCATCCCTGCTGCTCGGTCGATGAGAAACAACGGCGAGCGTTAAAGTTTACAGTAGTAATACCTGTGTTGCCGAATGCATTAGAAGCAATTGCGGTAATACCCTCGGGTATCTCAATGCGAGTCAAACTCTTACAATCAAAGAAAGCTTTTGCCGCAATCTCACGCACATTATCGCCCAGTTCAACACTGGTGAGGCTCGTGCATCCCTCGAAGGCGTTGGCATCGATAGATGTCACGCTATAAGTGTTGCCGTCATACTCCACCGTTGAAGGCACAACGATGTCACCCACATATTTCGCTGCATTCTCGGCAATGTCAGTCGAATAGCGAGTGAGCTTCACATTAGTTCCAGAATTGTGAATATAGCACAATCCCCCTACTTCAAAAAATTTTAGAGCAAGAGCCCGATTGCTTACGCACAGCAGCATGACGGTGAGCAGAATAACTTTCTTGTTCATAGATAAAATTGCAATTATATGGCAAATTTAATAAAAAAAAAATGAGTTTCAAGCAAACTAAAGCCCAAAACTCACATGCATTTCATTTGCGCACAAGATAGCTGGTCCACGCCCAGAGGCGGCGATAGCGGCGATAGGCATAGTTTCGCTCGTTGTGGTAGGCCTCTCGCTCAAAAGAGATATTGTAGTAAGCCTTAATTGCATCACCACACATACAAAACCTTACCAACCACTCAATCACATACCATAAGTAGAAGAACACAATGAGCATCTCGAGCTGCTGTATCGTGTGCACACTCTCGTGATTGATAATAGTTTTGTTGAGCTTTCCATACTTTTGTTTGGCAAAAACCACTCCACACAGGTTGATTGCCCTGAAACGCCCAAACGGAATGATGTTATTGTAAATAACCTTCATTTTCCCTTCAACATGAAATTATTGTCGTTGACCGTTGTGGTTGACGGAGGATTAGTGTCATCAAGAACGCTGTTGACAATGGGCATCAACTGTGACTCGATGGCCGGTGCGAGAAGCTCGGCTGCGGCCTCACAGAACTGCGGCCTCACCACCCCCTGAACAACGGCTATAATTCCTTCCTTCAAGTCAGCCTTCAGTTTCTCCACCTCTTGCTCTTTAGGCTCGTTGCCACGGCTGGTTATCACATAAATCTTGCTCAACGTGGGTGTCAAATGAGTGTCGATCAAGCCGCTCACCATTTCCCTGTCAAGCCCATCAGCCAGCATGCGCTGTGCAAGCGGATTGTTCACCACGGCTCCCAGTGCCTTGTCCCAATATTTACGGCCCAGCCCCTGTACCATTGCGGGAATGGCATCCTCGAGCAGTCTTCTCGCATTGTCCAGTTCGGGATGCTGCAAGAACACGGAGACATCACTCTTTATCTTGTTGCCCTTGAGGCTGAGCACCCTGTAGGGATGCGGATAGCCTGCAAGTGCGCCTGTGCACACATCTATAATGGAGTCGGTCATGGCGCTGTTATAGCCCACGGCTGCATCGTGGATGTGGGTGTGGCCGGTGAATACCAGATGTACTCCTGCTTTCATGAGCACATCGCGCGATGACTGGCTACCGTCAACGACCGAGGTGGCAAGCACTTTCTCCTCCTTGAGGAAGTGAGGGATGAGGTGATGGTGCATCATCGCTATCACGTTCTTACCCTTGCAGTTACCTGCCTGACCGGCAGCCCACTTAATGGCAGCGTCACTGTCACCGTTGCTGTCGATGCCCAACACCACCAGCCCTTTAACGGGCTCGCACACATAGCTCAACGAATTATTGTCACGAGTTGTGCTGCTGTAGCCACAATCAGCATATATCTGGGCAAACTGCTCCTTGCTCACCTCCTTGCCGGTGTCATGGTTTCCGGGTATCACCAGGACGGTAGTACCCAAAGCTTTAACTCGGGCCAACTGTGCAGCCACCCACTTGTGGCTTGCCAAGTCGCCACGGTCAGTGAGGTCGCCGGTTATCAGGAGCACACAGGGCGGTTCTTTCTCCATGTTTTTGATAGCCAGCTCTAGCAGTTCGGCACTATGGGTGAGCAGTTTGCGCTCTCCTTTTTCAATGGTCAAGGTCTGCGCCTGTGACGGTTCTAGCACATGCAGGTCGCTCAACACAACGATGCTTGAAGAAGTCTTGGCAGCCACCATGCACAGCGAGGCAAACAAGAGCAATATAAAAGAAAAGCAGAATCTCATAACTGATAAAAAGTAAAGAGGGCATAGCGTCGCAATGCGACCCCACAGCCCCTTTGTAATATTGTATTAAAGTGAAATCAATAGTATTTCTCGGTCTCGGGGGTGTTTTGAGGCTGCTTGTTCATTTTCTCCTCAATCTCCCTGTCGATGCGTTCAAACTCCTCGCTAGAGTTACTCTTATACTCAGGAACGAAGCTCTTCATAGCATACACCATGTTGTGCACGTTGCCCTTGTGAGCCCACTCGACGATGCGCTCTATGTTCTCGCACACGTTGCGGTAGTCATAGGTGCGCACCTTGGCTATCATGATCTTCTTGTTGACGGTAGCCGTGGTCTTCTCCTTGTCATTGAGCAGCTCCTCATAGAGTTTTTCGCCAGGACGCAGGCCCACCTCCTCAATCTTAATGTCGATATTGGGCTTGAAACCCGCAAGCGAAATCATGCGAGTCGCAAGGTCATAGATGCGCACGGGCTGTCCCATGTCGAAGATATAAATCTCACCACCACTGCCCATGCAACCTGCCTCAAGAACGAGCGAGCAAGCCTCGGGGATGGTCATGAAGTAGCGTATGATGTCCTTGTGTGTCACGGTCACGGGGCCTCCACGCTCTATCTGCTTGCGGAACAAGGGTATCACTGAGCCATTGCTACCCAGCACGTTACCAAATCGGGTGGTAATGAACTGCGTGGTCATGCCGCGCTTAGCAGCGTCAAAGAAGAGCGACTGGCAGTAAATCTCGGCAAGGCGCTTGGTGCATCCCATGATGTTAGTGGGATTCACGGCCTTGTCGGTCGACACCATCACAAACTTGTAGGCACCGTGCTTGAGCGCCAGATCGGCAACGTTGCGTGTTCCCATCACGTTAGTGAGGATAGCCTCGGTGGGGTTGATCTCCATCATGGGCACATGCTTGTAAGCCGCAGCATGGAACACAAACTTGGGCTTATAAGTCTCAAATGCCACTTCCATGCGGTCGCGGTTCTGTACATCACCCATGAAGAGGACAATCTCGGCCTCGGGGAAGTTGCGCTTCATCTCGAGCGAGAGGTCATGCATGGGAGTCTCGGCCTGGTCAACGAGCACGATGCGGCTAGCCTGATAAGTAGCCAGCTGACGCACGATCTCACTACCTATCGAGCCACAAGCACCGGTAATGAGCACGCAGGCGCCCTTTACATTAGTGCTCACAAGCGAGTTGTTGAGCACGATGGGCTCGCGGCCAAGCAAGTCCTCAATTTCCACTTCCTTGACATATGTAGAGATGTTGCCATCATCTTTATCCTGCTCTTCCTCATACTCAGCAAACCTGTTGAGCGACAGCAACGTGATGTTGCTCGACAAGAACACGTCGGCCATGCCGTCATGCAGCATCTCACGGCGACTGTCGTTGAAGATGAGCGCATAGATGCCGTGCTCCACAAAGATGTTAGTCACGGTTTCAGGATCATAGTAATAGACCTTAAAGCCGTTGACCTCATTGATGCCGTGCGACTTCTTAGTGCTGAGCAGTCCCACGGGCTCATACTGGCCGGCAGTCTCGTTCTTGAGTGCATTAGCAAGGAGCAGCGAATTGAGCGAAGTTCCCAACACGAGCACACGCTTGCGCTGAGTGTTAGAAACGGCAGTGATGCGCATGTATATATACTTGATAAACAAGCGCTCTACCATCATGATGGTAAACGTCAATATCGCTATCAAGAACAGATTCCAGAAACTGTAGCACACTTCACCTGACGTGAGAAAATATATGCCCAGATTGAGCATGATGAGCACAAATGTGGACACACACACGACCATGAAAGTGCGATAAAGGTCGATGATGACCGACAATCGAATGACGCACGTGTAGCTCTTGCTCACAAAGATCACCACGAAATAGACGACCATGATGGCAAGCCATGACGCCGAGAGGTATTCGATAGAGAGTTTGTCGGCATGGGTTACAAGTTCCTTAGTCTCCACTATAGCGAAACTAGTGGTAACAATCAAAAGGTCGAGCAACAAGATGACCCAACGAGGTGTAGTATTTAACTTAAAAGACTGTATTACAGTTGATTCAGACAGCCTATTCAAAAGATTTTCTAGCATAGAAGTCATTTTTTTGCGTGCCAATTCCTTGTAGACTTTCCTCTTTTTACAAGCACATAAGCACAAATAACATGCAAATATACAAAAATTAAATAACTATTCACAATAAATACCACAAAAAATCACAATACAATCCTTTGCAAACGATTTACACGTCTTAATTTCGGCATTTGAGGGATTTTCATTACCTTTGCAGTTTGAACACAAAAACACTGAGAAATCATGAGTATAGATATCGAAGGCAATAAAAAACGGTTTTGCGAGTTACTGCGCTCTACGGGACGCGAAGGAGTTGAAGACCTCCTTGAGTATCTGGAGGACGGTAAAAACGACTTTTTCAACGCTCCCGCCAGCACACGATTCCACCTGGCCGAACGCGGCGGATGCTGCCAGCACTCGCTCAACGTGTGCGATGCGGGGCTGGAGCTGCGAGAGCTGGTAGTGGCACGCAGGCCCGACCTGGCATCACACCTCAAGCGAGAGTCGGTAATCATCGCAACGCTGCTGCACGACATCAACAAGAGCGACATCTACAAGCCCACGACAAAGAAGGTGAAAGGCGCCTTTGGCTTGTGGGAAGAAGTACCCGGATGGGACGTCGACTACAGCAATCTGCCGCTGGGACATGGCGAGAAAAGTGCTATCATGGCACTGTGGAGCGGACTGGAAATATATGAGGAAGAGCTCATTGCCATACGCTGGCACATGACTGCCTGGGACCTTGCATTCCAAAGCCCCGAAGCCAAGAACAACATCAACACAGCACGTGACAAATACCCGCTGGTGGCACTGCTGCAACTGGCCGACGGCATGGCCGCAAACATGTATGAATTCACTCACAAAGACTAAACAATACCAACAACAATGACAAGACGATTTATTTCACTCGCAATACTGGCTGTCATCACCACAGCCATGGCACTGGCCATCACCCCCGAGGAGGCCGTAAAACGCTTTGCTAACGACCCGTCGATGAAGCACGCATCATTCAGCGTGATGTTCATGAGCATCGACTCTGGTAAGGTTATTGCGGCTCACAATCCCGAGCTCTCGGTAGTGACAGCATCGACCATGAAGACAATCACATCGACCACAGCGCTCGAGACTCTGGGCGGAGACTTCCGCTTTGAGACTAACGTGTACCTGCAGGGCACCGTCAAGAACGACACCCTCAACGGCAACATTGTGATTGTGGGTAGCGGCGACCCCACCCTAGGAACAGGTTACATCAAGGGCATCGCCAGCATGCCCAGCGAGATTGCATCAGCACTCAAGAAAAAAGGCATTAAGGTGGTAAACGGCAACATCATCACTGACACAAGCCTCTACCCCACCCCCTACTACAGCGACTGGTGGGATGTGGGCGATCTGGCACAAGACTACGGTGCAGGTGTGTTCCCCATCAACTACCGCGACAACACAGTGATGTTCAACTTCAACATCGACAAGCGCGGCCACATCACCGACGCACGTTTTTCGCCCGAGATCCCCGGATTGACATTCATCGACAAAACCACACCTGGCAAGGCCAACAGCCTCTCTACCACCATGGAATATGGCAGCTCGGCATTAACGATGCTTGGCACCGCACCTGCAGGCAAAGGCAAGACACGCTACAGCTGGGAGGTAGCAAATCCTCATCCCGAGCTACTCCTGGTGTGCGACATAAACAAAGCTCTTGAAGCAGCAGGAATATCAGTAAAAAAGAACAATATCAGCACTGGCGGCAAAGAGCTCTTATTGACGCACAAATCGCCCGAGCTCACCACAATAGTGACTTCACTGCTCGACCGCAGCGACAACATGTTTACCCATGCACTGCTGCGTGCCATGGCCGTGCGCAGCAAAGACTTCAAAAACGCTGGCGGAGACCTTGATAACGCCGGTGTGCAGCACGTCAAGAGCATCTTCAAGGGCTGGGGGTTTGACGAGAGTGCACTGTTCATGCGCGACGGTAGCGGCCTGGCACGTGTCAACCGTGCCTCGGCACATCTGTTCTGCGACATGCTCCGCAAAGTATCAAGCAAAAAATACAACAACCTGCGACTCACCGACCTCATGCCTCGTGCCGACAAGCGCATAGGCACACTGCTGCCTAACACATCACTCACCAGAGACGTGTCGCTCAAGAGCGGCAGCATGAGCGACGTGCAGTGCTTTGTGGGTTATTATCCCGCCGAGAATCCTAAGATCGTGTGGGCTGTGTTGTGCAATAACTACACTTGCAACCGCGCGACACTCAAAAACAACATTGACCGCCTCCTGATAGGTGCGTTATTGGAACAATAACGGAGTTTATAGGCAAAAAATTTGCTAGACTCAAAAAATAGTTGTAAAATTGCAAAATATTTAAACAGAATCATCATGAAACAAAATATAGCAAAACTGCTCACGACAGTATATGAACTTGAAGGACTGCTTGTTGTAGTCTCTAGACACGGTAGTGACACACCCGAAATGGTGTATCAGCGCATTTGTGATTATGCTCAGGAACTTCAAGAACAGTGCAAGCAACTGGCTCAAGACAATGGAGCTGCCCCCGAAAAAGAAATTGCTGCCGATGTAGCAGCTGCAGCAGTCGCAGCAGCCGCAGTTGAGACAGCTATAGCAGAGACTCCTGCCGCAGTCGAAGAAACAGCAGCGGAGGCAGTTGAAGAAACTGTCATCGCTGAGCCCGAACCTGCCGAGGTTCCCGTAGAGGACCGTGAGCCCGACGATGACATCTCGTTTGAGTTTGTCTATGACGACGACGAGCCCCAGGCCGATGCTCAAGAAGCAACAGAGGAAGACGCTCCTGTACAAAGTGAGGCTGAGGCTGAAACCGAAGTTGAAGAAGCAATCGACGAGCCTGTTGAGGAACCCGAAGAAATGGTTGAAGCTGTCGTAGACGACGAAGAAGACCAGCCCGCCGAGGAAGAAGAACCCGAGGAGGAAGAATCAACTGAGGAACCCGAGGAGGAAGAATCACCTGTGGAAGAACCCGAGGAGGAAGAACCCGCTGAGGATGACGACGAACTCGTCGAAGCCACAGAAGTAACCGAGGTTGAAGACGAAACCGAAGAAGAGCCTGCCGAAGAAGAAGAGCTTGTCGAGGCAGTTGAAGATACCGAGGAAGAAGAGGAAGAACCTACAGTCGAGGAAGAGCCCCAGAAGGAAGAACCGGTTGAGGAAGAGCCCGAAGCCGAGGAAGAAACTACAGTCCAAGAACCCAAGAACAAAGCTCCTGAGACCAAGGCTTATGATGCTCCCATCTACTACATGGGATCAGACAACAACGTTGACGACGAAGAAGACGATGCTCCCATTCATGACGCCAGCGATAACGACAGCACTGGCGGCAACGAATTTGACTCTCCCGTTCACACTATCGAAGTCAACTATGAAGAGGTTGAGCAGCCCAAAACACAATTCAACCTGTTTGCCAACCTCTCAGACGAGGAAGAACCCGCCAACGAGAAAGAAACTTCCGTTGACAACAACGATTACAGCGACACAGCAACCAACACTGCAACAGCAACTCCCCAAAACGCAGCCAGCGAGTCAAGCGTTCCCTTCAACTTTGAAGAGGCGGTGGCCCGCGCGCTCGCCGAGGACGATGGTTTCACAGTTGAACCCACATCTCACCGTGAGCCCGAATATCCTCGTGAGCCCGAAATATTCAGTGAAGCCGAGTTGAACAATGAACCCGAGATCTTCAGTGAGCCCGAGCGTCAAGAACCTCCCGTGCATCGCCCCGTTGAGCGCCAAGAGCCTCCCGTGCACCACACTGCACAAGAAGTGAAACCCGCAGGACAAGTTAGTGTTCACACTCCCAAACCCGCTGCTGTGAGCGAGGCTAACCGCCGCATGTTCAAGAAACCGCTGAGCTTCATGTTCTCTATCAACGACCGCTTCCGCTTTGTGCGCTCACTGTTCAAGGGCGACCCCGACAAGCTGGAGAATGCAGTAGAGCTCATTGAAGCCATGAGATCGCTGGAAGAAGCTAAAGACTACTTCTACAACGAGATGGGTTGGAAAGAAAGCAACGAAGAAGTGATTGCATTCTTTGAAGTTGTTGAACAATATTTTGATTAAAACTGACGGCGCATGGCAGGCAAACTATATATCGTACCCACTCCCGTGGGCAATCTCGAGGATATGACACCCCGTGCCGTGAGTGTGCTCCAGAAGGCACACCTCATCCTTGCCGAAGACACCCGCACCAGCAGCGTGGTGATGAAACACTTTGGCATAGAGACTCCCATGCGCAGCCACCACAAGTTTAACGAACACGAGACTCTGCCCGGCATCATCAGTATGCTTGAGGCAGGCGACATAATAGCCCTGGTGAGCGATGCCGGCACTCCCGCCATCAGCGACCCGGGCTTCTTGCTGTCGCGCGAATGCCGACGCAAAGGCATTGAGGTTGAGACTCTGCCCGGCGCCACAGCATTTGTACCCGCACTGGTCAACTCCGGCCTGCCGTGCGAGAGATTTGTATTTGAGGGGTTCTTACCCCAGAAAAAAGGCCGCGCAACACGTCTAAACGAACTAAAAGAGCAGCCACGCACCATGATCATCTACGAGTCGCCCATGCGACTGGTAAAGACCCTGGCGCAACTGGCCGAAACTCTGGGCAACGACCGCGAAGCAAGCGTCGTGAGAGAGATTTCCAAGATGCACAACACCACACACAACGGCACACTGGCCGAGCTGGTGGAATATTTCACCGCCAACACTCCGCGCGGCGAGATAGTGATTGTGTTGGCAGGAAAAGAAACTCAGCCCACAGCCAAAGTGGACAAATATGCCCGCTTTAAGAACAAGAACAATATTAACATCTATAACGAAAATGAACAAGATTAAGTACTTTGTACTGTTTATCGCCCTCACGGCAATGGTCCCATCCTGCCATCAAAACGAGAACGATGACCAGCACATACAGGACTCACTGAAGAACGAGCTTAACGACTCTCTGGAGACGGTATTGGCCGAGAAAGACAGCCTCATGACATTGATGAACGACATCAATGACGGTATGGCCCAAATCAAAGACATGCAGAACATCATGTCTGCTCAAGACCTAAACCACGAGAGCGCCGACCGCAAAGCTCAGCTAAGCAACGAGATTGCCCAGCTGCTGCAGCAAATCGAGGCTAAAGAAAAACGCCTCAAAGAACTTGAGAAGCGTCTCATCAACTCAAGCAATTACAATGAGGAGATGAAGAAGACCATCACAGGACTCAAAGCCCAGCTCAAGATTCAAGAAGACATCATCACTGACCTGATGAATCAGCTCAAAGCGGCTCACATCGAGATTGCAACCCTCAACACACGCGTGGACTCACTGCACAAGGTCAACGACAACGTCACACGCGAGAAAGAGGACATAGCTCGCGAGAAAGCTATCGTGACACAGGAGAAGGTAGAGGCACAAGAAGAAGCCGCTAAGGCCAACAACGAGCTCAACACCTGCTTCTATGCCGTGGGCAACAAGAACACCCTCAAGAGCAACAAAATCATTGAGACCGGTTTCCTGCGCAAAACAAAGATTCTGGAAGGTGACTTCGAGAAGTCTTATTTCACCAAGGCCGACAAGCGCACACTCAACAAGATTGACCTGCGCAGCAAAAAGGTTGAGGTGATGTCTAAGCACCCGGCTGACTCTTACACAATCGAGGAAACTCCTAACGGCAAAGTACTGCACATCACTAACTCGGCCAAGTTCTGGGAGCTGTCTAACTATCTGGTTGTTAAGATCGACTAAACGAACTCAAATATAAAACCAAAACTATAAAGAGAATGAGCCATTAACAAGCCATTCTCTTTTTGATGAAACGCAACAATGATTGACTGGCTAAATAGTGTAATAGTAGACCACTCGGCCGTGCAGGCCGTCATCGTGCTGTCGCTGCTGTGTGCGGGCGGACTGGCACTGGGCAAGGTGAAGGTGCTGGGCATCTCGCTGGGCGTGACCTTTGTGTTCTTTCTGGGCATTCTGGCTGGTCACCTGGGCCTATCAATCGACCCGCAGATGCTGCGCTATGCGCAGGACTTTGGCCTCGTGCTGTTTGTCTACGCACTCGGCCTGCAGGTGGGACCCGGTTTCTTCAACTCACTACACGACAGCGGCTTGTCACTCAATCTACTGGCACTGTGCGTGGTAATACTGGGACTGGTCATGACCGTGCTCTTGCCGTGCACATGCGGCATTAACCTTGCCGATGCTGTGGGAATCATGTGCGGAGCCACAACCAACACACCCGCTCTGGGTGCCGCACAGCAAACACTATCGTCGCTGGGCATTTCGGCCAGTGGAGCCGCTCTGGGATGCGCAGTCACTTATCCCATGGGCGTTGTGGGTGTGATACTCGCCCTCCTGTTCATGCGCAAGCTCATGGCCAAGACTCACCACCTTGTTATTAAAAACGACGATGACGACAACGACTCGACCTACATTGCAGCCTATCAGGTGCACAATCCCGGCATTTTTGGCAAAGAGGTGGCCGAGGTGGCAAACATCAGCCACTTGAAGTTTGTCATCTCACGCCTGTGGCGCGACGGCAAGGTGAGCATACCGTCATCGAAGACGGTGCTTAAAGAAGGTGACCGCCTGCTGGTGATCTCTAACGAAGAAGACTCTGAGGCAATGACCATCCTGTTTGGCGAGCACGAGAGCACTGACTGGAACAAGGACGACATCGACTGGAATGCCATAGACAGCAACCTCAGTTCACAGGCCATACTCATCACCAAGCCGCAAATCAACGGCAAGCGACTGGGGTCACTGCACCTGCGCAAGCACTATGGCGTGAACATCAGCCGCATCAACCGCAATGGCGTGCAACTGCTTGCCACACCCGACCTGCGACTGCTGCTGGGCGACCGCATCATCGTTGTGGGCGAGAACGAGTCGATACACAACGTGGAGAAGGTGCTGGGCAATGCCGTCGCTGACCTCAACGAGCCCAACCTCATATCGGTTTTCATAGGCATGACCCTGGGTCTGCTGCTGGGATGCATCCCCATAGCGCTGCCAGGCATAAGCATGCCCGTCAAGCTGGGACTGGCTGGTGGCCCCATCATCGCCGGCATACTCATGGGCACATTTGGCCCACGCATACACATGAACAGCTACACCACACAGAGTGCCAACCTCATGCTGCGTGCCATAGGCCTCGCACTGTATCTTGCTTGCCTGGGGCTAGACTCTGGCCCCGATTTCTTTGCTACCGTGGTGCGTCCTGAGGGATTGACCTGGCTAGCCAGCGGATTTGCCATCACCGTGGTGCCGGTGCTTATAGTGGGTATCATTGCGCTGCGAGCTCTAAATCTTGACTACGGAACAGTGTGCGGCATGCTGAGCGGTGCCATGGCTAACCCCATGGCGATGGACTACTCGCGCGACACGCTGGGAAGCGACCGGCCTAGTGTAGCCTATGCCACCGTTTATCCGCTGAGCATGTTCATGCGAGTGATACTGGCACAGATAATTTTACTCATATTTATATAGACACAGTCTGATACCTCACACCTCAACAACCTCTAACCAAAAAAGAAAAAGATCTAACCTCTAAAATGACAAACAAGACCAAAGGATTTATACTAGCAATGCTCTCGTCATGCACATTCGGCATGATTCCACTTTTCTCCATGCCCTGCCTCAACGCCGGCATGGACACAATCTCTGTCATCACTTTTCGCTATGGCCTGGGATGCCTGGCCATGCTGGCAATAATGCTTTTTCAGAGACTGAGCATCAAGATTTCCTTTCAGGAAGCCTGGCGCATCTTCATCCTGGCATTGTTCAACAATCTGGGCGCATTCACACTCATCTATGGCTACAAGTTCATGGACAGCGGCGCCGCTACAACGATACAGTTTTCCTATCCCGTGTTCACATGCATCATCATGATGATGTTCTTCAACGAGCGCCTCACACTGCGCACGGCCACAGCTATCGTGCTGGCAGTGGTGGGCGTGGGATGCCTGTCGGGATTCTCCCCCGGCCACACTAACATCTCATGGCTAGGCGTATTCATTGAGCTGATGGCAGGTCTCACCTATGCCATTTACCTCGTGCTGGTCCCCACACTCAAGGTGCGCAACATCGAGAGCAGCAAGCTCACATTCTATGTCTTCTTGCTGAGCACATTGCAATTGCTGGCAGTGACACCTTTAAGCGGTGGCTTGATGACGCCTACTCAACCCCACGTACTTGTCAACCTGCTCATGCTGGGACTCATACCCACGGCAATATCTAACTTCACGCTCATCCTGGGCCTCAAGAAACTGGGCAGTACCCTCACCTCAATCCTGGGAGCACTGGAACCTCTCACCGCAATGGTGATAGGCGTGTTTGTGTTCAGTGAAAAATTCACCCTCATCATCGGCTTAGGCTTTATAGCAATCATCACATCAGTGTTGCTGCTCATCCTGCACAAGGAAGCCGCTCCCGCTCCTGCACAAGACTAGAACTATGGTAGACAAGATGACGCCACAGCAGCGCCACCGCTGCATGAGCCGCATCCGCGGCAAGGACACGCGCCCCGAGATCACGGTGCGACAGTTCCTGTGGCATCATGGCTACCGCTATCGCCTTCACCGCAAGGACCTCCCCGGACGTCCCGACATCGTGATAGCACGTCTCAAGGTGGCCATCTTTGTCAACGGATGCTTTTGGCACGGGCACAGCTGCCAGCGCCGTTTCCCCGAGACCAACGCGGCATTCTGGAACGCCAAGATAGCCCGCAACCGCGACCGCGACTACCGCAATCACAGCGACCTCGAGGCAATGGGATGGCTGGTCATCGTGGTGTGGGAATGCCAGTTGACACGCGTGGCTCAACGTCAGGAAACGCTCGGCCGACTGCTCGACACCCTGCGCCTGCTCGACCATCCCGAGGTGCGTCCTTACACGCTTAACGGTCCCGAGGAAACCACCGACGCCCCTCTGGCTGCCGCCCCCTACACCCCCTACGACCACGACTAGCCCAATACCCCCGCGAGTTCTCCAGGTTCCGCGCGATAAAATCCCATTACCGTGTGGTTACCCTCGCCACGTGGAAATGTTATAAATTTCTAATTTTGATACATGCGTTTTTGATTAATGAGGATTTATCCTTAACTTTACACGGAATTACAACGTTTTAACCCAATTCCCGCCTATGGATACAACAATTGTCACTATTATCACTTTTATCGTTTCCGGCATAGCCGCAATGCTCATCAGCAGAGCCAACAAGAACAAGCGCGACATGCTGGAGAGGGACCTCGTTGCCGGCCAGCAGTCTAAGGCCCAGAATGATGCCTTCAGCGAAACCTACCGCAACAACTACGAAGACATCGAGAACTGGAAAGAACTACACGACAGGTTTTTCGACGTGCTGGGATGGCCCGATGTCACCTTTGGCCCAGCCAGCATCGACAAGGTCAAGGAACTGGCCCCGTGGAATGCCCAGGCGGCCAGCACCATCCCCGTCATGTCACCCTATGATTTCCTGTTCCTCTACTACGAGGCACGCATCCTGGTCGGAGGACTTGACGCCGAGGTGGTAAAGGCCGACGACATCAACCGCGTCCTCATTGCGCATTACCCCTGTGACAACGGCTTCGTGTTTGCCTTTACCGATGCCCAGGAACCCACGATGCTGCACGAGGGCCGCTATACCACCGACGAGGAGTACACCACTGCTCTGGAGAAGTTTGGCAACTTCAGCGTTGAGGTGCGCCATCACGACTAAGATGTAGCAACTGCTATACACTCACACATGAAGCACACATGACACAGCACAACGACAACAACAACCGCACTTACATAGCCATCGACCTCAAGTCGTTCTACGCCTCGGTAGAGTGTGTGGAACGCAAGCTTGATCCGCTCACCACCAATCTCGTCGTGGCCGACGCGTCGCGCACCGACAAGACCATATGCCTGGCAGTGTCGCCTTCGCTCAAGGCCTATGGCATAGGCGGCCGCGCACGCCTCTTTGAAGTGGTTCAACGCGTGCGACAGGTCAACCTGGAGCGACAGAGCAAGGCCCCATGGCAGCATCTATCGGGCAAGTCGGTATATGACGCTGAGCTCAAGGCCCATCCTGAGCTGGGCGTAGACTATCTTGTAGCTCCCCCGCGCATGGCACACTACATCGAGTACAGCACACGCATCTACAAGATTTATCTCAAATACATAGCCCCTGAGGACATCCATGTCTACTCTATTGACGAGGTGTTTATGGACGTGACTAATTATCTGGACATCTACAAGATGAGTGCACATGACCTGGCCATGACCATCGTGCGTGACGTGCTGTCGCAAACGGGCATCACCGCCACTGCGGGCATTGGCACTAACATGTATCTGTGCAAGGTGGCAATGGACATCGTGGCCAAGCACTTGCCTGCCGACAAAGACGGGGTGCGCATTGCTGAACTCGACGAGATGACTTACCGTCAGCAGCTGTGGAACCATCGTCCACTCACCGACTTCTGGCGCATAGGGCACGGCATAGCCCGCAGGCTCGAGACCTATGGCATAGACTCCATGGGCAAGATTGCACGTCTGTCGCTGCGCAACGAGGCGTTCCTGTACAAGCTATTTGGCGTGAATGCCGAGCTGCTCATCGACCATGCATGGGGATGGGAACCGTGCACTATCGATTATGTAAAAGCCTATCGCCCAGAGACCAACTGCTTGAGCAGCGGTCAGGTGCTCACTTGCGCCTATACAGTGTCCAAGGCACGCATCGTGATCCAGGAGATGGCCGATGCCGTTGCGCTCGACCTGGTAGACAAGCGATTGGTGACCGACCAATTGGTGCTCACCGTGTGCTACGACCACGAGTGCCTCACTAATCCCGACATTCGCGCAAGATACAATGGTCCCGTAGTGACCGACTACTATGGCCGCCCCGCCCCCAAGCACTCTCACGGCACTGCCAACCTTGACCGTCAAACGTCGAGCGCACGCCTCATAGGCGATGCCGTGCTCAGGCTCTATGACTCAATCGTCAACCCCGACCTGCTGGTAAGGCGCCTCAACATCACGGTAAACCATGTGGTGCGCGAGGACCAGGCACGCTACAAAACCAAAACAGTGGAATACAACCTGTTTACCGACATGGACAAGGTAGCACGCGAGCAACAGGCTGAAAACGAGACACTCAACAAGGAACGTGTGATGCAAGAGACACTGCTCGACATCAAGAAGAAATTTGGCAAAAACGCCATTCTCAAAGGACTCAACTTTGCCGAGGGTGCAACGGCCAAAGACCGCAACGCACAGATAGGTGGCCACAAAGCATGAGATAAGAGAGAAGAGAGAAGAGAGGAGAGTTAATCGATTTCTCGAAATATCGATTCTACGAAATATCGATTAAACCTTTAAACTTTTAAACTCTTAAACCTTTAAACTCTTAAACCTTTAAACCCTTAAACCTTTAAACTTTTATAAAAAAATGACCGACAATTACGACGACATAATCAATCTGCCACATCCCGAGCCACAGCATCACCGGCGCATGTCGATGATGGCACGTGCGGCCCAGTTTGCGCCGTTTGCGGCCCTCACAGGTCACGATGCCGCCATTGCCGAGACAGCACGCTACACCGACCATCAGATAGAACCGGGCGAGGCCATCACCGACGAACTCAACCGCACGTTTGCCCTGCTGCGCGAGCGCATCCACGAGCATCCCACGGTCAAAGTCACACACTTCGTCCCCGATGCCCGCAAGCAAGGCGGCCACTATGCCACCGCCACGCTGCAAATCAAGCGCATGGACCTCGACAACAACCAGTTGATATCAATTGACGGCACTGCCATAGATATTGCCTCAATCATTGCTTTATCGATAACAGATTAGGCCGGGCACAGCAACCGTCAGAATAAAAACAGGACTAGTCCTCTATGCTCGTTGTGAGTAGCATAGAGGACTAGTCATTTCCTCGTTATCACAAAGTTAATTGCGAGATTACTTCATCACCTTTGCGCTGGTGCCGTCCTTGAACAGGATGATGTTGACGCCTGGCTGAAGCTTGTTCACTTGCTGACCGGCAGCGTTGTAAATGGCATGGATTTCGCGGCCCTCGATGAGTATTTCCTTGACCCCAGTTGGGGTGTCATCGGTGAGCCTGAACATGGTTGCTGAGGCATCGCCCATGATGTAGGCGCTGTTATTGGCAATGTCGCCGCCAGGATAGAATGCCACGCCACCACTGCCTGCCGCCAGGGTGTAAACGCCCGTGGGGACATTGTCAAGGTCACCATCTACGCCCAGCAACTGGTTGTCGGCTGTAGCGGGGTCGCTGTTGGCCGAGGGAAGGAGTATCACCTCGCTGTCGCCGGCAACGAGTATCACGGGCTCACCACGGTGAATCAACCCGCTGTTAGCACCTGCAACTTCGGTCAACTTGAGATAACCAGTAGCATCGGCATCAATCTTGTCGACCACTGCCGCATAGGCTTTTGCGCCTTCATTGCCCATCCTCATCGCACCCATAGAAGTGTAGAAGGTAGAGTAATAGTTGCCCGATTGGGCATCAAGGATGCCCTGCACCTTAAACCCCTGGGCGGGATTTATCCTGAGCGTATCAGTGTCCTGGATAGCGAAGGTGCGTGCATCGAGCATAGGGCTACCACTGGCGTCGAATGTCACCATCACGGTGTCGGTGTCAAAGAGAAGACTCTCGTCGACTGCCTGCCCCGACTTGGTGCCCGAAACCTGCAACGCGTCAACAGCAGTGACACTCTGGGCATAGGCAATAGCCGCACTGCACAGGCAGGCGAGTATTATAATTGACTTTTTCATAGTGCTGTTGTCTTATTGTTTTACCTTGATATACTCAACGCTTGCGGGAGCGTAGAAGATAAACGACTTGCCGTCCTTGCCAGTCAGTCTCACGGCAGTGCCTTCCTGCTTGGTGCCCATGGAGCCTAGCACATAGGCAAGCGTTGCCTCAATCTCCTTCTGCTTGGCGATGATGGCCATCGCATTGTTGTAGGCATTGTAAGCAGTGTAGAAGTTGCGAGCGTTCTTTATAGTGGCAATGTGGATCTGGATCAGCTCCATGTCGTCGTGCGAGAGGGTGTTGGGGGTCTTGATTACGTCGTCAAGGCTTGCAAGTGCACCAGCCCTGAACACCTCAAGATCACACAGCATGCGAATCTCGGGATACAATGCCTTGTATTGCTCGTAGGGCTTGAATGGTACAAACATAGTCAAATCCTCACTACAGTTGTCAAATGCCGAAGCATCAAAACCTTCCACATTCTCCGAATAATTGATAACGCTATTCAGCTTGCTGCACTTAGCAAAAGCACCTTTGCCCACTGTTTTCACAGTGGCGGGGATGGTGACAGCCGACACATTGGTATAGCCGAAAGCCTCGTCTTCAATGGTCTCCAACTGCGAATCACCATCGAACTGTACACTCGCCACATCGCAGGCATAGAAAGCGCAGCGTTCGATTTTCTTCAATGACGAGGGAAATACAATGGATGTTACGCCCGAAATGTTGAATGCCAACTCGCCGATGCATTCCAGCCTGGAGTGCTCGATGTCGGCAAAGGTAAATTCCTTGAGCTTAGTTGTGCTATGGAAAGCCGAGCCGCCGATATATCTCACAGATGCAGGTACCATAAATGATGTGATTCCTGCCGCAAAGAATGCACTCTCCTGAATCGAGTCAAGTTCAGAATTAACCGGGAAAGTGACCTGAGTCAAATGTTCGCTATTGAAGGCATTACTGTCAATCACCTTCAGTGATGCGGGCAACTCAATGCTCGGCAAGGCGGTCTTAAAGAATGCCATGCTACCAATCTTCTCTAATTGCGAACCAGCTTCAAACTCCACGACGCCGAGAGCTTTAGTATCGGAGAAGGCCAATTCACCGATATGCTCCACCGATGCTGGAATAGTGACCGATGTGAGTTGGTCACACACATTGAATGCGTAGTCACCAATTCCCGTGACAGTGTAGTTCTCACCGTTACAGGTCACTGTGCCAGGGATTTTGATGTCGCCCGTGTACTCGGGAGTGGGGGCATATTCATAGTTGATTTTGTTATTCCATGTAACCTGAGCCGTACGGGCAGTCATGTCAAGCTCAAAATACATGACTTTGCCTGATTCCAACTCCACCTTGGTGGCTTTAGGATTCTGGGCGAATCCCATAGCCGAGCAGCACAATACCGCTATTGCAAAAACAAACTTTTTCATTTCGTTTTTTTGTTGTTCATTTGATTATTATATAGTCCTCTATGCCCGTTTTAAAGACATAGAGGACATGTTGGTTTCCACAGGTGAGGATTACTTCATTACCTTGGCGCTGGTGCCGTCCTTGAACAGGATGATGTTGACACCCTGTTGCATCTTGTTCACCTGCTGACCGGCAGCGTTGTAGATGGCCTGAATCTCGCGGTCCTCGACGGGAATGTCCTTGACCCCGGTGGGAGTGTCGCCGTAGACAATCACAAGGTTGCTTGCAGTGCTTGCACCCTCTACCCACAGGCGGTAGGCCTCGGCAGTAGTCTCGCCCTGCACGTTCATCATCTTGTCACCCTCGATGCCGTAGTACTGTGCCTTACCCTCACCTGCCGCGAGTGCTGCGGGAGCGAATGCACCGTTAATGGTCCAGTTGTCGCCTACCATCTGGCCGGGCATAGCGTTGATGACCTCGGTCCACTGGCCATTGATGGTGAAGGGAGTGCCCTCGGCAGGTGCACCGGCTGCGGTGGTAGAAACTGCGGGAGAACGCTTGATCATGAGCGGTGTGCCGGCTGCAATATAGTCGGGGGCATAGTCCACACACAGGTAAGTGGTGTTGCCCACAGTCTTCACATCGTTTATCACACAGATTTCAACGTCGCCTTCCACGGCGTCAAGGCCAAACGCGAAGGGAACACACAGTGACTGCCACTGCTCATCGTTCC
>JAKSLZ010000019.1 GCA_024400935.1 Muribaculaceae bacterium | reverse complement strand
ACTGCGAAATCCCAACAATAAACATAGGCAATGATGTTCAAATCCTGCCCCATGGCCTGTTCAACGCTTATACCGGTACCGAGGTGACAATTCCTGCAGGGATTACTGAGTTCTACCGCAATACATTCTATGGTTCAAACAACATTAAAAAAATCATCTTCAACTCCACAAATTGCAAAGACTTCACTTCGGAGGCATTCTCGAATTCCTTCAGTAAAAATATTACCGAGTTCGTTATAGGCGAGGGAGTCGTGAAGATTCCTGATTACCTGCTATCGGGCATGACATCCATCACCAGTATCACGCTGCCCTCCACTTTGAAGGAAATAGGCAAAGAAGCATTTAGCGAATGTACCAGCTTAACTTCTATTGAGTTTGGTCCATCACTCGCAACAATTGGCTACTATGCCTTCAGCGAGTCGGGCTTGACAAGTGTCACCATCCCCGAGAGCATCACCAGCATAGGCAACAAAGCGTTTTCTTACTGTGCTTCACTCACCGAGGTCGTGTTCAACGCCACCGGTTGCGCCAATCCCGTCAGCGAGAGTGCCACTTGGTTTTACCGCTCGCCGGTGCAGAGGATTATTTTAGGCTCTAACGTTACCGCTATCCCGAGTTATATCGCCTACGAGAACACAAATATCACCTCGTTTAACATTCCCGAGGGAATAACCGCCATTGGGCAGAGTGCATTCAATGGTAGTGGACTCACCAGTATCACAATCCCACGCGGTGTCACATCAATAGGCAAGAATGCATTTAGCAACTGTCTGTCGCTCACCGATGTATATTTCAATGCCGAGAACTGTGCAAATGCGGCATCGGGCACCAACCCGGTATTCAACGGCAGCAATATCACCAACTTTGTGATAGGCGACAATGTCCACAACATTCCCAGCCATCTGCTTTACAGAGTCAAGACACTAACCGAGATTACCATTCCCGAGAATGTCACATCGATGGGCATAAATCCCTTTGGCTACTGCGAGAACCTGCGTGAGGTGACCTACAATGCCACAAGATGTGTCCCCAATCCTCCCATCACAAATAGCTTACATGCATGGTTTGGCGATGTTCATCTATTTAAACTCCACATAGGAGAAAATGTTGAAATCATCCCGGAGTATCTTGCTTATAACCAAGACTCAATCACAGAATACAACATCCCCGAGTCGGTGAAGGAGATAGGCCGATACGCATTCTACTCCTGCATGCATCTTAAGAAAATAGAGTTTCCGCGCAATATCGAGAAAATAGGTGACTATGCTTTCTACAATAACAAGGACATGAAAGGTGATGTGTTCATTCCCGCTTCACTCACATCAATGGGCAAGTATATCATCTCCTCATGCGAGAATTTAGGCAACATCATCGTCGAAGCGCCTGTAGCGAGCCCCACCCACGCTTACACATTCGGCGACGACATACACCGCCACAGCTGGCTCATAGTGCCCCGTTGCTCGGCTCAGAGCTACAAAGCGGCCACCGGCTGGGGTAATTTCAAACACATGATAAATGACGTCAACGGCGACGACGAGATAGACATCAGCGACGTCAACAAAGACCTCAACACAATCCTCTATGGCGGAGACGACGAAACCATCAAAGCCGCCGACGTCAACGGATCGTGCCTGGTAGATATCAGCGACGCCAACGTCATCATAAGCTTCCTGCTGAAAAAATAGCCGAAAGTACACTACACGACACTACACAGAACTGACAGAAATTAAAAGAAATTATTCAAAACATAATTATATTCTTGTGTCCCCAAAAATATTTAATTCAAATTTCTTTTAATTTCTGTCAGTAAATCAACAACACGAGCCACTAATCTGCTTTATCTCCCCAATCAGCGTGACATTCTCGGTGACTCGCTGCTTTCCCGGACAGCAATAAAAAAGAGTAGTTTTATGATCTCACTCACAAAACTACTCTTTATGTTTGGTGTCCAGTAAAGGAACTTTATCCTTTACCTGCATAACTCATCGACTATCCCAGGATTATGTTGATTATAGCATTCACGTCGCTGATGTCAACATTTCCATCGGCAGTTACATCGGCACGGCCGTTGTATTTGCTTGCAGTATCATATTGCAGGATAATGTTTAAGAGGATGTTCACGTCGGTGATATCAACCACGCCGTCACCGTTAACGTCGCCTGTCAGGGTGTCTTCGCCTATCGCCTTAATGTTAAGGAACTTGCCCCACACAGCGTGAGCCTTGTATGCTGCGAGGCTTTCGGCGGGCACGCGCAGGGTTGTAGTCTCATAGGTGGTGAATGAATTCTCATACATTGCATAAGGGGGAGTCGTTGCCGCAATCTCAATCTCGGCAAGGCCTGAGCAACCGTTGAAGGCGTTGTCATAGACTGTGGTCAAGTTCTTACCCATTTTAATCTTAGTGAGCTTGTCGATATCCTTAAATGCCGAAGACCTGATGACAAGAATGTTATCGTCCAGCGTCATGGTAAATTCTTCGGTCTTGCCGTCGGCAAAGACGCCAGCACCCACTTCATACACGCTATAAGTCATGCCGTCGTATTCAATCGCGTCGGGGATATGCAAGTCTGTTCCATAGTCGCTGTGATAAGAGAGTCGCACGCGGCCATCATATTTTACGCCATTTACTTCCACTGGGTTAGTCGAGTACACAGTATATCCCGCGCCCTTGGGAGCCTCGTCGGTTGTGGTGTGTACTATGTTCTTCATAATGTCGTAACCACCCGAGGTAACGTTTGTCCAGTCTTTCCACACGTTTGCAGCCTTGTATTTGTCTATTGACTGGAAGGGTACATAGAGGGTAGTCTTCAGGACGCCGTCAAATGCATTTTCATCAATCTCGAGCGGATTGTTCAGGTTGAAGAACAGTTTCTTGAGTGATGTGTCGCCGGCAAATACTTTGGTTCCCATCTTGGTGATCGAACCGGGAATTTTCACGGTGCTGAGGCTAGTACAGCCGGCAAAGGCCTCGGTCTCTATGTTATAAACGCCATAGGGTAGAAATACTCCGGTAAGGTTCTTGCAATCTTTAAAAGCGCGAGTGAATACCATTGTCATTTCATTGGGGAAATCATATTCACGAATCACACCAGTCTTTCCGCCGGGGCACACGCGCAGCGTAGTGCGGTCCTTAGAGAACATCATGCCATTATAAGAACTGTACACTGTGTTACCCTCGCTCACTGTGATCTCCTTGAGATTTGAGCAGTTGTCCACAAACGAATAGTTGCAGTAAGTAACGCCAGCGGGCACATTGATTTTTGTAAGGCCAGAAGAAGCAAATGCCAGGTTGCTAATCTCGGTGAGCGACGCGCAGTCAACCTTGGCTTCGGTAAGGTTAGTACACCCCATGAATGCATATGAAGGTATGCGAGTGAGTTTAGTGAGCTTAGACAGGTCAATGCTCTTCAGGTCGGTATTCTCGTAGCAAGCCCAGTCGGCAATGGCAGCAAAATCATATTTGTAGCCATTGGCGCCATAAGTGCCTCCTCGAGTGCCTACGCAAGTGGGGACGAAATTGCCGTCCTTGGCTATAGTGCCGTTCTTGTAGTAGCCCACCATGGTCAATTCGCCCGTCTCGGTGGCTGTAGGTTTCTTGGTGACACACATCAGCGCACCATCGGTAAACAGGAAGTCATAGGCGCTAGAACTCCTTTCTATATTGCTAAACATATCGAAGGCATCTAAGTTCCTGTAATTGTTTACCGTATTATCGCCCACTCGTGAGACATAGAGTGTCATTCCCGTGTTGTATGGGAATGCATATTTAAAGTTTTTCTCATCGGGGTCGGTACGAGCAATGAAAACTCTTTTCAGCTTATCACAGCCCTTAAAAGCGTTATCATGAATTGCGCCTATTGAACTTGCAAAACGGACGAATGTAAGGTTAGTGCAATTTTCAAACGCACTGATATACACTACAGTGGTACCTGGGGTGTAGTCAAATTGTACACTTGTGATATTAGTCGCACCCTTAAATGCTTCCTCGCCAACCATATACACATTGCATGTAACGTCAGAGTAATTGACTGTAGCAGGAATGGTAAGAGCAAGACTTGACTTTGCCTTACCAGCATCGCTCAGTCCAATAACACTAACGTTAGCCGGAGAGGTGTTGTCCACTTTGTACATCAGGTCACCAACCGAGAATTTTTCACCCCATTTCAATGCAGCTGATGCCGCAAGGGTCACCATAGCCGACAATAAAAGTAATGTAATCTTCCTCATAATATTGTAATTTGCATTATGTTATCTTTAATTTGCAAAGTTACAACTTTTTTTTATCAATCGCGACAATCCATAAAAAAATTCAACTTCGAAATATAAAGAACAAAAAAAATACACTTTTTTTATGCAATCGCTTGCACAATTCAAAAAAAGGACTTACCTTTGCATCATAAACCTAAACAATCTTTTTTACCTTAAGAATTGTACTATTGAAACTAAGGAGGAATATCCCACAAGGTATTCCTTCTTACTTTTTTATATCCCCCACCTATAAAAATCAAAGTCAAAAACACAATCACTTCAACTTTTTTCATTACCTTTGCATTTAAGTAATATAAACATTTAAACAAACGTAGCATGAAACAATTATTATTAGCACTGGCACTTGTTTTAGGAACAATGGTTTGCAATGCCCAACTAGGTGTATTTGTCTCAGACGACACTCAACCCACCAATCTTCGCGACGCCCCCAAAGGCAATATCGTGGATTACCTCAGAAATGGAGACATGATTGATGTGGATCGTTGTGTAAATGGATGGTTTCACATCGTAGGACGCACATATGTAGATGGCAACATGGGAGAGACTGCAAAATTCAGAAGCAGAGGAGAATTGTGGATTCACCGTTCAGTGGTCGGAGTAGACTGGGTTAATGACGGAGACATTAAGTTCACGCTGCGTGCCACTCCCAGCACCAACGGCAAGGCTGTACATTCTGGCAATGGCACCAGAAACAACAATAGTATATCCCAACTGCTTGACCTTAAGGGTGGTTGGGCAAAAGTAAAACTTGACAACGGCCATGAGGGATGGGTCAAAATAGGCATGTTATGTGGGAATAGCCTCACAGTATGCTGCAGATAAACACAACCCGCCACAACAATCAAAACGCCGCTCACCATTGAGGGGCGTTTCTTTTTTTTAGACTCATACCACACATGGCAATGGTTTAGGCACAAAAAAATATTGTGTCACGCCATGCCTGTTTGTTTTTTTGGGCTCATGTAGTTGCTGCTTTTGCAATAATTCATTACCTTTGCATTTAATACTAGTTTTACAATATAAAATCCTATGAAACGACAACTCATTTCATCCCTCATTGCACTAGCGGTTGTAACACTATCGTCAAGCGCATCGGCATGCACGTCCAGCCAAGAAGTGCCACAGGCCGAGACTCCTGCAACCAATCCCTCAATTGCAAAGACCGACACCGTGCAGTCTTTCCGCTTTGAACTGTTCAAGGGCGGTGAGAGCGCCGTATATTACTATACAGCTGACCAGCAACACAACTATGGCAATTTTTACACCCGTGACATGGGCAGCTCCAGTGGATGGAACTACACTGTCACTACTGAGTACATGGAAGCATTCAGTAAGCTGGCACGCGACCTCAAGCTCAACAAGTATCCTTATACCGAACTGAATGACGAGGACACAAGCCGCGACCGCTGGAACATTGAGGTGACATTCACTAACGGCAAGCACGTGAGCATCGTCAACTACCTGACCGAAGCTAACAAGGCCAAGGACGAGAAGATCAGCGACAAAGCCGTTGCAGCCTTCAAGGCAATCGCAATCAAAGACAAAGACGGCAACATGCTGGGCGAATACACTGAGACACGTTACATAGGTGGCAAGCGCACAAAGGAGATTTACTACACGCGTGACGGCATCGTGCGCGGCGGACAGGATTTCTCCTTGCCCAAGGATGCGCCCCCTGCCGAGTATGGTGTTCCTCAAGCTCCCGGTAAACTCTACTAATCACAACAAACACAATGAAACGCTTAGCATCACTACTATTACTGATAGCCCTTACTGCGGGTATCGTGCAAGCCAAGGGACTCAAGGGTAAAGTCATTTATGTCAACCCTGGGCACGGTGGCTGGACAGCCAACGACCGTCCGCTTGCTACCATCAACTATGAGGAGATGGACACGATGAGTTTTTTTGAGACCAAGAGCAATCTGTGGAAAGGCCTCGAACTGCGCGACCGCCTTGAAAAAGCCGGTGCCAAGGTAGTGATGTCACGCACTCGCAACGGCTATGTCACCGAGGGACAAAAGAATGCCACACCGCGCGACCAGGTTGAGACATGGAGCGACGAGAACGGCCAGCAGCAACTTGTGACGCTGCAAACCATAGCCATGAACGTTGACTCAATCAATCCCGACTACTTCATCTCGATGCACAGCAACGCAACAGGCGGCGAGGACGGCAAGCTGTGCAACTACCTGGCGCTCGTCTATCGTGGCGAGACCGGCAACGACTATGCCAAGGGCAGCATCGCACGCGCCGAGCAAGCCTACCCTTATATATGGGACAATCCGCTCACAGTGTGGACTAGTTCAAGCCCCGACAACCCATTTATCGCCGGTGACCTCACATGGATGGGCGCGCCCCCTCCCGGCGATGCCAACAAACTGGGATACACTGGCTACCTGAGTGTGCTCAAGCATCATGTGCCGTGTTTCCTGGCCGAGGGATCATTCCACAGCTATCAGCCCGAGCGACAGCGTCTGCTCAACCGCGACTACTGCCGCTATGAGGGTCTGCGCTATTACCGCGCCATCAACGCATGGTTTGGAGGCAAAGGCGACAAAAACGGGCACATCGTGGGAACAGTGAAAAGCGCCACTGAGCACTTTGAACATCCCCTCTACAAGTATGTCCCTGACAGCGACGACCAGTGGAAACCCATCAACGGCGCCATGGTGTATCTCAAGGACAAACACGGCGTCACAGTGCGCGCCTATCGCACCGACAATGAGTACAACGGTTTCTTCTCGTTCTACGACGTGAAGCCCGGCAAATACACCATCGTGGTCGAGGCCACTGGCTATAACACGATGACCATCTCAGTGAAAGTGAAGGCCAATGAGATAAACCACATCATGCCCAGACTATAAACAAGACAATTAATATAAGACCATGACAAGATATGCAATAATAGTGGCAGGCGGCAGCGGCACCCGATTTGGCGGTGAAGTGCCCAAGCAGTTCCAACTGCTGTGCGGCCGCCCGGTGCTCATGCACACCATCGACAAATTTGCCGCATCAGGAGCCACGGTGACACTGGTGTTGCCCCAAGCGCACCACACGCTGTGGCAAGAGCTATGCGTTCAATATAACTACCCCACCCCACACAAGGTGGCCACAGGCGGCGCATCGCGCTTTGAAAGCGTGCGCAACGGCCTGGCGACACTGTCGCTCAACGATGGTGACGTAGTGGCTGTGCACGACGGCGTGCGCCCGCTGGTGAGCACTGAGCTCATTGAAGCGACATACGAAACAGCAGCCCGCACCGGCAGTGCCATTCCAGCCATCACTCCCAGCGACAGCATCCGCATGATAGACGTGGACGGCTCGTCGCATCAGCTACTGCGAAGCGACCTGCGCGCAGTGCAGACTCCGCAAACCTTTGACGCATCATTGCTCAAGGGCGCCTATGACGTGGAGTTCTCTCCGCTGTTCACCGACGACGCTTCGGTGGTAGAGGCCGCCGGGCACAAGGTGACACTCGTTGACGGACAACCGTCAAACATCAAGATAACACATCCCGTTGACCTTATAGTTGCCGAGAGGCTCATGAACGATGAACAGTGACCTCAAACGCATGGAACTGCAGTACCTGCAAGGCGTGGGGCCCAAGCGTGCCGAACTGCTGGCACGTGAGCTCGACCTGCACACCTTCCACGACCTGCTGCACTATTACCCGTTCAGATACATCGACCGCAGCACCATCCACAAGGTCAATGAGGTGAACGGCGAAATGCCATTCATACAACTCAAAGGCCGCTTCATCACCTTCACCACCGTGGGCGAAGGCGCCCGCAAGCGACTGCAGGCCCTCTTTACCGACGGCAGCGGCACAATAGAATGCGTGTGGTTCAACCGGGTAAAATCGATAAGGGAAAGCCTCAAGACCGGAGTTGAATACCTCATCTTCGGCAAGCCGGCACAATTTGGCCACCACTATAGCATCGCCCACCCCGAAGTCGACGTCTACAAGCCCGAGACGGCACCGCAAGGACTCATGGGTGTGTACAACCTTACCGACAAGCTGCGCAACCGGCAGATCTCTAGCCGCATACTGCAAAAGCTGGTTAAAAACCTGCTCAACACCACCGCAGTGCAGCACATCCCCGATACATTGCCTGCTTCAATCGTAGCCACAAGGCGCCTGATGCCCCTTAACGAGGCACTCGTCAACATACACCTGCCCGGCAGCATACGTGACCTGCAGCGGGCACAACTGCGCCTCAAATATGAGGAATTGTTCTATCTGGAGCTCAACATCCTGCGATATATCAAGGGCAGCAACGACAAGCGTGTGGGCTTTGTATTCTCGCGCGTGGGCGACTACTTCCACAACTTCTATAACCACGTGCTGGAGTTTCCGCTCACCGATGCGCAGAAGCGTGTCATACGCGAGATACGCCAGGACATGGGCAGCGGCATCCAGATGAACCGCCTGCTCCAGGGCGACGTGGGCAGCGGCAAGACCATCGTGGCTTTCATGGTGATGCTGCTGGCCATCGACAACGGCTACCAGGCATGTATCATGGCTCCAACCGAGATCCTTGCCACACAACATTATGAAACAATCAGCAAGATGGCTGGCAAGATAGGGCTTAACGTGGCTCTGCTCACAGGCAGCACCCGCAAGAAGGAGCGCGACTCTATACACGAGCGACTCATGAGCGGCGAGCTCAACATCATCGTGGGCACCCATGCGTTGCTAGAGGACCCCGTTCAGTTCCGCAATCTGGGCCTTGCCGTCATCGACGAGCAGCACCGCTTCGGCGTGGCGCAGCGTGCCAAGCTGTGGAAGAAGAACACCACCCCACCCCACGTGCTGGTGATGACAGCCACACCCATACCACGCACACTGGCCATGACCGTATATGGCGACCTTGACGTGAGCGTCATCGACCAGCTGCCACCGGGCCGCAAACCGGTGACCACACTCATGCGCTATGCCAAGGACCGCGAGAAGGTGTACCACTTTGTGGGCAGCGAGGTGCGCAAGGGACGACAGGTCTACATCGTGTATCCGCTCATCGAAGAAAACGAGAAGCTTGACCTGCTGGCGCTTGAAGAAGGATATGAAATTGTTAAGGAGACATTCCCGTCATACAAAGTGACATATGTGCACGGCAAGATGAAACCCGCCGAGAAGGACCATCAGATGGAACTCTTTGCCAGCGGACAGTCGCAGATACTCGTTGCCACCACAGTGATCGAGGTGGGCGTGAATGTGCCCAACGCCAGCGTGATGATTATCGAGAACGCCGAGCGATTCGGCCTGTCGCAGCTGCACCAGCTACGCGGACGTGTGGGCCGCGGCGCCGACCAGTCTTACTGCATCCTCATGACCAAATATGAGCTGAGCCGCGACACACGTCACCGCCTCGAAGTGATGACCTCGACCAACGACGGCTTTGTCGTGGCCGAGGAAGATATGAAGCTGCGCGGCCCCGGCGACATGGAGGGAACACAGCAGAGCGGTGTGGCATTCAACCTCAAGATTTCCAATCTTGCCAAAGACGGACAGATACTGCAGATGGCACGCGACGATGCCGAGGCCGTGCTGCGCCACGACCCGTCACTGTCTTCGCCAGAGGGCCAGATGATGGACCGCCACATCCACGAACTCTTCAACAAGCAACTCAACTGGTCAGAAATCAGCTGACACTGTTTTTTTATTGGTGTCACGCTGATTGTGGAGATTGTTTTTGATCTCCAGAAAATTAAATGATCGGATGAGGGAGTAAAGGTAGGAAAGAAATTATACAAAATTAGAAGAAATTCCCATTCTGTTGTGTGTTGTGTATTTGAAAGGTTGACTCTAGGTTTATCTCTTGAGAAAAATGATAATGATTTTTTTGAGGTTGGTTTTTTGAGGTTTGAATGATAAGTGTTACCTTTGCATGGTGGTATTGAGCCTGTTCACATCAGGCTACCTAAAAACAACTTTTTTATTCGGTATATTATGTCACAACTCAAACCAGGCAGTAGACTCAGAGGCGGCACATATTTCATCAACAAAGTGCTGGGACAAGGCAGTTTCGGCATCACATATATGGCTGAGCACACGATTCTTCACAAAACCGTTGCCATCAAGGAATTTTTTATGAAAGAACTCAACTCACGTGCTGAGGACGGTTCCATAACCGGTATGACCGACGGCAGCCTGTCTTTCAAGTATGCCGAGAAATTCCGGAAGGAAGCTGCCAACCTTGCCCGCATGAAACACCCCAACATCGTGGAGGTAACCGATGCCTTCGAAGATAATGGCACATGCTATTATGTGATGGATTTTGTTGAGGGCGAGAATCTCAATGACTATATAAGGAGCCACAGGCTGAGTGAGAATGAGGCTGTGAGTATCGCACGCGACATCGCCAATGCGTTGCAATACATGCACGAGCAGCACCGCATGCTCCACCTTGACCTCAAGCCAGGCAATGTGATGCGTCGCCGCAGCGACGGACACATCTTTCTCATCGACTTTGGCCTGAGCAAGCACTACAGCAATGGTGGTCAGCCTGAGACATCCACAACCATCGGCCTTGGCACACCTGGGTATGCCCCCATCGAACAGGGCAACCAAGCAAAGGACGGAGACTTCCGCCCCACGATCGACATCTATGCCCTAGGCGCAACGCTGTTCAAGCTACTCACTGGCAATACCCCGCCCAATGCATCAGAAATAGCTTTCAAGAAAGATTATATCCAAAATGAGCTTACAAGCAAAGGTATGTCAACTCGTGTGACAGTAGTTGTAAGCAACGCCATGGCGGCAGACCCATCAATGCGCACAGCCACCGCCCGAGATTTCATCAGCCAGCTATCTAGCCTAATTGCACCTGTAAAGCAAGAAGAAACCCAGACGTTCGTTAACCAAGAGAGTACCCGAACGTCCGTAAAAAAAGAAGAACCCCGGACGTCCGTAAAAAAAGAAGAGACACATCCCAAAAACAATAATGACGACAACAGCGGCTGCTGGGGCGGCTGCTGGAACATTATTCTCCTTTTTGCTCTACCTTTAATTTTTGCAATAATAGCTTCAAACGTTGACTCTTGTTCATCCAACAATGCTGTTTACGACGAAGCCGCTGATTCTACTTCTGCTGAGTGTGTTGTTGAGGATTCTTGTGCTGCGGTTGATACTTGTGCTGCGGTTATTTGTACTGATACTATTGATTTTTTGGAAGAGGCTCATCCCGCTGATTCAGCATATTATCCCGCTGATTCAGCATATTAGAGTATTCGGCAGATGCCTTTGGCATCGTGTAATGGAGGAAGCGTTCTCTTCTCCCACGATGGTACTGGGTAACAGTAAGGGCGTGCCACATTGCATATCTTGCGTGGCACGCCCTTGGTGTTTTCTGTTCTTGTGTGCGGGGATTACTTGTCGATCTTGAAGGAGAACTTCTTGTCGTAGTTCTCGCGGATGCACAGGTCGAGGCTCAGGTTCTTGCTGCTGTATACGCTTGACCACAGTGTCATCCAACTCCAGCTTTCAAACTTGGTGGGGTCTTTGCCCAGTGCCTTTAGCGCGGCGATTTCGTCCTGGTCGTTATACAGGATGCGCACGCTGCGCATGTAGTCCATCGCTTCCTTGATTGAGGGTGTGGGGTTATTCTTGAGGCTGTCGTTCATGACATCGAAGCGCCAGTAGCCCAGTTCCTTGTGCTTGAGGCCTTCCTCGGGAGTCATGCGGGTGCCGGGGGTGAGGTAGAAGTTGGTCGACAGCACGTAGGGAGCCTCCTGGCCCACCAGTTCGGGGGCACGCAGCACGTGCATCTCGTTGTCGACATACTCCACGATGGCGCGGTCGCCCTGGGCGTCGGCAAGGATGTAGTGGAGGTCCATGTCTTCCTTCTGGAAGATTGACTGCATGTCATACTGGTCCATGAGCGCGATGCCCTCTTCCACGGTCTTGCACTTGTCGAGGAGCAGACGTGTAACCCAGTTGCTCAGCAGTTTGGTCTTGCCGCGGTTCTGCATCGTAGAGCTATATTCGAGCTGCATGAAGCTGCACATGAAACCGGTCTCGTTGATGCCGTCGAGCACGCTGTAAGGGGCAAAGAGGGTGATCTCCTGGTTGCGTACTGTGTTGAAGGGGTTGACTGAGTCGGGCTTCTCGAGGAGCGCGCTCAGGTCGGCCACACCGATTGATTTGTATCCCACCTTGGGATTACATTTCACCACCATGTAGTATTTGCCTCCCACGGGGTAGTCATAGTTGCGGCCCAGCACATAGCCGCCGTCGCTGCTTGCTGCGCTGAACGTGCTGCAGCCCACGCCCTGGGTGCTTGCATCGCCCAGGAGGACGCGAGACTCGGGCAACAGCTGCTTGTAGAGCAACTGCATGGCCTCGGGCAGGGAGCCGCACCCCTCGGCAAGCATTGTGTCGAGTTTATAGTCGGCGGTGTAGGTCATCTCAAAGAGGTGTCCGTCGCTGCCGTCAACGGCCTTGATGCTCTCGATTGTTGCACGCTGGTCGGCGGTCCACTTCTCGGCGTTGTCGGCATTGGGGTCGGCAGATGCGGTAGAAGCGGCGTTGTTACAGCTTGCCATCATGCAAGCCATGGCGCATGCCATGATAAAACTGTAGTGTTTCATAATTCTGTCTAATTTGTTTATAGGGTTGATTCTTATTTCTTGGTGTTGGCGGGCACTAGGTTTTCATAGTCCCATGTGAAGCATCGCTGCATGTTCCAGTAACGGTGGTTCACAAAGCGCTCACGCTTAGCAATGTCTTCGTCAAGTTTCTGCTTGTCTTTGTCGGTCATCTTTGAGCGGTCCTTAGCCTTCATCTCTTCAAGTTCCTTAGCATAAACGTTCTTCAAGTCCATGTCAAAGAGAACCTTCTGATAATAAGATACGGGCAGGAACACACCGGGAAGCAGCTCGCGGAATTCATAGATGCGCTCGTCATACTTGTCCTTGACGCACATGCGCTTCACCTGCCACAGCTCATCCACGATGTGGTATTCATATTTACCGTGTTTCAGGATATAGATGTCGCGGTCATCCTCTTCATATTTTCCCACATATTTCACCGCTGTGGTGTCTTCCTCGGCTTCTTCGCCCTTGGCAAGTGCCTTTTGCTCGGCCTTGGCCGATTTCTCGCGCATTTTTCTCACCTTACCCACGTCAAATTTCTTGTAGGTGTCGTCATAGAAGTTTTCGTCTATCTTCCAAGAGTGGTTCTGCAGATAATCCACCTCGTCCTGCTTGAGCGTGGGGCGCATCTCTACGACGGCCTGCTTGTCGCCCTTGATCTTACCGTCAAAGGTAAGTTTCTTGTCTAGGACAAATTTGAGTCCCGGATAGTTGCGCTCTATCTCACACAACTTGCCCAGCTTGAAGAGCGAAAGCTCAAACTTGACAATCTTATACATCCAGCTAGGCATGTTATAGACGGTCGAGTCGTTATCGGCTTCCCAGTATATCGAACCCCTGCAGTCGTAGCTTGCCACCACATCCTTGAGGCTCTTTTTGTGCACAGCCACCATGCGCATGATGAACAGTTCTATGGATTCGCCGGCAGGAGTGACAAAAAGCTCAGGCAGCACCTGGGTGCTCTCGTCGAGCACAAAGTCGCAAGTAGCCACCTCGCCTGTCACGTCCACTGAAGCAATCTCCTTCTTGTGGCCGATGTAAGTGGCATATACCTGATGCATGCCGGCAGGCACATCGCGCAGCGTGTAAGAGCCATCAAGACCGCTCACGGTAGTGCGGTTGATGTCCTCAACCCACACTGTTGTGAACGCCATGGGCTGGCCTTCAACATCGGTCACAACACCCTTAATGACTGCGGCATGAGCATTAACACTAGCCATCACACACAATATTACTAACAGAGTAAAAAATCTTTTCATAACATTAATATTCGAGTTATTACAATGGCAAAAGTAATATATATATTCTATTCTTTACCCATTTTTATTGCTAAATATTGCGAATGACACGATTTTTTTGTACCTTTGCAGTGTTATGAAAACACTAGCGTTTCATACTGGCTACAGTGAGCCCTGCGCTCACATCTGCATGCAGCCCCAGTGCTGCCAGCAGCCGCATCGTAGTCGCAGAGAGTGAAGCCTGTCTCAACCATTTGCGTTGTGATAAGGCTTTTTTTTGTATAGGTTTATAACAATTTACATATATTACAAGACGATGACTAAAAGTTTGGTATCTATTTCAGACCTCAGCAAGGAGGAAATCCTCGCCTTGCTGGAAAAAGCAGGCGAGTTTGAGAAGCAACCTAACCAGCGATTGCTCGAGGGCAAGGTTGTGGCAACGCTGTTCTTTGAACCCTCAACACGCACTCGCCTGAGTTTTGAAACGGCAGTGAACCGCCTGGGCGGCCGCGTGATTGGCTTCAGCGACGCTAAGACCAGCAGCCAGAGCAAGGGCGAGACACTCAAGGATACTATCATGATGGTGAGCAACTATGCCGACCTCATCGTGATGCGCCACTATCTGGAAGGTGCGGCACGATATGCAAGCGAGATCTCGCCCGTGCCCATCATCAACGCCGGCGACGGTGCCAACCAGCACCCCTCGCAGACGATGCTCGACCTTTACAGCATCTACAAGACACAGGGCCGCCTCACCGACCTCACCATCACCATGGTGGGCGACCTGAAGTATGGCCGCACAGTGCACTCTCTGCTCGAGGCCATGCAGTACTTCAACCCCACTTTCAACTTTGTGGCATGCGACGAGCTCAAGATGCCCGACCAGTACAAGCGATTCTGCGACAAACTGGGCATCAAGTACACCGAGACCACCGAGTTCAGCGAGGACATCATCAACCAGACCGACATCCTGTATATGACCCGCGTGCAGCGCGAGCGCTTCAGCGACCTGATGGAGTATGAGCGCGTCAAGAGCATCTACACACTGCGTGCATCGATGCTCGAGAACAGCAAGGACACCCTCAAAGTGCTCCACCCGCTGCCCCGCATCACCGAGATCGACCAGGACGTGGACGACAGCCCCAAGGCTTACTACTTCCAGCAGGCACAAAACGGCCTCTATGCCCGCCAGGCAATCATCTGCAGGGCATTGGGGATAAAGGGTTAAGAGGTTAAGAGGTTAAGAGGTTAATGGGTTAATGGGTTAATGGGTTAACGGGTTAATGGGTTAATCGTTTTAGCAACCTAATCGTCCTAATCATCCTAATTTTCCTAATCGTCCTAACCACCCTAATCGTTTAACAACCTGATAGTTTAACAGTTTGAAAAAAAATAATTAAGACAATGATAAAGAAAGAACTGGCAGTTGCCGCATTGAAGAACGGCACAGTTATCGACCATATCCCCAGCGAGTCACTGTTTAAGGTTGTGTCAATGCTGGGCATCAAGAACCTCACCAGCAGCGTGACCATAGGTTTCAACCTTGATAGCGAGCACATGGGCAAGAAAGGCATCCTCAAGATGGCCGACGTCACCTTCCCGCAGGAAACGCTCAACCGCATCGCCGTAATTGCACCCACAGCCATCATCAATGTCATCAAGGACTATGAGGTGGTGAGCAAGCACAAGGTGGTGGTACCCGAGGAACTCAACAACATCGTGAAGTGCAATAACCCCAAGTGCATCAGCAATAACGAGCCCATGCGCACACGCTTCCACGTCATCGACCGCGAGAACATCGTGCTGCGTTGCCACCACTGCGAGTGCACCGTGCATCAAAACGAAATCGTGCTGAAATGAAACAGAACTGGAGACCGGGCACAATGATCTACCCCTTGCCGGCACTGCTGGTGAGCTGTGGAGCCACGCCCGACGAGTATAACATGCTCACTGCGGCATGGACGGGCACCATATGCAGCGACCCGGCGATGTGCTACGTCTCGATACGCCCCGAGCGCCACAGCCACCACATCATCGAGAAGAACATGGCATTCACGCTCAACCTCACCAACCGGGCACTCGCCCATGCCACCGACTGGTGCGGCGTGCGCTCAGGCCGCGACTGCAACAAGTGGGAGGAGATGAAGCTCACGCCCGTCAAAGGACGCACAGTGGCTGCCCCCTACATCAAGGAAGCTCCGCTGAGCATCGAGTGCCGCGTCAAGGACATCATGCGCCTGGGCACACACGACATGTTTATCGCTGAGGTGACCAACGTCATTGCCGACGAGCAGTATCTCGACCCCGTGACCGGCGCGCTCGACCTCAAGAAAGCCGACCTCATCACTTATTGCCACGGCCATTATTACACGCTGGGCGAAGAGTTAGGACACTTCGGGTGGACAGTGCGCAAGAAAAACAAGAAATAATTTGTGTGAAGAATAAAAATGTTGTATTTTTGTGCTTCAACCTTCTAGCTAAATTTTTTAAACAATCGATATGGTAAAAGATCAAGTATTATTTGACATCATCGCGAAAGAACAACAGCGTCAACAACAAGGCATTGAGCTCATCGCAAGTGAGAACTTCGTAAGCCCGCAGGTAATGCAGGCCATGGGCAGCTGCCTCACCAACAAATATGCCGAGGGCTATCCCGGCCACCGCTACTATGGCGGTTGCCAGTGCGTCGACGAGGCCGAGACTCTCGCCATCGACCGCATCAAGCAGCTCTTTGGTGCCGAGTATGCCAACGTGCAGCCCCACAGCGGTGCACAGGCTAACATGGCAGTCTTCATGGCATGCCTCAAGCCCGGTGACAAGTTCATGGGCCTCAATCTGGCTCACGGCGGTCACCTGTCACACGGTAGCCCAGTGAACTTCTCGGGCATGCACTTCCAGCAGTGCGAGTACAATGTGACTCCCGACACTAACCTCGTGGACTATGACATGATGGAAGAGGTGGCACTGCGCGAGCAGCCCAAGCTCATCGTGGGCGGCGCAAGCGCTTACAGCCGCGAATGGGACTATGCACGCATGCGCGCCATCGCCGACAAGGTGGGCGCCCTACTCATGATCGACATGGCACACCCCGCAGGCCTCATCGCAGCCGGTCTGCTCGAGAATCCCTTGAAATATGCCCACATCGTCACCAGCACCACCCACAAGACACTGCGCGGTCCCCGCGGCGGTATCATCCTGCTGGGTCAGGACTTTGACAACCCCTGGGGCAAGGCAACCAAGAAGGGCGTGATACGCAAGATGTCGTCGCTGCTCAACAGCGCCGTGTTCCCCGGTGTACAGGGCGGTCCCCTCGAGCACGTCATCGCTGCCAAGGCAGTGGCATTTGGCGAGGCTCTGGATCCCTCGTTCAAGGAATACCAGCTGCAGGTGCGCGCTAATGCTCGCGCCATGGCACAGGCTCTCACCGACAAGGGTTACAAGATTTGCTCAGGTGGCACCGACAACCACAGCATGCTCGTGGACCTGCGCACTAAGTTCCCCGAACTCACCGGTAAAGTAGCCGAGAAGGCTCTCGTTGAGGCCGATATCACTGCCAACAAGAACATGGTTCCCTTCGACGACCGCAGCGCCTTCCAGACATCAGGTCTGCGCCTGGGCACTCCCGCCATCACCACACGCGGTGCCAAGGAAGAACTCATGGGCGAAATCGTTGAACTCATCGACACCGTGCTCCACGCTCCCGAGGACCAGGCGGTAATCACCAGCGTGCGCGAGAAGGTGAACAGCATCATGAAGGACTACCCCATGTTTGCCTGGTAATAACGAAAACAGCACATAACAGCAATACAAGGCTGCCCGGCACGAACTGGGCAGCTTTTTTAGGTTCAAACGCTCCATAGATAAGTTGTAAGCAAAAAGCTCTAAAAACTTGCACATGTCGCATTATTTTGCTAATTTCGCAGTAGAATTGAAACCGGCGGGATTGTCTGCGCAAGGCAATCACCCATCGGTGGATAATAACGACAACTAAACAACATTTTATAAATTCATAAAATTTTAAAGCATGAAGAAATTTTTACTTTCTATGGTTGCCCTCGTGGCAATGTGCATCAATGCAAACGCTCAGGTAATGACTGTACCCGCCGAACTTAACGGATGGTATGCTGGCTACTATGCTGCAACCAATATTGATGTTGAGACATTGAAAGGCGGTGTGATGCAGTGGCTCTCAATTGACGGATTAGACGGCAATTCATGGGACGAATCGCAGCAAGAGTGGCTGGAGAGAACAAACAACTGGGGTGACCTCGAGGATCCGTATTCATTCTATGGTCAGGTCAAGGACAGCAAGTTCTTCGTTGCTGGTGACATGGCCTCTAAGAACTACTATGCATTCTTACTTGTGAACGGTCCCCGCCTGTCGGCTGGTACAGAATGGCGCATGTATATTCCCAAGCAAAGAGGTGCTTATACGTTTACTAAGGAAGATTTGTTCCTGCAGGGCGTATTCGGACAAGGTCTCATCGATCCCAAAACAGGCATCGAGTCAATCGAGGTTGCTCCCGCTAACGCTAAGGCTGTGAAGATGATTGAGAACGGACAGCTCATCATCAAGAAGAACGGCGTGAAGTACAACGTAAACGGCCAGGTTGTAGAATAACAATTTGTCCACACCTCACTCAAGGTAAAGAACCAACCTAAAAGGTGGGTGCTATTATCTGGTAAACATAGCCCCACCTGTTTTCTTTTTAACCATTTTAAATACTATAACCTATGACTAAGAAACTTCTATTTATTGCCACATTCCTAATTGGGACTTTTACTGTTACAGGCTGCATGTCAAAAAGCAACAATCAAGAAGGAACAAGCGCTGAAGCGCAAACCGAAGTAACTGAAGGTGGGGAGTTCTCTACTCCTGACCTGCAAATGTATGACCTGTGCGGACATGTAAGCTATGCCAAAATTGTAGTTTCCCGCCCCCCTACGGGAGCATATCTCTCACCTGACTTCATCAGTTTCACCGAGGAAGGATATATCGACACTTTACAGCTGGAATTTGACAGATTCAGCTTTGACGTGACCAAGCAGTCAATGACCAAAGACTCTTGCAACTACACCGTGCAGCGCGACAACGACAAACGCATGACAGTGTGGAAAATCACCAATGCAGCCAGCGGAACTCCCACCGGATTTATGGACTACACATTCACCTGGAACGACAAAGGCAAAGTATCTAAGATAGGATATACAAGCGAGGACGGAAACGCCGGCATGCTTGCCTACTACAATGACAAAGGTGTGCTTGAAAAACAAGTCTTGCTAGGTTTCATGATGGCGACCTACAAGTACAGCTACACAAAGTTTGACTCACACGGCAACTGGACCGAACGACAGGTCGAATGGTATGACAGCGACGAGAAGGGAAACGAAGGAGAGCTGGAAGACACCTTCACAGAGACTCGTTACATCACCTATTATGACGAATGAGAACAAATTCTCATCAAGCAATAACATCTATCCAAATACACCCAAAAAACTGCCCCCAAGACCTGCGGGCAGTTTTTTTGTAATACTCCTTTTTTGCATAATCCCCGCACGGATTTCACCGATCCCATGGATAAATCATATGATTATTTATTATTCAGATTAAAATCGGCGAGATCCGTTAGATTTGCGCGAGATAATCCCAATTGGTGTATGGTTACCGATGCATTACAAATGTATTAACCCGTGATTGTATTTTTTAACTTAAAAACATTGGGCTAATGTACTCTTTTTTGCGAGAAAAGCAGTAACTTTGCATGCTATTTAATTAATGTTGATGAAATACTTTAGTATTTTACTTGCAATATGCATTGCAGCCATCACTTTCACAAGCTGCAATGGCGACATAGAAGAGCAGGTCTTTGTCGGTCTGTATGTCCTTGAGGACAGCCAGCCCAGCGACATTGGCCCGCTAACTCACATCCAGGGCATAAGGTTCCAGGTGGAGGACAGCATGATTGTGGGCAAGTTCATCGAGCGCTCGTTCTACAAGAAACGCTTCTTCAAGGATGTGGAGCGCGACCTGCGCGAGACACGCTACAAGAACGACACTCTGTTCTTTGACATGGCCAACAAAGATGGTGCCAAGCAACTGTATGCTACCCTGGCTCACAAGGGCGACAGCCTCATTGTGGGCACAGCAACCAGCAAGGCTAAGACCACACTGGGACGCGTGGACGAGGACAACAAGGACATCAACTACAAGCTCACCTTCACCAACGAGCCCATTAAGTATATCGACACCACCTATACACAGCGATTTGTGTTCTACAAGAATATAAGTCAAGAGTATATGGAACCCTGCTACGAAGGGGTGAGCGAGAACTCCTATGATGTGGCTTGGCCCGACTCGAGCAACTATAACCTCGAGCCGTTCTACCAGGAAGTGGAGCGATCAATGCTTGCCGACATTGCTCCCAGCATTACCACTGCACTGGCCAATTTCACCCGCCTGTCATGGCACTGGACACAAGGGTCAATCAACAATGCCACGGGCATAGGACTCTACAAGACATTCTCGTCTGACGGTTATCGCTACCGCGAGCTCAACCCCAAATACTGCGCCTGCGAGCAGACCGGCTCCAACGAGCTGCACGGTCGCTATCAGGAAAAAGGCGGCGTGATGACTTATATCTTCAATCACGACCACATCAACAAGTTTGACTACAGCAAGACATTCCGCGACAAGGTCATCATGTATGACTGCTACTTGGGACAAGTGATCAAGTATGAGGACGTGTTCTTGCCCCAGGCCGAAGCCAAGTTGATTCCCGATGTGCGCAATTCACAGGACGCAAACGACATGCTGGAATATTTCTACACCACGTTTGCCCACACTGAAGCCGGTGACCCCTATAGCGATGCCATCGCACTGTTCAACCGTCGTCCGCGCGACCATTTCTTCTTCAGCGGCAACGGCAACCTTTCGTTTGTGTTCCATGTGGCTGGCGAGGAGAAAATCGTGAACGTGCCAGGCAGCCGCGTCGTTAGTGGCCTCACCGACTATGGCCGTGCGCTACTCAACTGCGCCAAGATCAAGGAAGTGTACACTCTGCCCAAAATACCCAAAGGCACCCCGCAGAAACAACGACACATCCTGTACTTCCTCAACAACATCCACACCAGCACAGGTCACTATGCAATCCTGGAAGAAGGATGGATGGCTAAACACTGTGCACCTGACTGCCAGGCACGCATCGAAGCCGCCATGCAGCAAGAGGGCGGTTGGGGCAGCGCAATGGGCCTGATAGGCGGTTGGGTGTGGAACCAGCGCGACCGCGTTGTCACCGAGGTAGTTTCAGTGACACATGCCGGAGGCGACAACTATGACGTCAAGCTCAAGCTCACCGACCAGTGCCGCAAGGCATTGGGCATGGAAGGTGACCCGGGATTCCGCACTATACGCTACAACATCAAGCTCATCAAGGGTGTTCCCGTCATCATGTACTTTGCATGGATATCTGACTTCAAGAACATCCCCAGCCAGCTTCTCACCAATGCACAGCTCGAAGACCTGGAAGATTTGCCCGAGGGACTCGTTCCCATCACGGCCGAGGAAGTGAGCAACATCAGCTTCAAGCCTGTGGTTGACTCACTGGCACCAGCCCAGTCGACCTTCAACCCTGACTCAATGAGAGCCAGAGAACCCAAGCCGAGACCCGTGCAAACCGAACCTGTAGTTGTGCCGGTCGACACTGGCAGACCTCAGGCCGCAGCTCCTGCGCGCGACCCCAGAGCAGTGCCACCGCCACCCAAGCGCAAGAACAATGACAAGGTCCCCGTGCCTGAGCGCCCCGGCCAACCTAAGGCTGAACGCACAACCGCACAACCCAAGCAGGATCAGGTACAGGCCCGCCCCGAGCGACCAGGTCAACCCTAAACGACACTTCACTGACACATCTAAAGTGGGTTCTATTAATTATGTCGTGACGATTTTGAGGAATGTTTTGTGGATATTTTTGGCATGAAGAGGGAACGAAGCGGGCTTCGTGACCGACTGAATGTCAAAAAGATACCAAAACAAACTCAAAAGCGACCGAAATAATTATATTACATATCTCAGAATTAATAGAACCCACCTTAATAAAATTTGGTCACGTTAGGTGTTTTTAGTAATTTTGCAGAGAAATAAAGAGAAAACAATAAATTATTAAAATAAAAACATTTACAAATGAAATTACTTGAAGGAAAAGTTGCACTCATCACAGGTGCTGCTCGCGGCATCGGTAAGGCTGTCGCTCTGAAGTTTGCTAACGAAGGCGCTGACATCGCGTTCACCGACCTTGTACTCAACGATGATATGGCTGCTGGTCTCGAGGCTACCCGCCAGGAAATCGAGGCTGTAGGCGTTAAGTGCCTCGCATATGCAGGCAACGCCGCTGACTTTGCCGAGACTGAGGCTGTTGTTAAGAAGATCCACGAGGACTTTGGCCACATCGACATTCTCGTTAACAACGCAGGTATCACTAAGGACGGTCTCATGCTGCGCATGAGCGAGGCTCAGTGGGACGCAGTTCTCAACGTGAACCTCAAGTCAGCGTTCAACTTCATCCACGCTTGCTCACCCATCATGCTGCGTCAGCGCAGTGGTTCTATCATCAACATGTCTTCAGTTGTTGGTGTTCACGGTAACGCAGGTCAGTGCAACTACTCAGCTTCTAAGGCTGGTATGATCGGTCTGGCTAAGTCTATCGCTCAGGAGCTCGGTCCCCGTGGCATCCGCGCTAACGCTGTTGCTCCCGGTTTCATTGAGACAGCTATGACTGCTCAGCTCCCCGAGGAGGTTCGCAAGGACTGGATGAAGAAGATCCCCCTGCGTCGCGGTGGCCAGGTTGAGGATATCGCTAACGTGTGCACATTCCTCGCAAGCGACATGTCAAGCTACGTTACCGGCCAGGTTATCCAAATCGACGGCGGCATGAACATGTAATAACGAAACGCGAGCTAACGCTCGCACGAAACAAAAAAACGCAGGAAGACATCCTGCGTTTTTTTTATTCACATTCTAGATATTCTAGAGACTCTAGTATTCTAGGCAACCTAGTTAGTCCTCGTCGCCTAGGGCGATTTCGGCCTCACACATCTCGGCATACTCGGCCCACTCTGAGTCTTCCTCAGCGTAGAACGAGAGTGGCAGCACAGGCATCTCGGCAAGTGCCTCGTTGATCTTGCGCTGGAAGATGTGCAGGCTGCGGGTATAGAACACCCAGTTGCGCTCGCCAGCCCCGGTGTAGATGCCGGTGTTGACGGCTACAGGATCCTTGCCAAAGACGCCCTCAAAGGCATCTGTAGCCTGCTCCATGAGCTTGGAGTCGTCAAAGCTGGGCATACCCTTGGCATCGGGCTCATAAGCCCACGTGATCTCTACACGGTGCTTATAGAAACCTGTTTCTTTTACCACCTGCATGCCACGGCGGCCTGTTACGAGAATGAGCTGGCCGTCTTCGGCCTCGGCGGGTGCGGTCCACCAGTCGTTAGGTACCTTGAGTTTTGCCATAATCTATTATTCAATGAAAGAGTCCTTAAATCCTAAGAAATAGAGCACACCGTCGAGCCCTATGGTTGAGATGCTCTGCTGGGCTGTGGCCTTTACCTTGGGCTTGGCATGGAATGCAATGCCCAGGCCGGCAGTCTGAAGCATGGGCAGGTCATTGGCACCGTCGCCCACGGCGATAGTCTGTGCAATGTTGACGTTCTCTACCTGTGCGAGCAGTCGCAGCAGCTCAGCCTTGCGCTTGCCGTCCACAACGTCGCCCAGATAGCGCCCTGTGAGCTTGCCGTCCTCACCTATCTCGAGTTCGTTGGCATAGACATAGTCAAAGCCATAGAGCGACTTGAGATAGTTGCCAAAGTAAGTGAATCCACCCGAGAGGATAGCGACCTTGTAGCCTGTGCGCTTGAGCACGGTCATCATGCGATCGAGGCCCTCAGTGATGGGCAGCGACTCGGCAATCTCCTTCATCACGCTTGCATCAAGGCCCTTGAGCAACGCAACACGCTGTGTGAAGCTCTCCTTGAAGTCTATCTCGCCACGCATAGCGCTCTCGGTTATGGCACGCACCTTGTCGCCCACCCCAGCACGCTCGGCCAGCTGGTCGATGCACTCGGTCTCGATGAGCGTCGAGTCCATATCGAAGCATATGAGACGGCGGCAACGGCGATAAATGTTGTCCTCCTGCATTGAGATGTCAAAGCTGAGCTCGTTGCTCAGTTTCATGAACTCGCTCTGCATGGCGTCTTTGTCGCTGGGAGTACCGCGCACTGAGAACTCGATGCACGACTTGCGCGTCTCGGTCTCGCCGTCGGTGAGAGGGATGCGTCCTGTGAGTCGCTTGATAGCATCAATGTTGAGCCCTTGCTTTGCTATTACACCGGCCACTGCCGAAATCTGCTTGGCTGTGGTCTCGCGCCCCAATATTGTGATGATGTAGCGGTTCTTGCCCTGACGGCTCACCCAGTCACAATAGTCGGGCTCTGAAATGGGAGTGTAGCGTATCTCAACACCCATCTCGGTAGCCTTGAAGAACAGTTCTTTCATGATCTCACCGCTGCGCTCACTAGTGGTCTTGAACAGGATGCCCAGCGAGAGCATGTGGTGAATGTCGGCCTGACCGATGTCCAATACCTGAGCGTCATGCTTGGCCAAGATTGCGGTGAGTGCCGATGTGAGACCAGGTTTGTCATGGCCCGATATATTTATCAATATAAATTCTGATTTGCTCATCTTGTCTAAATTTTTACAACTGCAAAATTACTATAAACTTGTCTTACCACAAAATGAGAGGGCAAAAAAGGTGTGTATAATCTTTATATACCTATGACCTAAGGCTTGCTGTGCCACTCCCCTCGCTCCGCAAGTGGCATTGCGTCTGAAAAAAAGACGCTACATCGTGATGATGTAACGTCTTGTGTTGTTATTGTATCACCTTAATGTCTTACTTTGAAGCACTGCGTGAGCCTGTGCGGGCCTGAGTGTAAGTAGACTTGCTGAAGGTGTATTTGTCAGTCACTACTGTGCGGTGTGCAAAGTCGAAGATTGCCTCGGGGTTGATAGCATAGCCCATGAAGCGGGTTTCGTAATGCAAGTGGGGACCTGTGCTGCGGCCAGTGTTACCACTCAGTGCGATGGGATCGCCTGCCTTTACATACTGGTTTTCCTTAACAAGGAATTTTGAGAGGTGGCCATAAACAGTCTCGAGACCGTTGTCGTGGCGAACGATGATATAGAAACCATATCCACTGCGCTCAAACTTGGTGATGCGAACACGACCGCTGAATGTTGAACGGATTGTGTCACCTACGGGGCAGCCAAAGTCTATACCTTTGTGCATGCGACCGAATTTTGCGCGATATCCATAGGGAGAAGTAATCTTGATGTTCTTGAGGGGCATCTTGAAGCCACGCACGTCGATAACCTTTGTTGAGGGAACGTCACTCTCTTTGAAGGGGTTTACTCGACCGCTATCCCATCCTTCAGTGTAGATGTCGGGTTCGGGTTCAGCTTCGCCATAAAGGCCCTTAGCATATTTCTGTGTCTCTTCCAGGCGAATCTGCTCCTGGACTTTCTGCTGCTTAGCGAGCAGGTTAGCATGTCTGCTGGTGTTTTTTGCTGTTTGAAGGTTCTGCGAATTTGCGGCGAACGGCATAGCGATGAATGCCGCTGCTACTAATGTTACAATGTTTTTTAAATTAATCATATAAATTTGTTTTATGACCTGACGAGATTTTTGGGGAAAATCCCCTACTCTATCAGTGGCCAATTCATGGCCGTCGTCTCTATCGTCACAGGGGCCCTTCAGCGGGCAATTCGACGATATTTCTCACTATTGAGACGTCCTTTTCAGGTCCGGTTTCAATTAAAGAACGCTCAAAATTACTCATTTATTTTGTAACAGGCCATATTTTTACCGTTAAAATGTGTAATCTTTTGTCTAAATATGTAAAGACAGAGCGTTCCAAACAGTGCTGAAACCCTACTGTACACTGCCCTCGTGGGCAATTTACAGCAGGGTCATTTTTTTTTTACTTTTCAGGAGCTTCTTTTTTCTTTTTTCTGAAATCAGCGGCATACATCGCATCGATGAGCGGAGCATATCGCTTGTTGATGACAGCACGACGCACCTTGAGAGTATTAGTCAATTCACCGGTCGACATCGTGAACTCCCGAGGCAGCAAAACGAACTTCTTGATTTGCTCATAAGAAGCCATATCCTTTTGATAGTCGTTGATGCGATCCTCGATCATCTTGTGAAGCTCGGCATTGTTGACCAGATCGTTCACATCAGTATAATTGATGCGTTTCTTAAGGGCATATGCCTTGAGTTCCTCCAGGTTGGGGACGATGAGTGCCGACACATACTTGCGGCCGTCACCTATGATTACTGCCTGCTCGATATACTTGTCTTGTGCAAGCAGCGTCTCGAGCACCTGCGGGGCAATATACTTGCCGTTGCTGGTCTTGAACAGGTCCTTGATGCGGTCAGTGAGCACAATCTCGCCCTTCTCGTTGATTTCACCGCAGTCGCCTGTGTGGAACCAACCGTGGGCATCAATGGCACGGGCGGTGTCTTCGGGTTTGTTGAAGTAGCCCTGCAGCATCTGCTTGCCGCGCACGAGGATCTCGTTGTTCTCGCCTATCTTCACTTCCCATCCGGGAATGGGAGTGCCCACGGTACCCAGCGACCAGCCGCTGCCCTCATAGCATGTCACGGTGGCCGTGGTCTCGCTCAGGCCATAACCCACCACGATGTTCACGCCCACAGTGTGCAGGAACTCGGTGATGCGGTCGCTCATCATTGCACCTGCCACGGGGAAGAGGTTGTGGTTCTCGATACCTATGGCAGCACGCACCTTCTTGAACACCTTATCCTCAAAGAACTGATACTGCTTCTCGATGAGATAAGGCACCTTGCGGCCGTTGCGCTTGTACTTGAGGTTGCGGGTGCGGCCCACGCTGAGCGCACGCTTGATGAGCACCTTGAGCACCGGGGGTGCCGAGTTGAAGTTATCGTTTACTGCGGTGTACACCTTCTCCCAGAAACGGGGAACACTGCACATGCAGGTGGGTTTGATTTCCTTTACAGCCTTCTGGATTTCCTTGGGGTTGAGGTTGATGGCCACGCGCACACCCTGATTGAGGCAATACATGGTCCATCCCAGCTCAAAGATGTGGCTAAAGGGCAGGAAGCTCAACGACACATCGTTCTCATCGTCAACCTTGATGCGCTGGCTGTGGGCCCAAATGCAGGCATTGAAGTTGCTGTGGTTGAGCATCACGCCCTTGGGCTCGCCAGTTGTACCAGAGGTGTAGATGAGACACATCAGGTCGTCCTCCTCGCTATCGTGCTTGCGCTTTACAACACCCATCTTTTGTTCCTCAGTGGGGTTGTCACCTGTAGCCATGAACTGCTGCCAGGTCATTGTGGCCTTGTCCTCGGCAGCTATCTGCACATTAGTGTCGAGAGTGACCACATGCTCCAGTGTGGGGCACACGTCCACCAGCTCACGGCACATTTCATAGTGGTTCTGGTCTCCAGAGAAGATCACAGTAGCACCTGAATCATTGATAATGTGCATGGCCTCGTCCTTACTGCTGGTTGCATAGATGGGAGCCGGCACGGCACGGTTATAGTAAGCGGCAAAGTGGCTGATGAGAATCTCGGGGCAGTTTTGTGTAAAGATGCATATGCGTCCATGCTCTTTTACACCTATATTATATAACGCCTGAGCACATCTCTCAATAGCACCCTTGAAGCTGTTCCAGGACAATGATGTCCATTGCATTGTTTTGTAATCACGAAAACGCAACGCCTCGCGATTACCATATTTCTTAGCATTATCTGCTATAAGCTGTACAAATTTATTCATACCTTAAATATTGATTCTTTGCAAATTTAATCATTTTCTTTTAATAAATAAGGTATAGATAATGTCTAGAACCCGTAATAGTGCAAGTATTAACAACAATTCCATTTAAAACAAATACTTTTACACATTTTAAGATGACAATTGAAGCCGCACTGCAATTTTTATTTCTCTCAATTGCAAAAAAAGTTGTACCTTTGCATTTTAGAGTAGAAAAGACTAAAACCACTAATGGCAGACGAGAATATTCAGAATACAGCACAGCCGCAAGGCGGCATCGACAACGGAGGATATGATAAGCTAATCACCCTCAAACCGCGTGACCATGTGCGTCAGCGTCCGGGTATGTACATCGGCAAGTTGGGCGATGGTTCACAGGCCGACGATGGTATCTATGTCCTTATCAAGGAGGTTGTGGACAACAGTATTGATGAGTTCAACACCGGTTATGCTAAGCCCCGCATCGACATCGACATTGAGGGCCGCACAGTGACCATACGCGACTATGGCCGCGGTATTCCCCTTGACCAGGTAAAGGACGCATCGAGCAAGATGAATACTGGCGGCAAGTATGACACCAGCAACTACAAGCGCTCAGTGGGTCTCAATGGTGTGGGTATCAAAGCTGTCAACTTTTTGTCGACCTCGTTCTACATTCGCTCGGTGCGTGATGGACAGGCTGCTGCAGTTGAGTATGCCGAGGGTCTTATAGTGAATGAAACTGGCATTATCGCTGCACAGGAAGGCGAGGAAAATGGCACAATGGTGCGTTTCACGCCCGACCACACCATCTTCAAGGAGGATTACCAGTTCCAGGAAGAGATTATCGAGGCTATGGTCAAGAATTATTCTTACCTCAACATTGGCCTCAACCTCTACCTCAATGGTCGCAAATATCACTCACGTTTTGGCCTTCAGGATCTCGTCAAGGACAACATGACCAGTGAGCCGCTGTATCCGCTCATCCGCTTTACCGGCGACGACATCGAGGTGGTCATCACCCATGCCAACCAGGTGGGCGAGGAGTTCTACTCGTTTGTCAACAGCCAGCACACCACCCAGGGTGGTACACACCAGAGTGCATTCCGCGAGGCAATATCACGCACCATCAAGGAGTTCTATGGCAAAAACTTTGAGTACAGCGACATTCGCAACGGTGTGGTTGCCGCCATCAGCCTCAAGGTAGAGGAACCCGTGTTTGAATCTCAAACCAAGATTAAGCTGGGCAGCACCGTCATGTGGAAGGACGGACCCACTATCTATAAGTTTATCAACGACTTCATCAAGAAGGAACTGGACGACTACTTGCACAAGACCCCTGCCACTGCCGAGGTCATGTTCAAGAAAATACAGGACAGCGAGAAGCAGCGCAAGGCCATTGCCGGCGTGACCAAGCAGGTGCGCGAGCGCGCCAAGAAAGCTGCACTGCACAACGACAAGCTGCGCGACTGCCGCGTGCACTTCAGCGACGCGCGTGCGCCCAAGGGATATGACTATGACCGCCGCGACGACTCGTGCATCTTCATCACCGAGGGACTCTCGGCAAGCGGCTCTATCACCAAGATTCGCGACGTGGAGACCCAGGCAGTGTTCTCACTGCGCGGTAAGCCCCTCAACACATTCGGTCTTGAGCCCAAAAAGGTTTACACCAACGAGGAATTTGCGTTGCTCCAGGCGGCACTGAACATTGACGACGGTATAGACGGACTGCGCTACAACAAGGTCATCATCGCTACCGATGCCGATGTCGACGGCATGCACATACGCCTCCTGATGCTCACTTATTTCCTCCAGTTCTACCCCGAGCTTGTCAAGACCGGACACCTCTATATCTTGCAGACTCCCCTATTCCGCGTCCTCAACAAGAAGGAGGCCAAGCGCAAGGCACACAAGTCGACCAAGCGCAAGGCCGAGGAGCAGCGCGTAGAGACCTACTACTGCTACACCGACGAGGAGCGCATCGAGGCCATCAACAAGCTGGGCGAGAATGCCGAGATCACTCGATTCAAAGGACTCGGTGAGATTTCGCCCGAGGAGTTCAAGGACTTCATCGGCCCCGACATGCGTCTCGACCGCGTGTCGCTGCGCAAGGAAGACTCTGTCAAGGATATGCTAGCGTTCTTCATGGGCAAGAACACCATGGAGCGCCAGAACTTCATCATCGACAACCTGGTAATTGAGGACGATGAAGACATCACCATCCACTGATAACTGCCGCGAGCTGCGCATTGCGCTGTTTGCTGGATCATTTGACCCGTTCACGCTGGGCCACGAAAACATCGTGCGCCGCGGTCTCGAAATCTTTGACCAGGTGATTGTGGGCATAGGCATCAACCCCGACAAGCACCCCATGATGAGTGCCGAGGCCCGCAAGCAATGGATTGAAGAAGTCTTTGAATGCGAGCCCCGCGTCAAGGTAATTGCTTATGAGGGTTATACCGTTGACGCTGCCCGCGCCAATGGCGCAAAGTTCCTGTTGCGCGGAGTGCGCACGGCTGCCGACTTTGAATATGAAAAAAACATCGCCGCGATTAACCGTCGCCTGGCCGGCATCGAGACTGTGCTCATCAACACCCTGCCCCATCTGGAACACATCAGCTCGTCACTGGTGCGCGAGCGCCTGGCCCAAGGACAGGATATCAGCGACCTTATACCAACCAATGCTCCCAAACATTTACTCTAAAAATACATTTAATACGACTATGACTAAGAAGATTTTATTAATGCTTTCTTTAGCATTCATCATGTTAGTTTCTTCATGCTCTAAGAGCGAAGAAGGCTACATCTATCGTCTCAAGATGGAAGAGTTTCTCAAGCTGGAAGTTGTTCCCGGCTCTGAGCCGCTGACCGAAGCAACCAAGATTGCTGCACGACAGTTCATATTCAAAGAGGCCAGCCAAGTGCTCACAAAGACTCAAAACAAGAGCGAAGCCGAGATTATCGCCGCAATGGATGAGTTCACTAAAAAACAGTGCGAGCAAGACGACGTGCGAGGCACATTCGGCCTCTATCGCCGCGAGAGCCTCCTGGGTACAGAAACTAAAGTCAAAGAGTACACAATCGCTCCCATAAAGTAACCCAACCCTCCAAGACATATCAATGGGGACATGCAACTTGAATGCATGCCCCCATTGTTGTTATCTGACGTTTGGCCGCAACTATTCACCAATACTCCATTTTTTGCATAATTCCCGCGCGTATCTCATGGATAATCAAATGATTATTTATTTTTTTAGATTAAAATCGGCGAGATCCGTGAGATCTGCGCGAGATAATCCCCATTGATGTATGGTTACGGTTTGGCCCCTGTTTATAAGCCATATCTTTTCCCTTGAAGGACCGTGTTCTATTTGCCGGTGTGCTCGTGGATGTAGTTGAGCACAAAATCGTAGTCTTCCTTGCCCACATACACCTGGTTGTAGTTGAGCGGAGCATTAACCTTGATCAGGTGACGCATGGGGAACGGCTCTATCGACTTCACAGCCTTAAAGTCGCTGTACATCTGGGTACGGGCTGCCACTCTAATACCAGCTCCCACCATCCCGGGCTTGCCGGTAGCCGCGCCAGCCAGTGCCGTTATATGACCTATTAGTTTGGCCTTCTTGACTCCGGGAGGCATCTGCTTGTGCATCACACCGTTCTCGTTCATTTCAAATAGCACGACATACTTTCCGCCCGAGATGAGGGCATAGACATAGTAGCCCACCACACACAGGGCCATCATGCCCAGAAAGACGTAGAAAAATGTGACCGTCACATCCCACACGCCCTTCCACGTGGGCCCGTCACACAACTCAATGATAAGGACAAATGCCCATATTCCCACGTTGATCCATCCCATAATCTTCATGATGAGCAGGAGGATTGTGGGGTTAGTGTACAAGCTCATCTCATATATCCAACGGTACTTACCGTCCTTGCACATGGTCACTCTTTCGCTTCTATCCATAAACAAAACCACTGAATTTACATTAATCTTTGTCAATTATATTAATGCACAACGTTATAGAACATAGTTATATTTAAACAAACAACAGATTTCACTTATTGAACTGATTGTTAATCTATATCAGGAGTGAAATCTGTTGTTTGAAATGGTCGTAGTGTAAAACCGCAATGGGTTGTGTTTCTTAACGATGTATCAGTTGAAGCGACGACCGTTCCACTTCAAAGTCTTTGTCTTCTTTGTGCCATTGTCAAACCAAGATGTGGCAATGATGTTCTTGCCTGTGCGGGGCAGCTCATAAGACACAATTGCGCCATCAGTACCCACGGGCAAGTTATAATCCTGCATGAAAGTCATCTTCTTTGTTGCATTGGTATAACGATAGAATACTACACCGTCAAACTGACCAGCAACATATTTGCCGTTATTGAAACACGAAACGTTATAGGCAAACAGTTTGTGCTTAGAGTCTGACTCATTCCAGTAGCACATTTCAACTTTGAGCAACGAACTGCCGTTCTTGCACTCGTAAACAACATAACCGTTCTTCTCGTCAACAGTCAGTTTCTCACCCTTGGGCTGAGCTTTACCCTTAACGTATCTGTTCCAAGCCTGGTGCACTGCATTGATGGGCTCATTGCACTCATCACCATCGTCTTGAGAAGCAGCAAACATAGCTGTTGCAAAATCACTGATTGTGGGCTTTGCACCCTTGTAGTTCACTTTAATGGTCTCCTGGGCTGCAAGCGACAGCATACAGCACGCTAACAAAATCAAAAATGATAATCTTTTCATAGTTAACAAGTTTTTATTTTAATAATATCACTGCAAAAGTAAGAAAATATTTTATAATTGCAAAAAAAACAAAGGACAAAGAATTTGCAATGATCCATGCACACCGTCCCGCACACCGTCCCGTAGCAACTTAATAGCCTCTTCCACATCGTTGTTCCCGGGACCTATACAATCATAGCGGGGCCAGTGAACGCCACCAGCCCCGCCATTTTTATATCACCATTGTTTCCCGAGCATGTCTCCATGCCTCATCGTTTCCCGATTGGATTAAGATGAGGTCTATTAATTATGTCGAGGTGATTTTGAGATATGTTTTGAGAGATTTTCTTGATAACGACACAGTCGTTGCACTGCATCGTAACCGATGGTCTATGACCGTCGGAGATACCCAAACAGACTCAAAAACGACCGAAATAATTAATAACTACATCCCAGATTTAATAGAACCCACCTTAAAACAGTCCTTAATTGCATCAACAATTGATGTCGACGGCATGCACTTCTCGTGCCCGCACTTGGGGCAAGAGAGCGGCATAGTGTCAACAGTAGCCCTAAGTTCCATATCAGGCCCCACAAACTTGTGCCCGCACTTGGGACACGTGAATGTCCTGTATCCTCTCAACATAATACTAACCGCGTTTTACTTACCATAGATCTTTCTCAGTTCACTAGGCGTGAATGCCTTGAAACGCGCCTGCCAGTAGGCATTCTTCTCAGCGTCAAAGCACTGACGGTCGATGGCCGACTCGCGCTGAGGGTGCAGAATGCGGTTGTTGCCGTCGCCCATGTGTTCCTGCCACGTGAGCTCGGCAAACGGCGAATCCTGCTGCTGCCCGATGTGGTGCAGCTCGTAGGGGTCGCCATTGCTGTCACGCGGCGGCCACCCCTCTCCTATCAGGTCGGCATTGTTGTAGTCCCACCACTGGGTCCAGTCGGCAAACTTCCTCTTCAGCCACTCGTGGCGGCAGTTAAAAGCGCTCCAGTCAATGTCTCGGCGTATCAAAGCCGTGCGCCCGCCAATGCGAGCCTCCACCAGCCCTGCCCCCATATAGATGCGAGCCTCATCCATGTTGCGGATAAACCTCACCACCTCCATCGACCACCCAGTCCTACGCACAATTTCCAGCTGCTCCGCAGCCGTCAACCTTGCATCCATAATTGTCCCTATTTATTTAATAAAAAATGCTCCAAAACTGTTTTTTGTGTTCCGTAGCACTATGCTTAAAGTGAATTTAAATCAGCAATAGCCTTTGCTTTTAACTTGCTAGACCAAGGCCCTTTGTTTATTTTATCCTTTATTGTTTGCTTTGATTCCCCTTTCGCATACAATTTTCTAATTACTGCTCTAAATATTGCGTCAAAACCATATTCTGACAAAGCAGACGATATTGCTCCTGCTGCTAATAAAGTTATCACGCCTCCAATCATACCTCCAGGACCAAGTAAAGCCAAAGCTGCTGTGATTGCAGCCGCACCCGATAGTCCTGTCATTGACATCGCTACAATAAACATCAAACCAGGGACACCCATCCCTACAATTTTATCTACAATTTTATCCATAATACAATTGTTGTTTAATTACATAATTGGGTAACACATAATACTGAGATGCTAGTGAAAGATATGGACAGTCCATTAAATGTCAAGGCTTTGAGATCACAGATACAACCTCAACTGGCCCCACATTTCAATCAAAATGCAAGATTCACACTATAGCCATGGAATCTCAATATCTATGCCCCTATACACGTATATTTATATTGTCTTTTTCGAAATCAAGTACATTATTATGTCTCAAACTCTCACGTAATGATAAATAACTATGTGTTTTTACCTTTACCGTTACCCAAACCAATTAATATACCCGCAACTGTCAAAATTGCTGTTCCGATTTTAACAAGGCCACTTTTGGTATGTCCCTTTTTTTTCTTGTTGTCGCTCATAAATAATTATTATTAAAAATTAAACTAATCAATCACTTCAAAATCTGCATATTCGCCCAACTTCCATTGGTCAATTTTTGATTTAAACGCCTCTAGTTCGTAAATTTGTTTCCGCATTTTCTCCACTTCAAGGTTACGTTCGTCTAATTGTTTTTGCATCTCGATAAATGATGGAGCAAAATTAGTATAATACGCATTACCTTTTATTGTTTCGTATACTTTAGCAAAAATATCGTCTAGAGCTTTCAAGAGTGATTCTTTTATCTCATCTAATTTCTTGTTGTCTTGGTATTTTTTGTACCATGAATAGACTTCAATTCCGATGCTTATACCAGTAGCTAATACCCCAAGCCCTTTTGTGATTTTACTGCCAAGTTTTATTGCACCCCAGGGTTTAAATTTGTAACTTTTAGCAATCACATCACGTACGGCTTTTACTTGCTCCCCCGATACCGTAACGTTCTTTAGCAGCTTTGCACCTTCTTTCAGTGAGTTGGAAAGAATTTGATTTTGAGCATCAAACTCACGTTCAAAATTAACCATACTTGATTGAATCGATGTGTTGTTAGATTCTGCACAAGAAGAAATGATACGGTCAATATTATTACAGGTGACATAGAATGAGACTTTACCATCTTGAACGCCTAGTGTTCTATCTATCACTTCACTTATGGTTTCAACCGAAGCATTCTTTATATCACTTAACAAATCTGCTCTATATTGGTCCAGGCTTTTTTCCATTTCACTGCGGTTAAGTGACAACTCAGACCTCAATTGAGTTAAATCAAGAGATAGGTCCTTGCACGATTCGTCAACCTTTTTTAATGCCTTTTCGGCAGAAACAGTTACATCCTCTATTTGGTCCCCTACGTTGATCAACATGTCTTTGATAGAGGCTTCAACAGCCGCAACTTCTAATGTCGTGGCATCACTATTTTCAACTATGTCAGTTAGATTATTTCGCAAAAGGTCAATATGGGAGCGTCGAATATAGTCATCAGGTTTGTTGAACCAATGTGTGAGCCCTTTTCCTTTAGGATCTGCCGCTATGCACACAACTCGCAGCGACTTTTCTTCATCAGGAGTAAGATTGATTGCACTACGTAGTCGAGTTATCAGAGCATTGCGTTTAATCTCGTTACCACGACTATAGTCATAATCATCTAAGAGATCATACCCAGCTTCATCCATCTTGTTAACAACAAAAATAGTCGAATTAAGTTTACCTAGATCTCGCATAATCCATTTTATTACAGGAATATGACTATCCTTCAAGGGATTAACTGCATCACAAACATATATAACTATATGTGCTTCGGAAAGATACTTCTTTGTAATATCTGAATACTTGACATTGTTCCCAGCAACTTCCTTTTCTTTCGTACCAAAAAGTCCCGGAGTATCAACTATTTCAAAACCTTCTTTCAAACCAGCAGGACGATAAATTTTTAATTCATCGGAAGATTCGTCTTGGTCAATTTTCATAGAATCCTCAAGTCTACCAAGCAAACCCGCTATAGCACTTGTCTTTCCGTCCGAAAAACTGCCAAGAAGAACGATGCGAACGATATCGTCAGCTATCATTTGCTTAACGTTATTTATCTTTTCAAGTATGTTGCGTAAGTCTAGACCGCAAGCAGTGCCTTCTTTTACTAATTTTTCAAATAAGACAAATTTCTTATTTGCTTTTTTAAAAATATCAAACTGTACCATAAGCGTTACGTTTTATTATGTTTATATAGTTCTTGATGTCTTTTTTCAACACAAGTGATGAATCGGACAATGCGTTCAGATTATTTATTTCCTTTTCAACTTCTTTCATTAATCTTCGTTGTTCATCATAAATAATCTGATTTATACTTATTAAGCAACCGTTAACTTGTGCTGTGGCTTTTTTTTCTGCTTCTTCTATGCTTTCTGCAATATTTTTTTTAGCCTCAGATTTCCCGCCATCACTAAATAAAAGATGAGCCCCAGCCCCAATAACAGCTCCAATTCCTGCTCCAATTGGGCCAAAAAAAGATCCTATTCCAGCTCCAGAAGCTGCAGATAAACATAAATCTCCGATTTTATCAAGATTTAAATCCAAATCATCTAATGCATCATCTAAATTTACATTCATTTCAACATCAATGTCAAAAGCGAAATTCGAACTGAACCTAATTGAGGATAATTCCTTTTTTTTGTTTTCAATTTTTTTTTGTGCATTTATTAATTCAGCATGAATTATTTCTTTTATAGATTGATTTGTGTCGGCTCTTGATCGTGCTATTCTTAAGTGACCTTTGTTTTTCAAGACATCAACACCTTTGTCAACATAAGAATTCAAATCACCTTTTAGTATTGAGAAATTATGATAAATACAATTTGGAACCTTGTGTTTGATGTTTGTCACGCAGTTACCTGTTATTTGTTGTATGTCGCGCTTGAATTGTTTTAGCTTTTGCTCTATAACAGAAATGTCAATGTCATCGCTGGAAATGACATCTTCTAATCTCTTTACCGAACGCAGTGCCAATGATGTCATCTTTTGCTTGTTTGCCTCAGTAATTTCATCTGTAAAATTTGATGCCTTTTCTTCGACTAACTGTCTAATGGAACTAAATTGACTGAAACACAAAACCTCTTCGGCGTTTCCAAAAAATCCTAACAACTTGTTTTGATTTCGCTGAAGGTCATCTCGTTTATGTGAAAAACTTGCTTTTGCACACATAGCCAATAAGGCCTGTAAGGTAATGTGCCCTTTATACACGTTACCTAAAATATCACGGAATGTTTCTTTAATGAGCTTTTCGTTTTTCAACACACTGTCAGTTAGCAATGTCTCACGTTCATCTTCTTCGTCATAGTCTGTAACCGAACCTCGAACATTGTAAATAGAATATACATTAACCCAATCCCCCAGATATTTCTTGATTTTTTGCGCTGTAGCACTATCGGGCTTTTTGTTGTGTCCTTGAACATAAAACACACAGTGTGCTTTGTGCAAAGCTTCCTTTATCACATCAAGAAATTCATCTTCATTACCTTCAATTCCAGGAACATCAATGAGGGTAAACGTTTTACCACTTATTGACATACTGTATTCATGGTAATCCTTGGTAAAGTCTTGGCGACCATCTCCCACGATAAGACCATCTTGACCTCCCGTCCTATTCTGTTCAAACAAAATACGAAACGTTTCAATAATAGTGCTTTTCCCAGCATTCGTTTCTCCAAAGAAGGCGATGACAAGATTTTCCCATGAAATACAGTTCAGAGCATTATCAATTTCCTTCTCAATTGACACAATTTCGTTATCAACCGCTGTAAACATTTCCTTTTGTAATTTAGAAATGTTCTTATGTTTTGAACTGTATGAACCAATTTTATCACGTGTTTTTTCTAATATAGAGATCAACTCATGATATCGGTCCTCTATGTTACTCTTGGTTGAGCCATTTCGATTACTGCTTTCCTGTCCTTTACCGTTAACACTCTCCATGGAGGATATATCATGATGAGTTGTAGTATCTCTCAAAGCCTTAATAATTGCTTTGTGTACTTCCCCTAATTCTTTCAATCGCTCTTGCCAAATTTCAACGTCCTCATCTGGCAGATCTTTTGATATTCTCTTTTTTGCTTCTGAAATAGATTCTCCAAAATTCCTGACCAATGTACCGTAGTCTATATCTTTATTTGAGACGTAATTGTATATCCAATCTCCATACATCAATGCAATATTAAGATAGTAATAAAAATCTTTTGATTTCCCGTTGACATCATACCAACGATTCAATATCTTTTCAGCATCTGAAAAGCAATTGTTATCAATATATGAATTAAATTCTTCTATAATCTTTTCGTAATCTTCCATAGTTTGTATTTTGGTAGATTTATGTTTTGTTACTCGGGGCAAGAGGGTACACACAAAAAAAAGGGTGCGGCTTCTTGCTGTGTGGCTTGATGGGCACCGCCAAGCGCCTGTTCCCCACACTGTGATGCAAGAAGTCCGCACCCTTGTACTTATGTAAAGATGCGGACAATTGCTTCTCTATGGCGGGGAACTGTGGTTGAAGATTTGGCGGTTTCATCAAGCCCCAAAAAGAAACATTGTCTTTTGTTATTCCAAATGTCGTGCAACGCCACAACTGCGGCGGCATTGCCTTGCAAATTTAGGAATAATTCTTCACATTATCAAGCAGTGGTGCGAACTATTTTACATCACATTGCAAATTTAGCACAGACGAGGCACACAAAGGCGCTGCGTCTTGGTTCTTGTTGGTTCTCGGTGTGCTTTTTTTATTGTTTACAAGCCACAGGGGATAATTGTTAACGCAAAAATGACTACCTTTGCATCGTGGACAGTGATTCAGAAATATTAAAGTCGCACACCGGCATGGAGGCTTTGTTCAGCCAGGAGTGGTCACACATCTCCTTGCTGCACGAGGGGCGCTACTATATGGTGCACCGTGCCATGCGCATGGGCCAGTGGTTTGTGCTCAAGAGCGTCAAGCCTGATTGTGACAACCGTGCGCTGCACGAGTCATTGCTGCTCAAGGAGTTCAACTTGGGATTCAGCGTGAGACACACCCATGTGGTGCGCATGCTTGCCATGGAAGAAGTAGACCAGCTGGGGCAATGCATCGTCATGGACTACATCGACGGCGAGACGCTTGACCATGTGCTTGCCGGCCACCGCCTGACCCACAAGCAAGCCGTTAGCATTGTGGATGATGTGTGCCAGGCCCTGGATTACCTGCACTCACACCAGATGGTACATCGCGACGTGAAACCGCAAAACATTATCGTGGACCCGCACCACAGGCATGCAGTGCTCATCGACCTGGGACTTGCCGACTCATCCAACTATGCCACTCTCAAGATGCCCGCCGGCACAAGGCACTACATTGCGCCAGAATGTGTAAACGAGGGCATCACCGATGCTCTGTGCGACATCTATTCACTGGGAGTTGTACTGGAAGACATGGCCAAGTGCTCAGCTGGCAAGAACCAGCTGAGGCGTGTTGCGGCCCGATGCATGCGTGAGAACCGTGCCAAGAGGGTGCAAAGCGCCCTCGACGTGGCCGCGATGCTGCATAAACGCAGCTTTGAGTGGTGGTGGATGGGGGTTGCAACTGTTGTGATTACTGTTGCAGCTATGGGGGCCTACTGGTTGACGAACACACCTGCAACTTCTCCCCTTCCCGATAATGCAAGCCATCCCCACATCGGTCAAGACACCACTGCGAGAGAAGTAACCAGTGACAGCGTTACCGTCCACCCATCGCCAGCCGACAGTGCATTGCCCAACCCCGAGGACAAGGACGATATCATTACCCCGATAGCCGATGCAGAAGCAACTCCCGCACCAGCCACTCCCGCCAATGCCCCGGCTGAGAAAAAGGTGTATGACTATGACAGTATTATCAAGAACCTGCAAGCCTATGCCAACGACTATCACAAGAAAGAGACCGCTAAATACATCAGGTCGTTTATCCAGGCAAAGCGTGACAAAGGCGAGGACATAAGTCCCAATCAGGAGATTGCCGAGCATTATGGTGAGATGGAAGTGATGCGCCTCAACACGCTGGCCGACCCGCAGGTGAAGAACGACTTGCACGACATAGCGCGCTCCACCTATTTTGCCACACGCAGCAAATTACAGAAGGACCTGCCAGCCGGTGACGAGCGGTTTGACTCGGTGATGACCGTGGTCATGAAACGTTTCTACATAGGCTATTCTTATAGTGGTGAGTATAAAAAAGACATGTCAAAATGGAAGAGTATGTAAAGATATTGAAACAGCGCGTTGAGCAACGCTGGGGGCGCGAAGTGACCACCCCGGCGAGCATTCATGCTCTGCTACTCAACATCAAGTCGGTTACTGGCGACTCTCTGAGTTTGTCCACAATCAAGCGATTGTGGGGCAAGGTAAGCTGGCAACCAGTGCCTTCCGAGACCACAAGGGAGATTCTATCACGATATGTAGGTTATGAGGGATGGAACGCCTTTTGTGCTGCTGTGGACGGACGCAACTCGTCAGACTTCATAGGCAAGGCTGTACATGCCAAGCAACTTGCGCCCGGCACCACGATTATCCTCAAATGGCACCCTAACCGCACATGCACGCTGCGGTTTGACGGAGACAATCTATTCACAGTACTGTCTACCGAGAACAGCAAGCTCATCGCAGGAGCAACGTTTAATGCCACAACCATTGCCAACGGCCACCCAATGATAGTGGACAATCTCATGCTGCCGGGAGCAGCCGAGCCATGCGGATACATCGCCGGCAAGACCCATGGCGTGACAATTGTCGCTGTCAAGCAGCCCGTTTCTGATTAGCAAAGATATATCCTTGATGGAAAAAATGACATGGAGAGTTGTCTCACCCTGAGAAAAGCCCATATTACAACAACCAACAAAACAGGTTTTTGTTTTAGGACTTTAGGCATGCAAAAAATTTAACTATGCTATGCAAAACAACAGTTTGGGCATTGTCGTCTTGGGGTAACTATACACCAATGTTATTTTTGCGAACTCCCCGCACTCACTGATTTTTCAAGATTTTGTAATGAGAGGCTGGAAGCCGCCACGAGGGTGTGTCATAATGCGATTTTGCTTGTGGCTGAAGAATGTAGGGACGACACCCCCGTGTCGTCCGTATGCTCGGTACGAGCATGATTTCTCCGTAGTAACCTATTGTGTTGCAGCGCCCTGCGGTCGCTACGGACGACACGGGGGTGTCGTCCCTACCTACTGCCCGTAGCCGGGCATAACGGTTGATGGCACAATCAGAAGTTGTGTTCATGCATTATGACACAGCCCCACATAACCCTGTCCTAACTGAGCGCAAGCGAAGGCAGGGCAGGGAAAATGCGATACACTATACTGCGGTTGAAGACCGCCACCTTGTTCGTTTCGAGGTAGCGGTCTTCAACCGCGCGTTTTGTTACACTTTATACCCCCACCGGCAGTCGTTTCACTCCTTTCGGTGGGGGTTATGTGCCCAAAGCAAGCTTTGTGCGTGCCGGCTTTCAGCCTCTCGTTGTTAATGTTTCTTCAATAAAAAATCAGTGATTTCCGCGCGGGGCAATCTGCAAAAAAAATTATTGCTGTCCGGTAAAAGTCGCGACATTAGCCGCAACATCCTCAAACACCGTCATATATAGTCCATTGCCAGAAAGGGGTGTATTTTCCTGATTTCGGTTGACTGTCAGCGGACGTTATCCCTGGCAAAAGTT
>JAKSLZ010000018.1 GCA_024400935.1 Muribaculaceae bacterium | reverse complement strand
CATACATGCGCATTGAGTATCCTGTTCCCTTGATGACTGAGTTGAACGAGATGCTACGTCCTGAGTTGGCATTGTCGGTAGAGAGTGTGCCGCTCCAGTAGTTGCCCGAAACACCCTTGGCGTCAGTGTCTTCGCCATAGCGGAAACCGTTGGCAGGCAGGAAGATGCTGTTGCCGTTGGGGCCGGTGACGCGATAGCCGTGGGCTTCGTTTACGGTTTCCCATGTCCAGGTGCAATCGTTCATGAGTTCTTTCATCTCTTCGTCGGTGGGGAGTCGCCACTCGCCGCCCCAGTTCTTCTTGACGATGTCAAGGTCGGTGCCCGACACATTGTTGGGGGGCCAGTTCACGCCTGCGGGATAGTCGTCGAGCGATGTTGAGTGCTGCTTGCCTGTGGGGTCGGCCCAGCCGTAGAGTGCTTTGTCGTTCTCCACATAGGGAGCACTCTCCATGTTCTCGCCTTCAAGGTCGAGGTTGGCATAGGCCCACTTGACCGAGAGTCCTAGGTCGACTACAGCGTGTCCCTCGACTGTCTCGCACACATCCTCGGCAAAGAGGACGCTGTCGATTTTCTCAACGGGGATAATCTGCTCAACGCCTGCTGTGTCGGTGATGATCATCACAAGCTCTTTCTTTGCCGCATTAACGGGCATCGCGAGCAGTGCAAATATTGTGCTTAATATAATTGCTAATCGTTTCATGATGTTGCTATGTCAAATAAAATTATTTTCTTACACCACGCATCTGGTATCCGTTGTAGCGGTAGTTGTAATACCACTGATACTTCTGTGAGAACGCAATCTGGTAAACATAGAAAGCCGACACGTTAGTACCACTCCAGTAGTAGCCGTGAGTGCCGACGTAACTCTGGTCAATCTTCTCGCCGACGCGCCAGCCTGATGTGGGCAGGAAGATGCTGTTGCCGTTGGGACCGGTCACGCGATAGCCGGCCTTGCCGTTAACGACCTCCCAGGTCCAGGTGCACTCGTTGCGCAGTTCCTCGCACTCTTGCATAGTGGGCAGTCGCCATGAGCCACCCCAATAGTTGTGCAGAAGGTCGAGGTCGGTGCCGCTGATAGACTTCTCGCTGTCGTAACGGGGATAGTCGTCCTCGTTCTCCGAGTGGTTGCGGCCTGTGGCATCGCCCCAGCCGTAGTAACCGCCCAGCACCTCGGGTGCGGGAGCAGCATAGTCATACTGGTCGATGTCGAGGTTAACGGCAGCCCACTTAACGCTCAGACCCAGGTCAACAGCCTCGTAGTAGTCCTCGTCGGTTGAGAATTCCTCAACGGTGATGCTCTCGATCTCGTCGATGCGATACACGTGCTTTTCACCGTTTTTCAGGATAAGGATGGTGTTATAAGCATCGCGAACGGCGCGCACGCTCTGACCGATATAGCGAGCAGCGCTGAGCCACTCGTGATAGTCGGGAGTAGTCTCGAGATAGTAAGCATAATCTGAGTAACCGGGGTTGGGATTGAGTGTACCGCTCCAGTAGTAGCTCAGGTAGTCACCGCCGAAGTTGCTTGATGCAAAACGGAAACCCGCAGCAGGCAGGAAGATGCTGTTGCCGTTGGGGCCAGTAACGCGATAGCCGGTAACACCGTTCAGAGTTTCTTTAGTCCATTCGCATTTCTCGCGCAGTTCATCTTGCTCAGCACGGCTGGGCAGACGCCAGTCACCGCCCCAGTGCACGCGTGCGATGTCGAGGTCGGTACCGCAGATGTCCTTGGGAGGATTCTCACCGCCGTAGTATGACAGACACTTAGCACGGTCGGGCTCGTAGGGAGTCCATGTAGCGTTATCGGGTTGCTCCGAGTGGTTGCCAGTGGGGTCGCCCCAGCCATAGTGTCCACCTTGTCCCTCGGGACCATTGGCCACCTTAGTAGAGCGATGGATGTCAAGGTTTGCGGTTGCCCATTCAACGCTCAGACCCAGGTCAACTGCTTCAAATCTTGTGTCGGTGGGAGCGGGAGTGCTCTCAAGAGACTCTATATCTTCAGTGTCATATTTCTCGACAGTCTTGTCGGTCTTGTTGATGTGCAGGACATATCGTTTGGTCTCGCCCATAGAGTTAAGCGAGAGCACCGACATAGCGAGAACAAGAGTTAATAACTTGATCTTCATAACAGTCACATTAGTTGTTCAAGATGAGGTTGATAATCTCGTTGACATCTGAAACATCAACTCCGCCATCGCCACTAACGTCGGCGCGGCCACCATAGTTGCCGGCGTCGTCATTTCCCAGAATGATGTTGATGAGGATGTTAGCATCACTGATATCAACACTGCCGTCACCGTTCACGTCGCCTTTCTTGGTGTCAGTTCCCTTGGCAAAAACGATTTCCTGGATGTCGCCCAGCGCAAACTTCACCTCGGTACCAGCCGACTTAAGCACCATTTCGCCGCCGTTGAATTTCACAACAGGACGAGTGGTAAGGCTGTAAAAATTAGAAGCACCTTCTTTGGTTAACACTACCAGATTATCTTTGCTGTAGTCAGCCCAAGCCACCTGGAACATTGTGAATGCTGCAATTAATGCAAATAAATATTTTTTCATAATATGGGATGTTGTTTTTTACTTCAATGTTGGGTTTCTTGTTTAAAGATCATTTCGCTTTTACGGCTCTCACTGAGCAACCGTTGTAAACGGCGTTGTTAGAAGTGCGGTTGAATCCGTCGCCCAGGTTAAGTTCAACGGCCATCCAATCCAGGACGGAGTTGAGGTCGCCAGTCCAGTAGTAACCGTAGGTACCTGTCTGGAACACATTCTCCTTGTAGCGGTATCCAGCCAAGGGGAGGAAAATGGAGTTACCGTTCTCGGCAGTGAATTGGATGCCTGGAACGTCGTTGATGGTTGTTTTCTCAAACTTGAGTGTGAGCAGTTCTTCAAACTCGGCAGTAGTGGGCAATCGCCATCCGTCGCCCAGTTGCTGGGTAGCAATGTCATACTGGGTGCCGCTGATTTTCTTGGGGCGTGTCATGCCGGGATAGTCATTCTTGTTGTCACTGGTCTTGAGACCGGTGGGATCGGCCCATCCGTAGTATCCGCCACACTCCTCGGGCGATGAAACGACCTTGCTCGACTGAGTCACGTCAATGTTCACATTGGCCCATTTGACACTCAGTCCCAGGTCTACCTCCTCGAGGGCGCTCAGCTGGATAGAGTCAAATGTGATTTTAGCCACACCTGAGCGGGGAATACTCAGCTTGGTACCGTCTTTCTGGGTAATCACAACCGAGCCCATGTTGTCTTGTGCCAGCGCAGTAAGCGGCATTGCGATTACCAGTAATAAAACAGAAAATAATTTTCTCATTGTTCTCTATTATTAGATAGTTTTTGTTTCGCTTGTATTGAGTATTAACACCTATCTATATTAGGTACAATTCTCTGAACCACCCGGTAGTAAAACAGGCGACCCAGAGAATTGTTTTGTGATATTCTAATTATAAATTAGTTACGATAGAACTTCTTGCCCTCGCTTGAGATTACGAGACCCTTAGCGTTCTCGTCAACCTTCTGGCCGTTGATGTTGTAGTAAGTCACACCCTTAGCGTCCTTAACTGTCACGTCGTTGATGCCAGTGATGGGATCACTCTTTGTAACAGTGAACTGAACAACGGGGAAACTTCTCTCAGCCTCAGCAGAGCGAGTTCTCATACCGCTCTCGGTGAAGTCATATATTGTGCTGCAATTTTTATCGCTGCTTGCATCTACCTTGCTTTGGTCAACAAAAAAAGCGAACTCACTCATGCACCAGTTCCCGCCAGTTGCCTCGAAGCGAATGCGCAGGCCACCACCTGTGTACTTAAAGGGGGTGTCAAAAGGACAATCAAGGTAACCAGTACCACTGTAAGCCTGCATTGTGCGCTCGTCCATGGAGTAACCCTTGCCAGCTGTGTCATAGACCTTAGTCATCTCGTCAGTGTTTCTGATTTCGCCCGAAGTTGCACCCACTACCTGAGTATCGTCTGTGTTCTCAAGCCATACGCGCAGGTGAATGTAAGTCATCTGACCGCCCGTTACTGCAAATTCGAGCTTAGAAAGATCACCAGCAGGAAGATCCTTGAGGTCATCGGCTGTGTAAACAATTTCCGAAGAGCTGCACTCATAAGATGAATACCAGGGGAACTTGGTAGTTGACGAAGCGTCATCCAAACTACCTACTTGCACAACTTCCTGTGCGTTAACGGTTGCTGCACCTGCGAGCAACATCAGAGCGAGTAAACTTTTCTTCATAATTCTTAAAACCGCAACTAAAGTTATTAAAATCATTATTCATAACACCTTAACTGAAGGCATGTAGAGAAAAACATTTTTACTTATCATCAGTGTTGCGAATCCTGAGATGGGTCAAAATGTCTTTGTTTGTGCAAAGATACATAAAAATTCTATAAAAATAACAAACAACTGGAATTTTTTTTCAAAATATTTCAAAATATATATTTTTCTGCCCATTGTCTTTCAGTTGTCAACTTTGTATTGGATTTGCCAAACAATTGGTAATTTTAGTCCAAATTAAACTTTTATTGGGCAAAAAAATGGGCAAAAACGTAAGAATGTAATGCAAAAAAACGAAAAAATTAGTAAATGCCACATTATTTTAGTAACTTTGTCGAAATATTAGGGACACGAGACCAATTTTCTTATAAATTGTACAATTACTAACATCAAATCATTAATTTCAAGATGAGAAAAATCCTATGCACAGTAATAGTCGCTCTCGTGGCTGTTGCTGCAATGGCTGCGGGTATGCCCCGCAACTCACGCAAGGCTACGGTGCCATCGGTTGTGCGCCATAGTCATGCGGCAGGACTCCTCAAGAAGCAGAGCACTTCACCGCTGATCAGCGCCAAGTCGTTGCAGAAGTCGGAGAACAACACCCTGCTCAAAGAGGCAGGCACCACCCTGTGGGCCAACTTCATCATGGGTTACGAGGAGATTGCTGACCCCGGTGTCTACACCTTCGAACCCGTGGATCTTTTCAACATGGGTAACCCCGTGATTACTAACAGCACACTCGACCAGGACTACAGAGGCCTCCTGAGTGTCGCTTCTAACTCGGTAGTGGGCGACGGCAAGATCTTCATGTCGAGCTGGTATGGCTATGCAGCTATCTTTGACCTTGCTACCAAGGAGTGCCTCTTCTTCAAGCAGGACGCCGAAGCCTATAAGTACATCACTTATGGTGCATTCTTTGACGAGGCTACCGGTCTTGTTTACGGCCAGTTCATGAACGATGACGCAACTGCACTGCAGTGGTGTTCATTCGACCTCAAGACACAGACACGTACCGTGCTCGTGGCCGACATGAGCGACATCGCTATCGCCGGTTGTGACATCGACAACAACGGTACCGTGTGGGCCGTGGACGATGAGGGCCAATTCTACCAGATGACCAAGCAGGGTGCTAACCGCAAGGCAATAGGTAACCTGGGCGTCGCTCCCGAGTGTGAGTACTCTTGGGGCGGTTTCACCATCGACCATGCTAACAACAGGCTCTACTGGGCATTTGATGCTCTGGAGGACGACTTGCTCTATCCCTACGTCGTTGACCTCAACCTTGTTGACCTCTCGGCAAAGCTGATTCCCAGCAACTACCTCTTTGCTGGTATGTACGAGCCCACCGAACTCGTCTTTGACAAAGACCAGCCCGAGGCTCCCCAGAACGTGACACTCGCCCGCAACGGCGACAACGCTGTCATCACATGGGATGCCGTTACCAAGAACATGGGCGGCGAGACTATCACCGGCGTTACTTACAACGTGACTAACGTTAACACTGGCGAGACCGTGGCTACCGGCCTCACTCGCACATCTTACACCATCAACAACTTCGTTCCCGCTGAGATCGACATGTATGAATTTGCAGTAGTTGCAGTTCACGGCGACAAGGAATCAGTTGCCACTAAGAGTAACAAGGTTGCCTTCGGTGCTGCCTTCTCACTGCCTCACACCTTCCCCATCGAAGAGGGTGATGACGTGGATCTGTTCACTCTCATTGATGCTAACCGCGACGGTATCACCTGGGGTTATGAATATCGTGGTAACTTCACAGTATTCAGCATTGCCGACAATACAACCCGTCCCAAGGACGACTGGGTGATCACTCCTCCCGTACACATGAGCGGCGACCGTGCAGTGACCGTTAAGTTCCTGGCACGTGCTTCGACCGACGATATCCACGAGAAGATTCAGGTGAAGGCTGGTAAGGGCAACACCGTTGCTGCCATGACCATCACCGCCAGCGACACCATCCTCATCAACAAGCAGGCTTACACCGCTTATGAGACTACATTCTCTGTTCCCGAGGAAGGTAACTACAATGTGGGTATCCACGCAGTGAGCGATGCCGACCGCTACTGGCTGATGATCGACCGCATCGAGATCAGCGAGGGCGCAGCTGCTTCAGCTCCCAACAAGGTGGCTGACCTCAAGGCTATCCCCGCAGTTGAGGGTATCCATGAGTGTGACATTGAGTTCAAGGCTCCCACCACAACCGTTGACGGCAGTACTCTGGGCAATGACTTCAAGATCAATGTGCTGCGCGGCACTACTCTCGTTGAGACTATCGACGACTGCGAGCCCGGCGACGAACTTGCAGTGACCGACATGGAGGTTCCTAACGGCCTTAATACATATAATGTAGTAGTTGTGGGCTCAAACGGCGAACCCAGCGACACCGCTACAGTATCGGCTTACGTTGGTTTTGACGTTCCCCGCGTCACTGACGATCCCGTGCTCCGCGTGGTTGACAACAACCTCGTGGCTTCATGGAGACCCGCACAGAACGTGGGCGCTAACGGCCACTATGTAGACCCCGCCCGCGTGAGCTGCAACGTCTACATGTTTGACCCCAACGCTGAGGACTGGACAGTTTACACTACCACAGCTCCTGGCGACACATCTGTTGTCCTGCTCACTAACTGCGACGTTTATGAGCAGACCATGACATACGTCAAGGTTGAGGCAATCGACAAGGAGTACAATTTCGTGAGCGCTAAGCGCGTGGAGACTAACAAGTGTCTCTATGGCAAGGCTTATGAGCTGCCCTATCAGGACGAGCTCAACGGCAAGTACTCATGGTTCGAAATGGAAAATTCTATCGGTACCAGCACCGATGGTTGGCAGTATGGCACACAGAACGGTGTGAACGTGCTCTATACTAAGTGTACACACCCCACCGGCGAGGCTTATATCAACACCGGTAAGATCGAGCTCAAGGGCGCTAAGAATCCCAAGCTGGCGTTTGACCGCTACCTGGGCACAATGCCGCTGAACGACTATCTTGAACTGCAAATCGCAGTTAACAGCGTTGAGAAATTCGAGACCATCACAGTGTTCCACCGCGATGCTGTGCCCCCTGCAACATGGGCAACTGAACTCATCGACCTGAGCGCTTATAAGGATGCTGACTGGATTAGCCTCCAGTTCCTGGCAACAGGTGCTCCCGCAGGTCAGGAGATGCGCGACTTCCAGGAGATTGCTAACGTGCGCATCATGGACGCTGTTGACGAGGACCTCGCACTCGAGGTTGTCAATGTGACTAACGAGGGCGTGCTCAACTATAACAGCTCTAACACAATCACCGTTAAGGTTTCAAATAACGGTAGCACGCTCGTCACTCCCGAGGACTTCAGTGTAGAACTCCTTAAGGAAGACGGTACAGTGGCTTACACTGCCGAGATTGAAGAACCCCTGATTCCTCTCTCAACTAAGGAATACAAACTGGTTTACACATGCTCAGGCATCAACGAGGATCCCCAGGTTAACCTCACTGCAGTGGTTAAACACGCTGGTGACCCCGTTGAGACTAACAACAGCGGCAACGTGCAGCTCACTTACGTTAAGCCCACTCTACCCAGCGTGCTGGATCTTGCAGCAGGCGAGCAGGACGGCAACGTTCTCCTCACATGGAGCATCCCCGAGAACACCCTCGAGAATGTTGTAGAGGACTTCGACTCATTCGACGCATTCAGCGTGGGCGAGGAAGTACTCACCGAGAAGGGTTACACAGTTTACTTCAACCCGCAGAACACCGAGAAGTGCGGTCCTGGCGATTATGAACACGCTGGCGAACCCATCGGCTGGCTCGTCTTTGACAACGTGAAGGCAGGCTTCGGTTCAACCGGTGCTTACGGTCCTCACAGCGGTAGCCAGTGCCTCGTGGCATTTGACGGCTCTAAGAAGATGGATACATGGTTGATTACTCCCGAACTTTCAGGCAACGAGCAGACCATCACATTCTGGAGCGGCTGTCTCACTGGTAACTGGGGTGCTGAGGAGTTCAACGTGCTCTACTCAACCACCGGTACTGACAAGGGTGACTTCATCCAGATCAACGACAAGGTTCTCACTGAGAAGGATTCCTGGAACTGGACTAAGCGCGAGTTCACCGTTCCCGCAGGTGCTAAGTACTTCGCAATCCAGGTAGTTTCTACTGACAAGATGGGCTTCAAGGTTGACGACCTCCAGTTTGAGGCAGGCAAGTCACTTGGCTTCGACGTTGAGGGCTATCAAGTCAGTGTTGACGGCGTGGTTGCCAAGACAGTGACTGAGATGCAGGCACTCATGCCCATGCCCAAGAAGGCTACTAAGTATGGCGTAGCAATCGTTACTCCAGAGGGCGTAGGTCCTGAGGTATTCGTTGACTACGTGCCCTCAGGCCTCTATGGCGATGTTAACCTCGATGGCAAGGTGGATGTTCAGGACATCAACTGCATCCTCAACATCATGCTGGGCAGTGATCCCGACGATGCTTATGACGGTCGTGACGACGTGAATGGCGACGGCCGCACCGATGTTATCGACCTCAACATCGTACTCGGTCTCATGATAGGCTAAATTTAAAGCAATATCACATCCCTAACAGTGGCCAGCGCACTCAACAGCGCTGGCCACTGTTGCGTTATAGCCTGGATAGCCGTTATAGCCTGGATAGCCGTTATAGCTTATGTAGCCTATATAGCTTATGTGGCCTAGATGGCTTATAAATGCTGTATTTGCTTTCATTTTTCATTAAAAATTACTATCTTTGCATCAAAATTATAACTAAACATTATTTGCTTACTTTAAATTATCATTAAAAATGAGAAAACTCCTGTGTACTGTAGTTGCGGCCCTAGTGGCTGTAGCTGCAATGGCAGTGGGCGTGCAGCGCAACCCCAAGACTCCCGTCTACAAGTTGCACACCGAGAATGCCGGCAAGTTGATGCGCAAGCCTTCTTCGGCACTGGGAACGCTCCTTCCCAAGTTCAATGCTGCTGACCTGCGCAAAGCTCCAGCCCTGAAGGCTGATGGAACTCCCACGCTGTGGGCAAACTTCATCATGGGTTATGACGACGTTGAAGATCCCGGTATCTACAGTTTTGTGCCCGATAACCAGTTCCCGATGGGAACAAAAATCATTGCCTGCTCTGACATTCAGGCTAATTCGTTTGCCAGTGCCACGGCATCGGTAGTGGGTGGTGGCAAGGTGTATCTGAGCAGTTGGTATGGCTCAGCGGGCATCTATGACCTCGCCACTGGCGAGTGCCTGATGTCATCGGGCACCGAAGCCATCAGCAACATCTTCTACTCGGCTTGCTATGACGAAGATAGCGGCCTGGTTTATGGTGCCTTCTTCAACAGCGATGCGACAGCACTGCTGTGGTGCTCTTATGACATGAACACCCAAACCAAGAATATCATTGCTGACGTGAGCGCCTATGGCATCATAGGCTGTGACTTTGACGCACAGGGCAACGTGTGGTTCATAGGGTCGGACGGCACCTTCTACAAGACCACAAAGGACTTCCGCAACGTTGAGACCATAGGCAGCCTGGGCGTTGCGCCTGCATGCGAGTACAGCAACGGCGGCATGTGCATCGACCGCGACACCAATGTGCTGTACTGGGCATTTGACGTGGTTGACACTGCCGAGGACGGCAACGAGTATCTCTTCCCCTACATGGCGGCAATCAACCTTAACAGCTACATGGCGTCGACCTATCAGTCTAACTTCCTCTTCGGCGGTATGTATATGCCCACCGAGATTGTACAGGACAAGACCGTTCCCTCGGCTCCAGCAACTGTGACCCTCACCCGCAACGGCAACAACGCGGTGGTTTCATGGAGTGCAGTGACCACTAACCTGGCCGGCGAGCGCATCACAGGCGTAACCTACAACGTGATTGACAAGAAGGACAACACTGAGGTGGCTACCGGCGTGACTGGCACATCTTATACAATCAATGACATTAACCATGGAGGCATCGAGATGCGTCAGTATGCAGTGGTTGCAGTGCACGACGGCAAGACATCGAAGGCTACCGTGAGCAACAAGGTGGCATTTGGTGACGCCTACGCCTTGCCGCACGCCTTCCCCGTAGACCCCGACGTTGACGTTGACCAGTTCACCATCATCGACGCTAACCGCGACGGTACCACATGGTTCTATGAGGAACGCGGCAACTATCAGGTGTTTACCATCGTTGCTAACGAAACCGAGCCCAAGGACGACTGGCTCATCACTCCTCCTGTGGCAGTAAAGGCCAACAAGAGCGTGCGCATGAAGTATATTGCCCGCCCTGTTGCTACCAACTATCCCGAGACGATGGAAATCAAGGCCGGTAAGGGCGCAACAGTCAATAACATGACGATTGAGGTGCAGCAGTCTACCGTGTACACCGATACTAAATACACTGTCTATGACCTCTCGTTTGTAGTGCCCGAGGACGGCAACTACAACATCGGTTTCCACGCTATCTCGCCTGCTAACCATTATGAGTTCTGCATTGACGACATCGTTCTCGAAGAAGGCGCAGCGATCGATGCACCCTCTAGAGTAGAGAACCTCAAGCTCACTCCTGCACTCGAGGGACAGCACGAGTGTGAAGTAGAGTTCACTGCACCCCGCACCACAGTGAACGGCGGCGCACTCAACGACTTTAAGATTAACGTATTCTGCGGCGACAAGCTTGTCCAGACGTTTGACGAGTGCGAGCCCGGCGAGGAATTGGGATTCAGCGACGTTGACGTGCCCAATGGCTTCAATACTTACAGCGTGGTAGCCGTGAATGCAGCGGGCACACCCAGCGACACCATCAAGGCACAGGCCTATGTGGGCTACGGCACTCCGCGTGTGGCAATGGGCTGCAAGCTGCGTGTAGTTGACGGTAACCTCGTGGCTTCATGGAATACTCCTCTCACCGATGGCATCAACGGCTATGTTGACCCCGCCCGCGTGAGCCACAACATCTACATTCGCCGCGGCGACGGTGAGTATGTCAAATTCCGCACCAGCGAGCCCGGCGCGCCCTCAGTCATCGTGCAGAGCAATGTCGACGACCTCGAGGACCAGGCTATGCTCAGTGTATATGTCGAGGCTGTAGACGTGGAAAACAACCTTGTGAGCGGCAAGCGCGTGGAGACTAACAAGTGCCTCTATGGCAAGCCTTATGATATGCCCTATGTTGATGACCTCAACACAAGCCCCTATGAGTGGTATGTGATAGAAAAGGCCGTAGGCTCAAGCACCGAGGGCTGGCAGTATGGCATGGAAGACGGCGAAGGCGTGCTCTATGTCAAGTGCGACTATCCCACCGGCGAGGCTGTGGTCAACACCGGCAAGATTGCCATTGGCGGTGCACAGAACACCACACTGGTATTTGACCAGTATCTGGGCGAGATGGCTTATAACGACCGCCTTGACGTGCAGGTGGGTGCCGGAAATATCGAGCAGTTCACCACTGTCGCCAGCTTAGTGCGCGACGCTACCCCCGAGGACAAGTGGATTACCCGTGCAATCGACCTCTCGGCATTTGCCGATGCCGAGTGGATAAGCATCCAGTTCCACGCTCAGGGTGCTCCCCAGGGACAGGCCAAGCGTGAGCATCAGATGGTGCGCAACGTGCGCCTCATGGATGCTGTGGACGGTGACATGGCGCTCAAGGTGAGCGACGTGGGCAACCAGGGCAAGCTGCCCTACAGCGGTTCGTGTGTGATTAAGGTTAAGGTGACAAACAACGGTTCGATGAAGGCTAATGCCGGCTCTTACAGCGTGATTCTTAAGAACGACGCTACGGGCGACACCGCCTATGTTGCCGAGACCCCCGAAATCGCTCCGCTCTCGACTAAGGAGGTTAAACTGATCTATACTAGCGCAGGTGCAAGCGAACTCGAAGAAATCAACCTCACTGCCGAGGTTGTCAATGACGGTGACCCCGTGGCTGCCAACAACACCGATGCGGTGAAGCTCACCCTTGAGAAGCCCGAAATTCCCACCGTCGACAATCTCGCCGCAACCGAGGACGACGGCCAGGTACACCTCACATGGACTATCCCCGAGTCGACCATCCAGCAGGTTGAGCAAGGCTTTGAGACCTACAGCGCCTTCAGCGTGGGCGACGAGGTGCTCGCCGACGAAGGCTACACCATCTACTTCAACCCGCAGACCACCAAGCAGTGTGGCAGCGGCAAGTATGACCACGCCGGCGAAGCTATAGGCTGGCTCATCTTTGACAACAAGAAGGCCGGATTTGGCGGTTCGGGTGCATACGCTCCGCACAGCGGCGCACAGAGTCTCGTGGCATTTGACGGCACTGAGACCATGGACACATGGCTCATCACTCCCGAGCTCTCGGGCAACGAGCAGATCATCTCGTTCTGGACAGGATGCTTGAGCGGCAACTGGGGAGCTGAGGAGTTCAACGTGCTCTACTCGACCACAGGAACCGACAAGACTGACTTTATCAAGATTAACAATGACGTGCTCACCGAGAAGCAGTCGTGGAGCTGGACCGAGCGCAAGTTTGAGGTGCCTCAGGGTGCTAAATACTTCGCTATCCAGGTGGTTTCTACCGCTAAGATGGGTCTTAAGATCGACGACCTTACCTTTGAGACCGGCAAGCAGCTGGGCGTAGAGGTTGAAGGCTATCAGATTACCGTCGACGGCAAGGTGGCCAAGACCGTGACCGAGAAAGAGGCATTCATGCCCATGCCTGCCAAGATTACAACATACGGTGTGTCGATTGTCACCCCCGTTGGCGTTGGTCCCGAGGCGTTTGTACAGTTCTCACCCTCGGCACTGCGCGGCGACGTGAACCTCGACGGCAAGATTGACGTTCAGGACATCAACTGCATCCTCAACATCATGCTGGGCAACGAACCCGCCGACACATACGACGGCCGCGACGACGTGAACGGTGACGGCCGCACCGATGTCATCGATTTCAACATCATCATAGGTCTCATGCTCGAGTGACCTGACAGTCATAAATAATCCCAGAAAGTTCATTAGGAGCAAATGGCAATATTTTACTTCTCATAGGCATGATTTGGGCTATCTTTCGCTCACATAGGAACCCCTATGCTCGTTCAATATAGCGCAAATCCTGACACAATGATAATCTAAAATCTTATCCATGCCCTAATGCACTTTCTGGGATAAAGCGAGGGGACCGGCTGTTTAATGCCGGTCCCCTCGTGTGTTTATAGGGTGGAGGAGAGAACTCGCCTCCTGGAGTTTTGCAGAATGAAGTGGTGTTTTAGAAGATGAATGTGCGCAGCAGGTAATAGCTGAACATACCAGCCAGGTAGCCCACAAGCGAGAACAGTGTCATGTGCTTCATGTAGTTGCCAAAGCTGATCTTCTCCAGACCCATGACCACGACACCTGCCGCTGAGCCCACGATGAGCATCGAGCCACCCACGCCGGCACAGTAGGCCAGCAGCTGCCAGAACACGCCGTCTACAGCCATGTCGCCGGTGCCGATGGGGTACATGCCCATGCAGCCTGCCACCAGAGGCACATTGTCGACGATGCTCGACATGGCGCCGATGAGGCCGGTCACAAGGTAGTGGTTGCCGTTTGACATGTTATTGAGCCATACGCCCAGTTCCTCGAGCACGCCTATCTCCTCAAGACAACCCACAGCCATGAGGATGCCCAGGAAGAACAGGATGGTGCTCATGTCGAGGCGCTTGAGCAACTTGCTCATGCGGTTCTTGAGGTTCTCGCGATATTTGAGTCGCTTGGTGCCATAGAAGAGCTCGGTGATGAGCCACAGACAGCCCAGCACGAGCAGGATGCCCATGAATGGGGGCAGCCCGGTGAGGTTGTGGAAGATGGGCACGAAGACCAGTCCGCCCACACCCATGCAGAAGACGGTGCGGCGCTGGTGGCCGTTAAGCTCGTCGATGGCCTCGTTTTCCACGTTTTCAGGAGCCGTGAGCTCGCCCTTGAGCTGCATCATGAGCATCAGGGCAGGCACGAGCATCGATATGAGTGAGGGTATGATGAGTTCCTTGATGACGCCTCCGGCGGTGATCATGCCACCGTTCCACAGCATGATGGTGGTGACGTCGCCAATGGGGGAGAAGGCACCGCCCGAGTTGGCCGACACTACAATCAGGGCTGCGAAGCGCACCCGGTCATATCGTTCCTGCACCAGTTTGCGCAGCAGCATTACCATCACGATGCTGGTGGTGAGGTTGTCGAGTATGGCACTCAGAAAGAATGTCATGAATGCAACACGCCACATGAGCGACCGCTTGCTGCGGGTGCGCAACAGTTCGCTCACAAAGTTGAAACCGCCGTTGCGGTCCACGACCTCAACGATGGCCATTGCGCCCATGAGGAAGAACAGCGTTGTCGCGGTGCTTCCCAGATGCTTCTCGATGACGGTGTTGATGTTGGCTCCGTGCAGATAGGCCGAGGGGTCCATCATGAGCAATGTCCATGTTGCAACAAACATGAGCAGTGCCACAGCGGCCTTGTTGACGCGAGTGATGCCCTCGAGTGCTATAGAGGCATAGCCCAGAAGGAATACAAGTACAATTAAAATAGTTAACGTAGACATATCAATCAAATAGTCCAAAAATAGGTATTATTGGGATTAATTTCTTAAAATCGCTGCAAAGGTAGTCATTTTTCTGTAATTACAATCTATAAGCACATTTTAATTTTCTTTTTGTTGAAACAAAATTGCATTTTTTTACACTTGCCGCTTCTATAGAAGGGGTATTGCACCATGTTTATGGAAAAATAAGCCATCACCCCGTTGTGGGATGATGGCTTGTGGCTGTTTTTGCTCCGTGATGTGGAGCTAAAATGTCTATACGGGTGTTACTTTATAACCTTGAAGGTCTGAGTGGTTCCGTCAGTGTATTCTACGTGTTTGAAAATCAAGCCGTTTGCGCTTGCGTCAACCTTTTGTCCGGCAGCGTTGTAGTAGCTCTCGCTCTTGACTGTGCGCACATCGGTGCTGATGCCGTCGATGCCCACTATTGAGCGGGTGTAAGTGACGATGTCGCTGCGATGCTCCTCGTTGCCACCGCGGTAAACGCTCTGTACGCCTATGGTCTTGTAGTCGTTGTCATAGAAGTAGATGGTGTTGACCTTAGTTGAAGAAGTCATGTAGATGTCATACTCGCTCTCGCTGAATCCGTAGGGAACATCGGTCATGGGTGCACTCAGGCCCACGAATACCTCGGGGTCGAAGGTGTAAACCTGGCCATCAAGGTAGATGTTGTAGTAGAGCTTCTTGGTGTTGAGGTCATCGCCCTGATCGTCTACCGAGGGAATGACAAACTTGACGATGTCGAAGTATACTGATTCCTTGACTGTAAGGTCGGTGGGGGTGGCGGGAGTCATGGGCTCGTCGTCAAGGCTTGTGAAACTGGGAGCAACAAACTCGTCGGCAATGTAGAGCAAGTTGCGGCCGCAGTTCACGATGAGCGATGCGGGATAGGCTGCTACCAGAGCGTCGAGGTCCTCGTCATAGGTCATTTCGAGATTGTCGGTCTTGTCATAATTGAAATAAACTTTATTGCCAGAACCTTCAACCTTGGCGTTGCCTGTGAGCAAATAGATGTGAGAGTTGTACATCATGTCTACGCCCATGTACTGGCAAGTGGGGATTTCAAACTTCTCGGTCTGCATGTTGGCAACGACCATGACGGGTGCGTCGGGGAGGTTGTCGTTAAGCCCCAGGATATAGGCAACGGTAGACTCCTCGTCCTCAGAGGCTGCCGACTTGACAAACTTGTTATCCTCTGAATCGAGGTCCGAGGGATCATCCTTGAAATACATGCGCATGTCGCTCACGTCGGTATAGTCGGCAGGAACCTGGGCAACCTTGTCGTTGTTGACTACATACTTGATGCCGTTGTCGGCCATGTAGAACCAGTCGTGAGTTTCGTCGCACAGTCCCACGAAGCAGTCGTCGAGCTGTGTGAGCACGTTGTCCTTCCACTGGAAACGCACGGTCTGGTTGTCCTCGTCGGCAACATAGCTCTCCAGGTCCTCGTCATACTTGAGGCGCTCGATGTAGTACAGGTCGCCGTAGTCGATGGCATAGGGCTGTGGCATTGACATCGCATAAACGCCGTCCTGACCTTCAACCTTGTCGCACTTGATCCAGGGGTGCCCCAGATCCCACACGTAGGCCTGCGAAAGCGGAGCCTTGACATAGAGATTGCCGTCGGCGCCTTCAACTACTGCACCGTAGCCGCCGTCTACTTCCTGGTAGTAAACGTCGCCCCAGCCCAGGCCGTAAGACGCGCTGGTCACATACATGTTCTCAAACAGGGTTCCTGCGGGCTGGTCGAGGACGGGAGCCTCGGCCTTGGCGGCAACCTTGTGGGCCTTCTTGGCTGCAAATGTTGCTTTCTGGGCACGCTCGCTCAGGGTAACGCCCTGGCGCTTCATGGGGTGTGATAACTGTGTTGCAGTTGTGAGCTGCTGTGCCTGCAATGACATGGCCATCGCGGTAGCTAAACCTAAGAGTAAAGTCTTTTTCATAAGCTTGTATTTTTTGATAAATGTATTATTTCCCTTGTAATTTGTTGCAAAGTTATGTGAAATTTTTCTTTTTGGCAACAAATTGCAAAAAATATCGACGATTTTTGTTGTCGTTTGTGTGTTTTTATATAAACAGTTGCTTGAGCACGTCGGGCGAGCGCAGGGTGCCCAGGGTGCTCTGGTGCAGCTTGAAGTAGTCGAGGATGGTGTCGAGCACCTGGTTGCGCTGGTCGCGGTTGAAGCGAAACAGGTGCATGTTGCCATATCGCATGCGCGACAGCAGCACGATGAGACGGGCCTGCTCGGGGCGCAGGTAGCGGCCGCCGCGTGCACCTGGCATAAATGTGCCCTCGGCCATGTTAAACCAGTATCCGTCACGGTAAGAGTCCACATCGGGCTGTATGCCCAGCAATGCTCCCAGGTGAAACAGGAAGCAGATGTGGAAGTTGGCAATGCCGCGCTCGGCATTTTCCAGCACGTGTATACTGTTATATATATAAGTATAAAGCTGGGCATTGTGCTCGTGCTCTTGGATCACATGGGTGAGCACCTCGCTCATGAACATGGCGATGGCGTTCTTCACCGGGTCGCAATAGATGCTCATGAGGGGCACCGTGCGCCGCATGTCGTGCATCGTGGCCAGCTCACGCCCAGGGGTGATGCGGGCCTCCATCTCGATGAGCGACAGGGGCAGGAGCATGGAGTTGCGCATGCGGGCCCCGCGGGTGTGGCCCTGTGGCACGGCAAACGACATGAGGCCGTGCACGTCGGTGTAGACATGCACGATGCTGGTGCGGTCGCTGTATTTTACCGTGTTGAGGACTATGCCGTTAAGTTTGTCATACATGAGAGTGGGGCGCAGTTGATGTCGCAAATTTGGCACTAAGATACTATTTTTTTGCGTTTTTTACTATAAAAATCAAAAAAAACACCCAAAAAACACGTTTTATTGTCGTTAAATTTTGCCAATTAAAAAACTATATCTATCTTTGCAGTCGCATTTTGCGCGAGTAGGTGCGAGTTGGCCCATTCGTCTATCGGCTAGGACGCAAGATTTTCATTCTTGAAAGAGCAGTTCGATTCTGCTATGGGCTACAAATTAACAACAAAAAATAGACTAGAAATAAAAAACAATTATGGCAAACCATAAATCAGCAATCAAAAGAATCCGCCAATCAGAGGCTCGCAAACTTCGTAACCGTTATTACGCTAAGACTATGCGCAACGCTGTACGCGACCTGCGCAAGATGACTGACAAGGCAGCTGCAATCGAACAGCACAAGAAGGTTTCTTCTATGCTCGACAAGCTGGCTCGCAAGAACACAATCTCGAAGAACAAGGCTTCTAACCTCAAGTCTAAGCTGGCTCTTTATATCAACAAGCTGGGCTAATCAGCGGATTTTAAAAATACACGGCTCGTGACTCAGCGATGGGTGCGGTGACCGTAGTTGGCCCATTCGTCTATCGGCTAGGACGCAAGATTTTCATTCTTGAAAGAGCAGTTCGATTCTGCTATGGGCTACGCAGAGCGTTAAGCACAACCGCTTAACGCTCTTTGTCGTATGGGTTTGGGAATTGAAACTCTAGATAATCTAGATGGGCTAGATATTCTAGATTGACTAGATTTTCTGGAGGTTCTAGATGATCTAGGGGTCTAGGGAGGCTAGGTCGTCTAGGGGTTCTAGGGGAGCAGGGTTTTAGGGTTTTAATCATTTTTTTACGATAATGGGTAAGAAGGGTATATTTAAATATCAGCAGTTTAGCATACAACAGCAGCATGCCGCGATGAAGGTGGGGACTGACAGCGACTTGCTGGGTACGCTCTCGGCAGGCGGAAACCGCATCCTGGATGTGGGCACGGGCACGGGCGTGCTGTCGCTCATGCTGGCTCAGCGCTATCCTGAGGCTCGCATCACCGCCATCGAGATCGACGACAACGCGGTGGTCGATGCCACGGCCAATTTTGCCGCTTCGCCCATGGGTGAACGCATCACGCTGCATCACGTCTCGTTCCAGGACTATGTGCCGCGGGCCCGGGCCGAGGGACTGACCGGTACCTTTGACGCTGTGGTGTGCAACCCTCCATACTTCGATATGAGTCTCGAGTGTCCCGACGACAGCCGCACCCGTGCGCGCCATTCGTCTAGTCTTCCCTTTGACGTGCTTGCTACCGGGGCCTATGAGCTGCTTGCTCCCGGCGGACTGTTCTCGGTGTGCATCCCTGGCGAGGTGTTGCGCAAGTTCAAGGGAGAGTGTCAGTTAGCCGGATTCAGCATGGAAGACCTGTACCGCATCAAAACCCTGCCTCAGGCCCATGCCAAGCGCTTTGTGCTGGTGATGAAAAAGTCGACCACCGGTGCCGCCCGCGAGCACGAGTGCACCATGCTCAACGAGGATGGCACGCGCTCCCCGTGGTATCGCGCCATAATGCACGGCTTCCTGCTGGGAATGTAGCAGATAGTAGCCGATGGGTCACAATATTTATGTGATTTTTGAAAATCAGGGGCTTGATTTGTATAATTAAAGATTTCTTTGTATCTTTGGGAATTATTTTATTGTATCAGTAAAACCCTAAAAGATATGAGAAAAATTTCGTTATTCATGGCAATGTTGCTCGTTGCAATCAGTGCAATGGCAATTCCGGCACATCGTGATCCCGTAATGATTACGCAACCCGATGGCTCCAAGCTGACTATCAAGTTGATAGGCGATGAGTTTTATCACTTCAATACCACTACCGATGGCTACACCATCGTGAAGAACAATGCCGGAGTGTATGTGTATGCCCTGCGCGACGGCCAGGGTCTCAAGGCCAGCACCGTCAAGGCTCACGACGAGCTGCAGCGCACCGATGCCGAGAAGGCTTTCCTGAGCACAACAGCCAAGTATATGACCGACCGCGAGGAGCACGCTTCAGGCGAGGCTAAGCGCGTGCAGCGCGATGTGCAAGGCGCTGGTCCCAACAAGGCGGTTAGCTACAGCAAGTTCCGCGGTCTCATCATTCTCATCAATTTCACTGACGTGAAGTTCTCGATGAAGGACCCCAACAAGTTCTACAACGACATGGTCAACGCTCATGGCTGGACCGGCTATACCGACGACAGCGGCAAGTTCGTTAACTGCACCGGTAGTATGTATGACTACTACAACGAGAACAGCAACGGTGTGTTCCAGCCCGTGTTTGACATCATTGGCCCGGTTGATGTTAACTACAAGTCTACCGACATGAAGGGTACTTCAAACGCCCAGACCATCTTCAAGGCCGCTCTCGCTGCAGCCGATGCCAAGGGCTGTGACTTCACCAAGTATGATACCGACAATAACGGATATGTTGACATGGTGTTCTTCCAGGTTGCAGGTATGTCGTCAAGCTTTGGCGGCAACAACGGCAACTGGCTGTGGCCCCACAAGTCGTCAATCTGGAGCTCGCCCACCTATGACGGAAAGCGTTTCGGCACATATGCAAGCTCTACCGAGATTTACGGTTTTGAGGCTTATCCCTCAACAATCACCATCGAGGGTATCGGCACCATGTGCCACGAGTTCACCCATGTGATGGGCTTCCCCGACCTCTATGACACCAACTACGAGACTGGCGGCCAGAGCCACCATCCCGAGGAGTGGGACATCATGGCTGGCGGCGGCAGCTTCAACTCGGCACGCACCCCCGTGGGTTACACCATCTTTGAGCGCTATGCACTGGGATTTGCCAATCCCGAAGTCATCGGCAGCCCCGGCCACTACACGCTCAACCCCGTGATGAGCAACGAGGGTTACATCCTCAAGTCGCCCATTGCTAAGGAATACTTCATCATCGACAACCGCCAGAAGACTCGCTGGGACACTTATCTGCCCGGCCATGGCATGATTGTGTGCCGCGTGGACTCTACCAGCAGTTCTCCCTGGATCAACAATACAGTGAACTGCAACCCCTCGCACAACTACTACGAGATGTTCCGCGCAGGCAACTCTAAGAGCGGCGCACAGGCAAGCGATCCCTTCCCCGGTTCAACAGGTAACTCTCAACTCAATGCCAAGTCGATGCCCGCCCTTGCCACATGGAACGGCACTACTATGTCTATGGGTATCTACAACATCACTGAGAGCAACGGCGTCATCGAGTTTGACGTGATGAACTCGGGCGAAGTAAAGAGTCTCGTCGAGGACTTTGAGGCAATGCCCACCACTACCAACAAGACTGCTACAGGTGTCAAGGGTGTCTTCACCACTTGGGACTTCAACCAGTGTTACAACAACGCTCCCGGTGCTGGCAAGTGCGACGGTCAGCATGCAGTGCGCATGTTAACCCCCAGCGCGTTCACATCGGCCACTCCCATCTACTACAATGCTTATCAGGTAACATTTGAGGCATACAACACATCATCTACAGCAGCCAAGTTGGCCCTCACTTACTCTACCGACGGTGGCAAGACCTGGGTTAAGCCCAAGAGCTCAACAGGCGCTACTCCCGTGCAGGTGGCTGCAAACTCTAACGCAGTCGTTTCATGGCCCATCGAGGTTTACAACACCCAGGGTACACTCTTCCGCGTGCAGATGAGCGCAGGTAGCAAGACAGTGCCTTGCTTCATCGACAACTTCACAGTCTTCTACAACGGCGAGGAGGGTAAGCCTGCAAGCCCCGGTGACGTTAACAACGACGGCGTCGTGGACATCAACGACATGAACCTGCTCATCAACGTAGTGCTGGGCAAAGACAGCGCCGACACATTTGACGGCCGCGCCGACATTAACAACGACGGCACCGTTGATATCAACGACCTGAACATCCTCATCAACCTCATCCTGAGTAAGTAAGCGTTTTCTATAACCTTTTTTTAGCTCAGCAATGTGACTGTCTCGCGCAGGTCTCACAGATCTCGAAGTTTTTTTAACTGAAAGATAAAATGATTTATCTATGAGATCAGTGAAATCTGCGCGGGGACTATGCACAAAGGACTGTTGCTGTGTGGTTACCAGAACTTGAGTATTTAAAACTTAAAATCAAAATAGAATATGAAAAGAACATTCTTAGGGGCACTTGCGGCACTGGTGTCGATTGCTGCAATGGCAATCCCGGCTCACCGCGGCAATGCTAAGGTTGCCCAGCCCGACGGCTCGCAACTCACCATCAAGCTGGTGGGCGACGAGTATTATCACTTCAACACCACAGTTGACGGTTACACAATCGTTCAGGACGCGAGCGGCGTTTACCAGTATGCCGTGCGCGACGGCGAGCAGCTTAAGGCCAGCGGCATCAAGGCACACGACCTTGCCGACCGCACTCCCGCCGAGAATGCTTTCTTAGCACAGACTGCCAAGTATATCACTGACCGCGACGCTCATGCTCAGGGCGAGGCACAGCGCGCTAAGCGTATGTCGGCTCCTGGCGAGCCCCAGAAGGCTCCCAACTACAGCAACTACCGCGGCCTCATCATCCTCATCAACCTCACCGACGTGAAGTTCTCGATGCCCGATCCCAACGCATTCTACAGCGAGATGTGCAATACTCCCAACTGGACCGGTTACACCAACACCAGCGGCCAGCGTGTGCCTTGCACCGGCAGTTTGCGCGACTATTACACCGAGAACAGCAACGGTATGTTCACTCCCGAGTTTGACATCATCGGCCCGGTAAGTGTGAACTATTCAAGCACATCGTTCCGCGGCACCAGCTATGCCCAGACCATCTTCAAGGCTGCCCTTACCGCTGCCGATAACATGGGCTGCGACTTCTCTCGCTATGACGGCAATGGCGACGGTACCGTCGACCTCGTGTTCTTCCAGGTAGCGGGTATGTCATCGTCATTTGCGGGCAATAACGGCAACTGGCTGTGGCCCCACCAGTCATCGTTCTATTATACTAACTACGACGGCAAGCGCATAGGCTACTATGCTTGCTCAACCGAGCTTTACGGTTGGACATCAGAGCCCGCCAGCATCACCGTTGAAGGCATCGGCACTATCTGCCACGAGTTCAGCCACGTGCTGGGTCTCCCCGACCTGTATGACACCAACTATGAGACCAGCGGCCAAAGCCACGACCCCGACATGTGGGACATCATGGCAGGTGGCGGCTCGGCCAACAGCAGCCGCACTCCCTGCGGTTACAGCATCTATGAGCGCTATTCATTAGGCTTTGCCAAGCCCACTGTGCTCACTACCCCCGGCCACTATACCCTCAACCCCATCATGAGCAACGAGGGTTACATCATCAAGTCGCCCGTTGCGCGTGAGTACTTCATCCTGGACAACCGTCAGAAGACCCGCTGGGATGCTTATCTGCCCGGTCACGGCATGATTGTGGCGCGTGTTGACTCTACCAGCACCTCGCCCTGGAACAACAACACCGTTAACGCTAATCCCAATCACAACTACTACGAGCTGCTGCGTGCCGGCAACTCTACTTCGGGATCGCTTGCAAGCGACCCGTTCCCCGGCACCACAGGCAACAACAAGCTGTGCTCAACTTCTAAACCCAAGCTCGCCACATGGAACGGCTCAACCACCGAGATGGGTTTGTTCAACATCAGCGAGGTGGGCGGTGTCATTTCGTTTGACTTTAGAAACGAGAATGATGTGCAGAAGGTAGTTGAGGACTTTGAGAAGATGCCTGCCACCACATCTAAGACTGCAACCGGCGTGCAGGGCAACTTCGCCACTTGGGACTTCAACCAGTGCAACGTGGTAGAGCCCGGCACAGGCAACTGCAACGGCAAGCGTGCGGTGTCAATGCTCACGCCCAGCGTCTTCACTTCGACCCAGCCTGTTTATTACAACTGCGACCAGATTACATTTGAGGTGAACAACACATCATCGACAACTGCTAAGGTTGCGCTGCAGTACAGCATCGACGGCGGCACCACATGGGTTAAGCCCAAGAGCTCATCGGGCAGCACTCCCGTCTCAATCTCGGGCAACACCAAGGCCAGCACTTCATGGGCCCTCAACCTGCTCAACACTCAGGGTGCGCTCTTCCGCGTGCAGATGAGTGCCGGCAGCAAGACCGTGCCCATCTATGTTGACGACTTTACCATATACTACAACGGCGAGCCTGGTAAGCCCGCAGTCAAGGGCGACGTGAACGGCGACGGCAAGGTAGATATTAATGATGTCAATGTTCTGATCAATATTATGTTAGGCTTTGACAGCGCAAGCAAGTACAACGGCCGCGCCGACGTCAACGGTGACTCCCTGGATGACATCGCCGACGTCAACGAACTCCTCAACCTGATGCTGAACTAAGACGTTAAGAACGCTGCGCTTTAAGAACGCCTGCTCGCGCAGGCTATAAGGACGCTTCGCTATAAGGACGGACTTCGTCCTATAAGACTTTAAGATAAAGCCTCACGCAACTACTATGGTGTTGCGTGGGGCTTCTTTATATCCGAGGCTCTATGCTTCATTTGAACAGGATTTCCAGGTCCATTGTCAAGAGCTCTTCGACCGAGAGTCCTCCAGAACCGACTACGATAGAGCGATGCGGATTATAGGATTCTGCAAATGTTGATAGACCTTTGTTGGTAGTACGTCGGCCGCTTTTCACTTCGATGGCGATTTTTTTCCGGTTCCGCACCAATATAAAATCTACTTCCTCATTTTTTTCTCGCCAGTAATAAACACTGTAACCTACAATGGCTGCCTGACTTATCAGATGTGCACCTATTGCCGATTCGACATATCTCCCCCAAATTTTGGGATCCTCAATCACCTCGTCAAATGATTCGTCGCAATAAACGCTGCGCAAAGCACTGTTATATACTTGGTATTTCGGGATTGAATTGTATTTACGCGCCTTGTCTTCGGCATATTTCTGTAGACCACATAGCAATCCACATTCGTCCAGTAGGTGCAGATAGCCTGCCAGAGTCGTGACATTGCCTGCATCTTGCAGCTGAGCAATCATTTTAGTTAATGATAATATCTCGCCGCTGTAGCTACATCCAAGTTCAAAAAGTTGCCTTAGCAGTTGGGGTTTGGTTATTTTGGTATTTAACAGTGCATCTTTTGATATAGAGGGTTCAATAAGCGAATCCTTTACATAGGTTCTCCACCTTTTTTCGTCACTGATGTATTGAGACGCTCCGGGGTATCCTCCGTAAAATACATATTGTGGGATACTCCAACCAAAGCAATCTCTCATCTCGGGATAAGTCCAATGAGGCATCCTGATGAGTTCAAATCGTCCGGCAAGAGATTCTGTTAACCCTTTTTCAATCAACATGCGAGATGAGCCAAGCAAAACCACAATGAGTTCTCTTTTTTCTCTTGTGTCGCGGTCCCATTCGGCCTTTACGGTTTCGCTCCAGTTATTTATTTTCTGTACTTCGTCGATTACTAGCAGACGTTTTGTTTCGCTATGAGCCTCCATTTTGAGTCGTTGCGACTCCCATAGTTGTGACAGCCAGTCAGCAGTGACGCCTGTAACATCATCTGACGAATAGCTCTCGTGCGGAATCTCACATTCTTCAAGTACCTGTCCAATCAATGTAGACTTCCCCACTTGGCGTGGCCCTACAATGACTTGCAGTTTGCTGCGCTGTTCGTTAATACGCTGTAGAACAGTTGTATAATAAGGTCTTTTATAGTTCATAATGTTATATTTATTGCAAAATGTTCAATGCGCTGAGCAAAAATGTTCAATGCGCTGAGCAAAAATATTCAATGCGCTGAGCAAAAATATTCAATGCGCTGAGCAAAAATGTTCAATGCAAAGGTAATAAAAAAAATGATAACAAGAAACAAATTGTATGATATTTCATCTCAAACGAGAAAAATGTGTAATGACATACGCTTTTGGCCGGATGATGGAGGTGGGTAAATGCGTGGAGGTTTTGCGGGTTAGCGTTTTTTTGTGTATCTTTGTAGCAAATAAAACTATTTGCTGTTTTCGATTATGAAAAAGAACCTCTTTTCACTTTTTATACTGCTCGCGACAGTGATTGCGGGCGTCGTCAGTGCGCAAGCACGCCCTGTATACTTCTTTTGCGGTAAGGAGATTCAGACCGACACACTCACCGAGAATGTGGTGAGCGGTACGGTTGTGTGTGATTATAATACGGGAACTTTCACTCTCGACAATGCAGTGATAAACACCACTGTTGATAGACCTATATTTAGCGACGGTAACTATGATGGCGATATCACGCTTATCATCAAGGGAAAGTGCTCCGTCAAAGCCCCAGCGGCTTGGGCTGCATATAGCTCTGCGACGCTGAATGTTAAAGGTGCTGGCACCGCCGACCAGTTGGAAGTAGTAACTTGTAATGTAGGATTGGTGGCCAAGGGGATTAACGTGACTAACTGTACATTGAAGTTGAGTTCAAACACGGTTGCCATGAACATAAAAGACAAGGCCACAGCCTCTTTTGCTAACTGTAAGGTGAACCTTTCGGCAAGCGAAGGCAGGGTATTGGAGGGTGCGTCGGGCGTGTCGTTCGACGGATGCCGCATCACCAGCCCCGACCCCGCTACCATCACCCTTACCGACCAGGGATACCGCATGCTCGACGGCAGCAAATTTTATTCTATGGCCATCGATCTGATTAAGCCCACCGATGTCATCCTCTTTGAAGACGCGTTGGTGAAATCGCTGTGCGTGAGCCGCTGGGACACCAACAAGGACGGCCAACTGAGCTATGGCGAGGCTGCTGCCGTGACATCGCTGGGCGATGTGTTTCAGGGACAGACTAAAATCACTAAGTTTGACGAACTGCAATACTTCACCGGCCTGACCAAGGTGGACGAGGGTGCGTTCGAGAACTGCACAAAGCTCGAGAAAGTCACCATTCCCAAGACGGCAGTAACCATCGAGGCATACGCGTTCCTTAACAACCTGAAACTCTCTCGGGTTACCTTTGTCGCCGGCAACTCGCTTGAGGCCATCAAGCAGAGTGCCTTCTATGCGACCCCCGTCACCACGATAACCGGTGTGGACAAACTCACCTACATAGGCACATCGTCGTTCTCTAACTGCGTTTCGCTGGAGACATTTGACATGCCGGCTACGCTCAACTACATAGGCAACAGGGCGTTCTACGGCTGCAAGAAACTCAACACCGCCATACCTGCGTCGGTAAACCAGATTCTGCAAGAGGCGTTCGCTTACTGCTCGTCGCTCACTACCGACCAGCACCTGACTAACCGCACTTACCAGTTCAAGATAGGCAAGGACGCATTCCGCGGTTGTCCGCTGCACAAGATTGTGCTGGAGTCAGACTTCCTGATGTCGACCAGTGTGGAGGATTGCTTCTATGGCGACAATGCCGATGATTTCATCTGCTATGTCAACAATCATGTGTATAATGCATTCCAGTCGCTCAACTGGACTGCCGAGCAAAAGTGGCGCATGTTGCCCTACGTGGACCTGGGTGCTCACAACCGCGCTCCCATCTACTGCAACATCGACCTCATCCCTGCCAAGAGCAGCTACTGGGCACATGTGTTTGAGATCGTCAGCGACTATGATAAGGGAAGCAGCTATGTCAATGCCCGATACACTGAGGTGCCTCGCACAATGGCTCTGCCCGCTGGTACTCCCGCCATCGCCTATTCTTACGGAGCCGACCGCATCTACTTTGAGCACCCCAAGGCACCGGCACGACCGTTCAATGTCAAGAACCTGCTGATAGGCTCTTATGCTGGCGGCTACACAAAGGACAATACCGACCAGGCCTCTTATTATATATGGAATCACACCGATGATGTGTTCAAGTGCCTGAGCAGCAACTCCAGGGCTAACCGCGTAGGATCGGGCTGCGCCTATATTGAGATACCCGAGGCTCTTGATAGTTCGGTATATGCCACAGTCATGGTCAACGGCACCGACCCCAACAGCCATATATATGACGGCGATGTGAACGGCGACGGCGTGGTCGATATCACTGACGCAAACATCCTCATCAACATAATATTAGGTAAAACCAAAACCGAAGACATTGAAGGCAATGTCGACGTCAACGGCGACTACGCTGTTGATATCACCGATGCCAACATAGTTCTCAACCTCATCCTGGGTAAATAAGCAACCTCTCTAAAACCCCAAAACGCTACAGTAGGGACGGTCCCTGCTGTAGCGTTTTTGGGGTTTGAAGAGGGGTTGAAAATGTTTATTTGATTACTTGGGGGGCGGTTTCGGGGGCGTGGGTGCTGAGGATGCGCAGGGGCTTGGGGTACATGTTGTTGGCACGGTTGCCCAGGTTGTTTATCCAGCCCAGCGGAGCGCCGTTGTAGGTGACTAAGGCATAGCCTCGTGGGGCGTCTACGGTGATGGCCTCGCCGCGCAGATAGGCGATGGCGGTGGGGTAGTCGAGTTTGCACTCGGGGAACTCCTCACGGTTGAGAGCCGAGCTCAGTGCCAATGACTGCGCGGGCACGCAGTTCTTGCCCTTGACGGTGCCTAGCGTGACGCCTGCCTGCATGAGGTTGCACTCGGCCAGAAGGTCGATGATGGCGGCATATTGCTTGGGCACGGCGGCCACGGTGTCGCCGGTGACGGTCACTTTGTAATCTTTTTCCTGCAGGAGCCACTGCTTGAGCGTGCGCGGAGCATCGGTGCGCGCCGGGGTGCGCTGTTTCTTGCCGGGCTTAGCGGGGCGCACGGGCTCGTCGGCAGGTTTGCGCAGCACGGCCATGAACAATCCTTCGCCACGGGTGAGGTGGGGCAGGAAGCGGTAGCACGGCAGCTCGGTGTTGACGCCCGCATGGATGGGCCACTCGGGCGAAACAGGCACTTCAAGCACCTCAGCGCCATATTCCTCAACAATGTGTGCCAGCATTTGTTCGTTCTCTTCGGTGTTGTAAGTGCAGGTGCTATAGATAAACAGTCCGCCGGGCTTGAGTGCGGGCCAGATGTCGGCGATGATGCCCCGCTGGCGGTCGGCACACTGCTCGACCAGTGCCGGTGACCACTGGCTGACGGCCTCGTCGTCCTTGCGCATCATTCCCTCGCCGCTGCACGGCACATCGGCTGCGATGACGTCAAAGGCATGCCTGAGTTTGCCCAGCCCACGCGGAGCGCAGCAAGTGACGGCGCTATTGGGATTGCCCCAGCGGCTCACGTTGTCGGCCAGCACACGGGCACGCGACACCACGATCTCATTTGCCACCACAAGCGAACCCTCGGGCAGTGCCTGCAGTGCCGCTGTGGTCTTGCCGCCGGGAGCGGCACACAGGTCGAGAAAGACGGCGGGCTCATCGACCAACGACTTGATAACGTGGTGGATAAACATAGATGACGCATCCTGCACATAATACATGCCGGCGTGCCACATGGGGTCGAAGGTGAACTGCGGGCGCTCATCGAGGTAGAATCCACGGTCGCACCAGGGCACCGTGTCAACACCGGTGGGCACAACAGCGTCACGAGCATCGTTTACACGCACGCTCACGCTGGGATTAGTCTCGCTGATGGCGCGCAGCATTGCGTCGCTCTCGCCAGGGAATAGCCGCTCAATCTGGGCAATAAACTGTTCGGGTAGTTGCATAGTGTTGCAAAGTTACAATAATTATTGCACTTGATTTTAACAATTTGAATAAATTTTGTAACTTTGCATTGAAAATTCAAACTCATATAAAAGACTACAAAATGCGCTACTTACTTTCTTTACTGGCGGTGCTTGCTGTCTCGGCAAGCATGCAGGCCAAGGTTTATTACCGCGGTGACGTGAACCGTGACAATTCTATCGACATTACTGATATCAACACTGTCGTCAACAGGGTGATGGGCGGCATCGAGGACGACGCTGCCGACGTCAACGAGGACGGCGTCATCGATATTGCTGACATCAACGCCGTTGTGAACTATGTGCTCTCGGGCCGCCGCGAGCTGGTGCGCACTAACGTGGATTGGGTGTGGAACATGGACGAACTTCCCGAGATTCACCTCAGTGTGTCGCTCGACGAGTGGAACCGCCTGCTCCGCCTCTATGATTCTAACAACAGGACCAAGCAATATATCGTGGCCGACATGAACTTCAACATGGCCGGCGAGAACTTTGCCGTCGAAGAGGTGGGTCTGCGCCTCAAGGGCAACACCTCGCGCCGCCGCCCCGAGGGATGGCAGGGACAGGACCACCAGGCTAACAACACCGACTGGCACCACGTGCACTTCGGCATCAACATGCACAAGTGGGTCGACGACAAGGAGCACGATGTGCATGGTGTGCACAAGCTGCACCTCAAGTGGTTCAAAGACGACCCCGCCTATGTGCGCGAACTCTTCTGCTACAATCTCTTCCGCGACTATGGCGTGTGGACGGCATCACGCTCTAACTACTGCCGCCTGTGGCTACATGTAGATGGCGACAGCAAGGAGACCTACCTGGGTGTGTACGAGATGATTGAACCTGTCGACGGCAACTACCTCAAGCAGCGCAAGGATGAAAACATGTTTGGCACTAACAAGGGCAACCTGTGGAAGTGCAAGTATGCCAGCGGCCCCGCTTCGCTCACCGACCCCTACAACAAGGAATACTTTGCCGACGACGACAGCGACGACAGCCACACCTACACGCTACAGACCAATATCGCAAACTTTGACAACGCCAAGCAGCAGTTCATCGACTTCCAGCTCAAGCTTGCCGGCAAGAGCGACGACAGCTTCAAGCAGTGGATTGCAGAGGTGTGCGACGTGGACCTGTTCCTGCGCACGCTGGCTGTAAACGTGGCCGTGGGCATGTGGGACGACTACTGGAACAACAGCAATAACTACTACCTTTACTTCACTACCGAGGATCTCACCGACTACAAGGTGTACATGATCCCCTATGACTACGATAATACACTGGGCACCAGTTCGGATTGCGGTGTGCAGCATGACTCGGGCCGACAGGATCCGCTCAAGTGGGGCCACGACGGCAACCTGCTCACCTCGCGCATCCTCAGCATCCCCGAGTACAAGGCCAAGTATGTGCAGTATCTCCAGGAGCTTGTTGACCAGACCAATGGCATGATGCACTACAACCAGGCCACAGCCCGCATCCGTGCATGGCAGGCCAAGATACAGCAGTATGTATCTAACGACACTGGCGAGGACATGTACATCGAGGACCGTCCCGCATCGTGGGGCAACCACGGCGAGTACCGCCTGCTCGAAGACAGCCGCGACAACAACTTCTTCCGCGTCAAGACCGCTGCCATAGAGGGTTGTGCAAGGTAAAAGTTTAAAGGTTTAAAAGTTTAAAGGTTTAAGGGTTTAAGAGTTTAAAGGTTTAAGGGTTTAAAGGTTTAAGGGTTTAAGGGTTTAAGAGTTTAAAGGTTTAAAGGTTTAAGGGTTTAAGGGTTTAAGAGTTTAAAGGTTTAAAGGTTTAAGGGTTTAAGGGTTTAAAGTTAACCCATTAACCTCTTAACCTCTTAACCTCTTAACCTCTTAACCCATTAACCTCATCCCGTAATAATTTAGCAATATTCTCTTTTTCAGACTAAAAGAACGTAAAAAACAAAAAATAGTTATGGAACTTTTTGTGCTTTTTAGTCAAAAAAGTCATTTTGATTATCTCAGTGTTTCTGCATCATTTACGAGTCCTGCGCGAGATAATCCCCATTGCTGTAGAGTTGCCCCCGGTCGTTGATGTGCTAAAAAATGTTTATCCTGTAAAAATGAGGCGGGCGATGGGGTGAAATGTGAAGAAAATTTTGTAACTTTACGCAGTTAAATACGCTTTGTTTATAACAAAACATATATTTATTTACTATCATATTAATTAATAACTAATTATGATTTATTCTCACGAAGTACAAAACATGTGCTGTGTAGCCAAGGGTGCTAACCATCCTTCAGCACCGATTCCTGAAGAAGGAAAGTGGGTACGCTCAAAAGAAATCAAAGATGTTTCAGGCCTTACTCACGGTATCGGCTGGTGTGCTCCCCAGCAGGGCGCTTGCAAGCTCACCCTCAACGTTAAGGAAGGTATCATCCAGGAAGCCCTGGTTGAGACTATCGGTTGCTCAGGTATGACTCACTCAGCCGCTATGGCAAGCGAGATCCTGCCCGGCAAGACCATCCTTGAGGCTCTCAACACCGACCTCGTGTGCGATGCTATCAACACCGCAATGCGCGAGCTCTTCCTTCAGATTGTTTACGGTCGCACCCAGAGCGCTTTTTCAGAGGGCGGTCTCGTTATCGGTGCTTCTCTTGAGGACCTCGGTAAGGGTCTCCGCAGCCAGGTAGGTACCATGTTCGGTACCCTCGCTAAGGGTCCCCGCTACCTCGAGATGGCCGAGGGCTATTGCACTCGCATGGCTCTGGACGAGAACAACGAGGTTATCGGTTATGAGTTCTTGCACCTTGGCAAGTTTACCGACGCGTTGAAGAAGGGCAAGACACCCGAAGAGGCTCTCGAGGCTGCTAAGGGTAGCTATGGCCGCTTCGCTGACGCTGCTAAGTACATTGACCCACGTAACGAATAATAAAGGAGGAATACATTATGGCAATTAGAGAAGTAAAATTCGAATCGCAAGATCGTCGAATCAACAAGATTATCGCTGTTCTTAACGAGAACGGTATCAAGGACATTGAGGAGGCTAACGCAATCTGCGAAGCTGCTGGTATCGATCCTTATATGACATGTGAAGAAACTCAGCCCATCTGCTTTGAGAATGCTAAGTGGGCATACGTTTGCGGTAGTGCAATCGCTATCAAGAAGGGTTGCAAGAACGCTGCTGACGCTGCCGAGGCAATCGGTCTGGGTCTTCAGGCATTCTGTATCCCCGGTTCAGTAGCCGACGACCGCAAGGTAGGTCTGGGTCACGGTAACCTGGCAGCTCGTCTGCTCCGTGAGGAGACCAAGTGCTTCGCATTCCTCGCAGGTCACGAGTCATTTGCTGCTGCTGAGGGCGCTATCAAGATCGCCGCTAAGGCCGACAAGGTGCGCAAGGAGCCCCTGCGCGTTATCCTCAACGGTCTGGGCAAGGACGCTGCTAAGATCATCTCTCGCATCAACGGTTTCACATATGTTCAGACTGAGTTTGACTACTTCACTGGCGAGCTCAAGACTGTAGCTGAGACTCCCTATAGCGACGGTCCCCGCGCTAAGGTTAAATGCTACGGCGCTGACGACGTGCGCGAAGGCGTAGCTATCCTGTGGAAGGAAGACGTTGACGTATCAATCACCGGTAACTCAACCAACCCCACTCGCTTCCAGCACCCCGTTGCAGGTACTTACAAGAAGGAGCGCATCCTCGCTGGTAAGCCCTACTTCAGCGTAGCATCAGGTGGTGGTACAGGCCGCACACTGCACCCCGACAACATGGCTGCAGGTCCCGCTTCTTACGGTATGACCGACACCCTGGGCCGCATGCACTCAGACGCTCAGTTCGCAGGTTCTTCATCAGTTCCCGCTCACGTGGAGATGATGGGCTTCCTGGGCATCGGTAACAACCCCATGGTAGGTTGCACCGTAGCTTGCGCCGTTGACGTTGCTCAGGCACTCAACAAGTAAGAATAACCCTTACAACCCGTTATAACACAACTCCTGTCCCATCCTGGGGCAGGAGTTTTTTTCGTTTTTAGGGATTGAGACTGTCTAGACATTCTAGCAACTCTAGAAATCCTAGAAAGTATAGAAAAACCTAGAATATCTAGAAAATCTGGAACACTTAGCTTATCAGGAACTATCTCAAAAACACCACATTTATAGAAAAAAAACACACTTACACCTATTATTATATAAGAATTTTTATTATCTTTGCAGTGTATATTGTTTAAAATGCGATGTTTAACCGGTCGTTTCGGTAACGAATTGAAACAAAACTGGACTCCATATGAAAAAGATTGCTACAAAACTAACAGCCCTGGCCGCTATCCTGCTCCTGGCATTCACGGCCCCCACGGCCCAAGCGGCAACAGCGGATTTAACTGACGCCAACACATTCCCTGATGCAGCGTTCCGCGCCGCTCTGCAACAAGCACTCGGCGCAACGTCGGTCGAAGCCACAAGTGTAACATCCCTCGACCTCACAGGCAAGGGCATTACATCTATCGTTGGTATCGAAAAGTTCACCGAGCTCACCGAACTCATCCTCGATGACAATGACCTCAGTCACCTCGTTTTGTCATCAAACACCAAGCTCAAGAAACTGTCTATTCGCAATAATGACCGCATCATAGGTTTCTCGCAGTATGCCGCGACAGCGACCAATCATTACATCAACTTGTCGAAATCTCCGGTTACTCCGCTTGAGGAGTTCGATGCCAGTGATAGCGACAACTACGGTTATTTCTCGGCTATCAACTCAACCTATGGTGTGACTACTCTTGTTACATTGAAACTTGCCAACTGCCCCAAGCTTGCCGGTTGGTCGGGTGGTGTAGCCAAGCAGCCCAATCTTGTGTATCTCGATATGACCAATAACGCTCTTACAGGAGGTGTTGGTACAGGTATAAACGCAAGTGGTGCCATCGGCACATTGACCAAACTTGAAACTCTCATTTTGGCAAATAACCCCAGTCTTACATGTGTTGACGTGAGCAAGATGCCCAATCTCAAGTATCTTGACATGAGTGGCACCGACTTGTGGTTTGAGAATCGTGAGAAGACATATCTCAAGCCTGCCAATAACCCTTTGCTCGAAACCTTTATTGCCGAAAATGCTAAGTGGGCTACAAATGGTTCTATTGATGGCTTCCAGAACTTGAAAACTGTGAGAATCAGTGGTAATACTTTCACCCATCAGGAAATCAGCAACTGTCCCGCGCTGGAGACGGTGGATGTATCGGGTAACGCAAAGGTGACATACGTTTCAATCACTAATAGTGGACTCACTTCTGTCCCCAATATCAATGGTGATAACTGTGCTTTGCTCAAGACCTTGGTGCTTGATGGCAACCAGTTTAGCGACGTTCCTGCTGTGAGTGGTCCTTTCACTTGCCTCTCGCTGCAGAGCAACAATTTCCCTGCAGAGTATTCGCTCACTGGCAATACCCTCGAGGGTCTTGATCTGGGTAGCAATGGGTTCACTTCGCTCACTGTTGAGAACAGTGCAATGAGTGCGTTGGCACTTGGTGACAACGCTAACCTTACTGAGGTTCACCTGCACGGCAATGCTAACCTTACCAAGACTGCTTCGGCTACCGGTGTTAGTGCCGCACAGGGCCTCTACATCAAGGGTCTGAGCGCTCTCAAAGTGCTTGATATTGAGAACAGCAACTTCAGTCAGCTGGGTCAAGAAAATTCAACTGACGGCTGTACAGGCATTGAAGTACTCAAAGCAGCTAACAACAAGTTTACTACCTTCAGCAACGCTTACAAAACTTTTGGTTCTCAAGGCGATAACGGTTATCGCCCTGCAACTCCTACCCGCAGTAGCCTTGAGCACCTCACTGGTCTCAAGTACCTTGACCTGAGCAACAACCTGCTCCAGGACTCGCTCCACCTGCACAAGAATACCCTGCTTGAGACTCTCATCGTGCGCAACAACCGCACCATCACTGAGTATAGCGACAACAGCGTTGTTAATAAGCAGTTCCACACTCCCGGCGACCCTGGTGAGTTCAACGATACCGTCGGCTTGCGCATGCTCAACCTTATTTATAATAAAGAGCTTAAGTATATCGACATCAGTTACACCGCCATCCATCACTTTGCCCGTGACGGCCGCCTCGACAAGTACAAAGAGGACTACTACATGGCCAACTTTGCAAAGCGTGGAAATGAAACTGCCAAGAATCGTGAACCTCACTACCTGCTCATCAGTAACTGCAACAAACTTGAGGAGTTCTATGCTGACTATAACGGTATGAAATCAGCTGGCTTCCTCAAAAACTTTGAAGGTCAAGGTTTTGACTACCTGAAACGCATCAGCATGATTGAGACACGTGGTCAAGACTCTTACACTATGCAGGGCTCATGGAACCCCAATGGTAAGGACGGCTGTCCCAATGTTGAATATATCAATGTTGCAAACAGCGACCTCGACTCGGTAGGTGTTACCAAGCTCCCCCACCTCAAGTATCTCAATGTGTCAGGTAACTGGACCAAGAACAACTGGTCACACTGGAGCAGCACCGGCGTGGGCCATACCCTGAACCTCAAGGCTAATGGAGAACTCGTTGAGTGTGTTGCCGACGATTGCCCCCACCTGGTTATCGCTCAGGCTAACGACAAGACCAACCTCACCTCGCTGTCGCTGAACAACAACCCCGAGCTCAAGCAGGTTTACGTTCCCAACACCGGCCTGGCACGCATCGACGCTGAACCTTACGGCCATCCCGATCCCAACCCCGACACTCGCACTCAGCAGGCAGTAGGCGGCCTGGGTCTTGCTGGTCTCAACACTGCTACTAATCTTGAGTTGCTCTATTGCGAGGACAACAGCAACCTCGCTTCGCTCGACGTGACTGCCAACAGCAACCTCAAGTATCTGCACGCTTATAACAACGCCTATGGCGCCGACGGCCTCAACCTGAGCGGAAAGCAGAACCTCAAGACCGCATGGGTATCTAACAGCGGCCTCACTTCGCTCCAGCTCAACGGCGCTACCGCACTCGACTCGCTCAAGTGCTATGACAACGCTGCTCTGGCATCGCTCGACGTGCGCGCAAGCGGTGCAATGCGCTACCTCGACCTGGCTCGCTGCCACGTTAAAGACCTTGACCTGGCATCAAACAACGCGCTGGTTCACTTTGACTGCAGCAATAATGACAAGTGTGACGAAACCCAGGGTAACTGGCTGAGTGACCTTAACTTCGCTTCAACTGCGTTGCAGACCGTTGTTGCCAATAACAATAACTTGTATAACATCACCCTGCCCACATCACTCGCTGCGCTCACCCGCATGGAGTTTGCTCACAACCACATCAATGGCATCGACCTTAGCGGCGCTACATCACTCGCTCCCGAGGCAATCGTTGACGTGGACAACGGCCGCACCATCACAGCCGAGTGTGCTGCGTTCACTAAGGATAATAAGCCCGTTAAGTTGTATTACTTCCAGCTGGATGAAAATGCCGGCGAAAATGGCGGCTTTTTCCTCGACACCAAGACCAGTCAGGACGAACTCAAGGGCGAACCTCGTCCCAGCCTTGCCCAGGACAACTTCAGCGCAAGCAGCGTGAACTCATGGGGTGATGGCGTCCAGGGCACAGTGACAGGCTCACGCAAGGCTGCCGCTATAGGCGATATTGATTCTGAAAAATTGTATGGCACCATCGCGGTCCTCACTCCTTCGAGCGAAAACAGCACAAGAGCGAACGGACGTGCCGAGTACACCTACAACAACGGTCGCTCTACCAGCACATTCTACCTCGACTGGAGTGCTAATGCCAATATCGTGACCGAGGTAGAGGATGTGGATGCCGAGGTAGAGGTTGTGAGCACAGCTTATTACAACCTTGCCGGCCAGCGCATCGAAGAGATGCAGGAAGGCGTCAACATCGTTGTCAAGACCCTCAAGGACGGCTCAACCGTCACCAGCAAGGTGATGAAGTAAGACTGGTGGCAAGATAAAGCCATACGGGCAATATAAAGTATATAAGCCACATAGGTCATATAGGCTACATAAGTAGCTTATAGCCTGTGTGGCTTATATGGTTTTTTTGTTCCTGTTGCCTCAATATACTATGCCGTTCTCGACGAGGAGGCGCTTTAGTCTGGCTATTTCTTCTTTTAGTTGTGCGTTTTCTTTCTCGAGAAAGCTGAGGCGCTCGTCTTGTCCTTTGCGATATCCCGTGCGGGCAGCATACATGCGCTCTTTTATTCCCCCTTCTTTCACAAATGCCTCGTCGAGTGCTTTTATATAGCGGCTCATCAAGGTGTCTGTCATGTGGCACAGCGTTATGGCGCAATTTGCCATTTCTTCGCTTGACCATCGAGTGAAAAAAGATGAATAATCCTCAAGCGTGTTGTGAGACTTGCAATATTCCACCATCGATGAATAGCGTGAATGTGAACTGTCCCATTGCTCCAGCTTGTGAGCTTTTAGGTAGTCTTGATAGTCTTCATGTAGTTCTTGCAGGCTGGCTCTAGCCACATTCAGCAGTTTTAGTTGCATCTCGGTAGATGTCATACCATCGGCAAGCCCCTCGACGATGTTTTGTTTTCCTGAGCGTGCGGCTTGTACCATCTGGTCTACCGTGCGGTCGCCATAGGGTGGCAAAAATCGTTTGCAAAACACGACAGTGAGCTGGAACAGGACTTCGCTTTTCTGGTAAAAGAAAAGTTTGTTCCAGTTGCTCTGGCGTTTAAGCGAGGATGAGGGTTTATTCATTTTTTTTCATTTTATTAAGGGGTGGAGTGGGAGGGGTATAAGCTCTCTAGGCGCTCTAGGCTCTCTAGGCGTTCTAAGCTCTCTAGGCTCTCTAAGCTTTCTAAGCTTTCTAGGCTCTCTAGGCATTCTAGGCTCTCTAGGCTTTCTAGGCTCTCTAGGATTTATAGGGGCTATGGTTTTTTGGGGCTAGAAAGCTTAGAGGGGTTAGTTGGCCATGAATTCCTCTACGTCGTGGGGGTGGTAGGGGATGCGGTCTTTGCCCAGGAAGCGGCAGCCGTCGGCGGTGATGAGCAGGTCGTCCTCGATGCGGATGCCTCCAAAGTCCTTGTAGGTCTCCAGCATGTCGAAGTTGAGGAACTCGGCACAGTGTCCGCTGGCACGCCAGTCGTCGATGAGGGCGGGGATGAAGTAGATGCCCGGCTCGTCGGTAACCACGAAGCCTTCTTCGAGGCGTCGGCCCATGCGCAGGCAGTTAGTGCCAAACTGCTCCAGGTTGGGGCGGGTCTCCTCGTCAAATCCTACATATATCTGGTCCAGTCCTTCCATGTCGTGCACGTCCATGCCCATCATGTGACCCAGTCCGTGAGGCAGGAACATGGCGTGTGCACCGGCAGCTACGGCCTCGTCCACGTCGCCCTTCATCAGACCCAGTTCCTTGAGACGCTCGGTCATGAGGCGGCACACAGCAAAGTGCACGTCCTGGTATTTGACGCCGGGGGCTGCCACCTTGAGGGCCAGGTCGTGGCATTCCTCAACGATGCTGTAGATCTCGAGCTGGCGCTGGGTAAACTTGCCGTTGACGGGCATTGTGCGGGTGTGGTCGCTGCAGTAGTTGTTAAGTGTCTCGGCACCGCAGTCACACAGCACGAGACGTCCGTCCTCGAGCAGGGCCTCAGAGGGGTTGCCGTGCATGATCTCGCCGTGTTGCGAGAAGATGGTGGCGAAGCTGGTCTTGGCGCCGTAAGAGAGCGCGATGCCGTCGATCTGTCCGGCAATGTATTTCTCGCTCAGTCCGGGCTTAACCAGTCGCATGGCTGTGGTGTGCATGTTGTAGCCGATGACGCTGGCGCGCTCCAGTTCCTCGATTTCCTCGGCAGTCTTGGCGCTGCGCATTTTTATTACCGCCATGCGCAACACATGAGAAGCCTCTTTGCGCTGCTGTGAGGGGTGAATGCCCAGCAGGTCCATGATCTGTATCATGTTGTCGTGGCGATAGGGAGGCAGGAAGTGGATGGTGCGTCCCTGGGCCTTGGCCTCATCGCAAATCGCTTTGAGTGCGCTCATGGGCGCGTTGTTAGCCACGCCCACCTGTGCTGCCATGTCGGCCATGCTGTCGACCGAGCCATACCACACGATGTCCTCGATGTCGATGTCATTGCCCACCAGTGTCTCTTTGTCATTGTCGATGTCGATGACGCCCACCAGCCCATCACGATTCTGGCCAAAGTAGTAGAGGAACGATGAGTCCTGACGGAAGGGATAGAAGGCGTTGTTGGGGTAGTTGCAGGGTGACTCGTTGTTGCCAAACAACAACACAACACCGCTCTTTACGAGCTTTTTGAGTTCGGCGCGACGGCCTACATAAGTTTCTTTGCTAAACATAATAGTATTGAGTTTTAAGATTATATTCGTTTACAAAGTGTAAAGATAACAATTATTTTACAAATAACGAAATAGATGTCGCTAAATCTCTCGCACCGTGCTGCATAACATGGTCAACAGGGTTGTGGGGGCATGTAAAGAAATGTGTTATCGAGATAATCCCTATTGTTATAAAAATGTAAAAATACCACAAAATATTTGCAATTTACCATTTTGTGTATTAACTTTGCAGTGCAAAAAACGCACAACCAATATTTTTATTAACCTTAATCTACATTTAAACTATTATGAATCATCACACTCATTACAACTATTCTGGTGGAAGCGGGATAAGCGGTAAGCACCGCAACCGCATTAAGCGCGACAACGAGTTTATGGACTATTATCGCCGCGTGCTCGACTTGATGCTCGAGGCCGGTGTCTCTGATGCCCGCCATGCCGCAGTAGAGTATGTCACGCACAATTTCAGGCCTCACTATCATGTGAGCTATGACCGCGCCTATCTGGTGGTGTCATCGATACTCAATCAAGGTGTCAACCCTGTCAAGCCTTCTAATCAAGCGTCTATGTGGGAGGAACTTGCGTTGATGGTGAAGCAGCTGTGCTCCTATGGCGACATCTCGGTGCCACGTGCCCTTGAGTTTGTGCTCGACAACTGTCGTGCGTCGCAATTTTTCTTTACCCCCGATTATGCATACCACAAAATCAACAAGACCTTGAAATCATGACAATCACAATAGATCTGGACACAATCCTTGACCGCATATATGCCGACAGTGCATGGCATGCGGCCTATGAGACCGATATCAAAGTACTCACCCCCGACAACGCCCGCAAGCTCGAGATGAGCATTGAGGACGGCCTGGCCGACCTGCGGATGCGACTGGCAGGATATATCAACGCCTGGAACTACAATCCGTTTCTGGACAAAGGTAATATCACCATAGGGCTTGCCCTTCCCGCCACTATGGACTGCCACACCGCCACCGTGCACGACACCATTGTGGACCTGCTTGCCAACTATGCCCTGCTGCGCCACTATGGCGACGAGGGGACCCACTTCGGCCTGGCATGGCGCACCGCCCGTGCCCGCATCATGCTCCTGATGGCGCGTGCCCAGTAGCGGGCGCTTCATCGTTCCCGTGTTCTTGTGCCGGCCCCATGTCATTATACAGTGATGGGACTATCAGTGCGGAGATTTCGCAAACACTATTGCAGTGTGGTTGTGGTGCCGGCACAAGCTTCGCGATGACTCAAAGGTGGCAATAAATGCCTCATAAATGTCCGTAATTTTGAAATTCATATAAAAACCCTTTGAAATGTGCAAAAAAATTACTAATTTTACCCCAAATAATTATCCACTGTACCTAGCGGTACACTTAAAACTAACTATTATGAAAGGTAAAATGAAATTCGGCTTGAACATCCCGACCCAACTCGTGTTTGGTGCCGGGGAACTCAGGAACTTGTCAACCATGCCCTTGCCCGGCAAGAAAGCGCTCATCGTGATTTCGGCAGGCACATCAATGAAGCGTCTGGGCTATCTCGACCGTCTCATCGAGCAGCTCGACAAAGCAGGTGTGGAGCATGTGACATTTGATAAAATATTGCCCAACCCCATTAAGTCACACGTGATGGAAGGTACTCAGCTGTGCCTTGACAACAAGTGTGACTTTGTTATTGGTCTGGGCGGCGGCAGCTCTATCGACACTGCCAAGGCAATCGCAATCACTGCCCACATGGGCGGCGACTTCTGGGAGTATGTACACGGCGGCACAGGCGGCGGTAAGAAGGTGACCGGTGCGCTCCCCATCGTGGCAATTCCCACAACAGCCGGCACAGGCACCGAGGTGGACCTGTGGGGCGTAATCACTAACGAAGAGACTCACGAGAAGATGGGATTTGGTTGCAAGCACATTTATCCCACACTCGCTATTGTTGATCCCGAGCTCATGCTCTCTGTGCCCCCTGCACTCACTGCTTACCAGGGCTTTGACGCGTTCTTCCACGCAGCCGAGGGTTATATCAACAAGAATCACTCACCCATCAGCGACCTCTACGCACTCGAGGCAGTGCGATTATTATACAAATACCTCCCCGTGGCCGTTAACGACGGCAACAACCTGTGGGCACGCACTAAGGTGGCATGGGCAAGCACACTGGCAGGTATGGTAGAGAGCACCAGCGGCTGCACTGGCGAGCACGCTATGGAGCACGCACTGAGTGCGCTGCACCCCGAGCTGCCCCACGGAGCAGGCCTCATCGCTCTGTCTAAGGCTTACTTCAAGACCTTCAAGAACGACACAATGAAGCGCTACATGAAGATGGCCGAGAAGATGACCCAGCACAAGGCTGCACGTCCCGGCGACTTCCTTGACGCCCTCGCTATCATGAAGCGTGAGTGCAAGGTCGACAACATCAAGCTCAGCGAGTATGGCTTCACCATGGCCGACGTTGACGGCCTGGCCGACAATGCCATCGCTACCGGCAGCGCAATGCTCGACGGCGATCCCCGTTTCCTCACCCGTGAGGACATCATCAACATCTTTGTTGATACCATTCGCGAGGATTAATCAACTCATAACAATGTGGGCATAAGGATTACTGCATCCTTATGCCCATTGTTTTTTTAATCAAGTCGATATATCCAAGAACACTAATCTTGCAACAAGTGATCCACCTAAAACTATAAGAGCTATGAATACCCATGACATCGCGACGCTAAACCTGCAGGATATCCCGTCAATATCCAAGAAAATGAAATACTACGACGGAGAGCTCTTCTTTGGCGACAACATCACGTCCCTGCCCTATATCGCAAATGTTTTTAGGGTGAACTTCCTCGTGGTGCTCTTTTGCCTCAACGGAGAGATGAAAATGCGCATCAATGAGCAAGAAGTAGTAGTGAAGCAAAACGACGCCCTCTTTGTCAACTCCCGCTCGCTGGTTGCCATAGACTACACGAGCCCCGACGTATCGTGCAAGCTGGTAGCCATTAATTCGCGCATGGCGTTCTCGCTCATCAACAAGAGCCTGATAGATGCCGTCATGATGTTGCAGTCTAACCCCGTGATACCCCTTTCGGCCGACGAGATTACCCTGCTGGATAAGTACTACGAGCTTGCTGATTTCAAGATGACACACCCCGCCTTCAACGCTGACAGGGAGACGATGCTCGAGATCCTCAAGGCTTTGTCCATCGACCTGCTGTCGTTCATCAGCCGCCCCGAGGAAGGTACCCCCAGCATCCTGAGGCAAGGCGACAAGCTCTATCGTCGTTTCCTGTATTTGGTAACCGACAATGTGGACGGTCACCGCAGCGTCAAGTCCTATGCCGACGAGCTGTGCGTCTCGCCCAAGTACCTCACCAGCGTGTGCCGCCAGCACAGCAACAGGTCGGCCAGCGAAATCATTACCCAGAGCCTGGTGGCGCGCATCAAGCAGATGCTGTTATACAGCAACATGAGCGTGAAAGAGATAGCCTCAGAGCTCAACTTTGACAACCTCTCGTTCTTTGGGAAATTTGTCAAGAAGCACCTGGGCCATTCCCCCGTCAACTACCGCAAACTACACAACTACGGCGTGTAGCCCTCGTCGCGAGGTGTAAGCACAATAAATCCCGGTAGTCGCATTGATTACCGGGATTGGTGTTGGTTCGCCCAGCACGAACGTATTCTAACGGGTGCAAGTCCCCAAGCCGCCCTA
>JAKSLZ010000017.1 GCA_024400935.1 Muribaculaceae bacterium | reverse complement strand
GACAACCAGGCTGTACAATAAACTAGAAATTAATAATATTATAATATAATGATTAATAGAGTACTGATAAGGGTTAAGGTGGTACAGGCTTTGTATAGCTATGTGCTCACTCGTCCCGACCGCACTTATGAGCAAGCCAAGAATGACTTGCAGTTGAGTTTTGAAAAGTCTTATGAACTTTACATGTATCTGTTAAAGCTCATAATTGAACTTACCGACCTGCAGGACCGTGCCATCGATGATGCACGCAATAAGTATCTTCCCACCGAGGAGGACTTGAATCCCAACACACGTTTTATCGACAACTGGCTGGTGAAGCAGTTGAGAGAGAACGAGGAGTTGAACGTCTTCTTCAAGGACAAGCTGGTGAGCTGGCAGGATGAAATCATATTCAAGCGCCTCACGCTCGACAAGATTCTCAACAGCGACATTTATAAGGAATATATGTCATATGAGAAGACCGACAATGCCACTGACTGTGAGATATGGAAACAAATCCTCAAGCAAATCATTCTCAACGACGAGGATGTTGAGGATAAACTTGAAACCATGTCATTGTTCTGGAGTGTTGAAGACATCGACACAATGGGTCAGTTTGTCATCAAGACCATACGTCGCATCCTCGAAGGTAACGATAATCCTATCATGCCCATGTTCAAGGACGATGAGGACCGTGCATTTGGTGAGAAGTTATTCTCTCGCTCAGTGCAGATTATGGACGAGAACAATATCCTGATAGACTCATTCATCAAGTCAGAGCGCTGGGACAAGAACCGTGTGGCACTCATGGACCGTCTCATCATGTGCGTTGCCGTCACTGAGCTCAAATACTTCGAGTCAATTCCCACAACGGTTACTCTCAACGAGTATATTGAGCTGGCCAAGGAATTCAGTACCCCTAACAGCGGTCAGTTTGTAAACGGCATACTCCATGCCGTGTGCAAGAACCTGCGCGAGCGCGGCATCATTGCCAAGCCCTAACGGGGTGTTCAGTAAAATATAGAATCTACATATAGGATTTACCTAACGAATTTATTAACAAAAAAATTATAACACGATTATGCTTAACTCAATTTTATTGTTTGCTGGCGGTGCTGCACAACAGGGTGGTGCACAGCAAGGTAACGGCTGGGGCTCTCTCATTATGATTGTAGCCCTCATTGCTATCTTTTACTTATTCATGATTCGTCCTCAGAGCCAACGCCAAAAGAAGGTGCGCGATTTCCAGAAATCGCTCAAGCCTGGCTTGAAGGTGATGACCGCTGGTGGCATTCATGGCAAGATTCGCAAAGTGAGTGACACTACAGTGCAGCTTGAAGTTGATAAGAATGTGTGCATTGTGATTGAGAAAGGTATGGTTTACGAATCTTACTCACAGGTTGCTGAGGTGGGCGCTGATCCCCAGACAATCGAAAATGCAAAGTAATTGATTTGAATTGAAATCTTAATGCTAAGTGAACAATAGCGGTATCTAAGGTCTAGTCATGAATGTAATTGAAGGCATATCAAGGGTGTTTAAGGCGGTGAAAGAGCGGAGTCCCCGCTCTCACTCGGTGCTTTTGTACTTGCTGTTCTTGCTTATCTCGTGCATTCTGTGGAGTGTCGTGACCATGAGCAATGACGACAGGTATAAGCTTGATATTCCTGTTACTATTGTAGACATACCGGCCAATGTGCACTTGCTGGCTCCTGCTCCTAAAGAAATTACCGTCAGTGTTACAGGCAGAAGCTCCACATTTTTAAAATATTACTTTAGTGCTAGACCGCATCTCAAGTTGCGCTTTGCCGACTACAAGGACGCCAATGGCTACTTCAAGGTTGACAATGCTCAACTTGTGAGTGCGGTGAATAGCATCATCAAACTCAACGTCACCAATGTGCTGCCTAGCCACATTACCATCCCTTATACTGATCGCCCTGGCAAGAAAGTCCCTGTGATGCTGGATGTTGACGCTAAGCCGGCTCCGTCCTACGCATTCTCGGGCAGTATAGAGTGTATTCCTGACTCGGTGGTCGTATATGGTGATGCCGACCGTCTTAAGGAGGTTAATGAGGTCTACAGCTATCACGTCAAGGTAGACGGACTCACCGACACACTTGTGCGCACCGTGACTATAGCCGGAATCAAGGGTGTTCTCATCGAGCCACGTGCTGTGCAGGTGAAGATACCTGTGGAAAATCTTGTGACAAAGACCCAAAAGGTGCAGATTGAGGTGTGCAATGCTCCCAGCAACGTCAATGTGATATTGTTCCCGTCGACTGTAGATGCTTCGTTCCTAGTTCCCTTCAGTATGCTGAGGGATCCCAACATCGGCACCATCACGGCTGTCGTTGACTATAACTCCATTAACCTTGAAACACCTGGCAACAAGGTGGAAGTGCTTGTGGGAGAGGTGCCCGGTTACTTTGTGGATGTCAACCTGTCGATGGACAGCGTTGAGTATATAATTGAGAAACACTGATGAAACTCATTGCCATCACTGGAGGAATAGGGTCGGGAAAAAGTGTTGTGTCGCATCTGCTGAGGGTCATGGGATACCCTGTGTATGACTGTGACAGCGAAGCTAAGAGACTCATGGTGACAAGCGCGGAACTCATCGACGGCATCAAGTCGCTGCTGGGCGATGAGGCTTACTCGCACGACGGTAGTTTGAACAAGGATTACATGTCATCGCGCATCTTTGCCGACAAGTCGCTCGTTGAGGCTATGAATGCCTTGGTCCATCCTGCGGTGCTCAAGGATATAGAACGATGGGCGTCAGCCACTGGCAGCGAGCTGAATTTTGTTGAGACTGCATTGCTCAGAGAGAGCAACATGGCAACGATACTTGACGACGTGTGGGTGGTGACGGCGCCTCGCGAACTGCGCATCTCAAGAGTGGCTGTGCGCAGCCACTTGACGCGAGAGCAGGTGTGTGCCCGCATTGATAAGCAGACCGATGACGTTATGGAATTGAGTGACAAGGTCATCGTCAATGACGGTGCGACACCATTGCTACCACGTGTCATGGAACTTTTAAATCTATAGAAAAGATGCTGTCAGCACTATTGTGCAGGCAGTATTATTTTTTATAGAAAAAGATGTGCAAATTCTTGCTGATTTGAAAGAATGTTTGTAAATTTGCATTGACAACAAGAGGTTGTTGAGATCATTGAAAAAACAGTCCACATCAAAGCTGATTGGGATACTCTTCAAATTATTATGAAATGCCGAGCAAGCATTCATGCCAATGGCGGGCCTCGACCCAGCAATGGGTGTCTTCGCGACCGGAGGATTACAAAGGTATGGAGCCCTCAAATCCTGTTTTTATCGGAGTTTCATCACATCCCTTTGGTGTGGATTTTATCATAGAAGTCGCTGCTTGCATTATGACGGGCGGCGACTTTATTTATGTTATATATTATGAAAAAAGATAAAGACCCAATGGGACTGGCCATTGCCCAATTTCACGAGAAGGGTAGGGCTAGCAAGTTAAGGTTGTTCTCTCCCATGTTTTATGAGGACGAGTTTCCTGTTCCCACGTTGTTCAGGGAATTTAAGGACATGCCTGTGTTGGAACAAAAGGCTATTGAGAGTGCATCGGGACGCATCCTGGATGTGGGTGCTGGTGCCGGATGCCACACTCTTGAGTTGCAGCGCCGTAGTGCTCATGTCACAGCTATTGATATATCGCCTGCGTCGGTCGAGACCATGCGCAAGCGTGGTGTGGCCCATGCTTTGCTTCAAGACTTCTATGAGGTTGAGGACCAGTATGATACCGTGCTGATGCTGATGAACGGCATAGGCATTGTGGGTACACTTGACAACATGCCCCGGTTCTTTGCCCAGCTTGACCGCATCTTGGCCCCTGGAGGTTGTGTGCTGTTTGACTCAAGCGACATTTGCTATGTGTTTGAGGGAGAGGACGGTATCATAGAGTTGCCGGCTACCCCAGGATATTATGGCGAGATAGAGTATCAGATGCAGTATGGCAGCGTCAAGGGCGACTCGTTCAAGTGGCTTTACATCGATGCCGACACCATGGCCGAGGCGGCTCAGCAGCATGGCTATGAGTTTACAATAATTAGTCACGGAGAGCACTACGATTATCTGGGCAAATTAGTCAAGAAACAGTGCTGATACACAATTTAGTGGGCAATGTGTGGCTTGTGTTGCAAAAGATTATGCTGAATGTTTAAATATTAAACATTTTTTTGTAACTTTGTAGGTTGAAATACAAGACAACCAAAACATGAACAATACTAGCAAACAATATGATGCGGTGATAGCTCGTTGCCGCGACTTGTTCATCAAGAAAATGGCTGATTATGGCCCTGCATGGCGCATATTGCGTCCGCAGAGCGTGACTGATCAGATCTTTATCAAGGCTAAGCGAATTCGCACTCTTGAAGTTAATGGCGTGAGCAAGGTGGGCGAGGACATCTGGCCCGAGTTTGTGGGCATTATCAACTATGGCGTGATGGGACTGGTGCAGCTTGAGCGCGGCTACAGCGACACCGTTGACATGACTGCCGATGAGGCCCTGGCACTGTATGACGAGCACATCCTGGCCACTAAAAACCTGATGATGGCTAAGAATGCCGACTATGGCGAGGCATGGCGCGACATGCGTGTGTCGAGCTACACTGATTTGATATTGTCTAAGATACAGCGCACTAAGGAGATAGAGAACAATAATGGCAACACCCTTGTGAGCGAGGGAATCGATGCCAATTATCAGGACATGATAAACTATTCAGTTTTTGCCTTGATCAAACATGACGAAGAAACCAAACAATAACGACGCCGTTCAAGTAGTCGAGGACAATCAGGTTGACGCTCAATTGGACTATAGTGTTGACACTGATCCCGAAACTCTTGAAACAGATAATAAAAAACATGGCTCCTCGCCGGTGTTTAACTGGTTTTTGGGAGCTGTGGTTCTGCTCATGCGCATTGTCGTGGGCGGCGTTTTCATGCTGTCGGGGTTTGCTAAGGCTATAGACCCGTGGGGCAGCTATTACAAGTTCAATGAATATTTGATGGCCTTTGGCTGGGAAGAACTGCTGAGTCTCAGCATCGTTGGTGCGTTTGTCCTGGCTGCCATGGAATTTACATTGGGCGTGGTCATTGCTACGGGTTCTTGTCGCAGGGGAGGCCCTATAGTTTCAGTATTGTTTTTACTGTTCATGACACCCCTCACGTTCTGGCTGGCACGCACTAATGCCATCCCTGACTGTGGCTGTTTCGGCGACTTGCTCGTTCTGGACAATTGGCAGACTTTTTACAAGAACGTGATGCTGCTTGCCGGTAGCTTGTACCTTGTTTTCCTTAACAAGAAGATTCCGTCGCTTTATGGCCCTGCGGTGCAGTGGGTAACCATGGTGCTGTCGTGCGTGTTGTGTCTGGGCTTGAGCGTCTACGGATATTTTACCCAGCCCCTGCTCGACTTCCGTCCTTACAAGGTGGGGACTCAGCTGAGTAGCAAGTCGGCACCTGTGAGCGACGACAGTTATGTCTTTATCTATGAGAAGGATGGAGTGCAGAAGGAATTTGCGCTTGACAGCGTCCCTGATGACGACTCGGGATGGAGCTATGTGGACCGTCGCGGCGTTGCCCAGGATTCTGTAGCGCACGATACCCCCTCGATTGCCGTGTGGGACAATGGTGATGACGTGAGCGACGAACTGCTGTCTCGTGAGCATCAGATACTTATCTTGCTTCCCGAACTCGAAAAAGTGAACCGGGCTTACTCATTCTTGCTTAACGATCTCAATGACAATGCGGCACATGCAGGATATCATGTTGCAGCCATCACAGCGGCTAGTGAAGAGGCGATAGCAGCTTGGAACGAGATGACCGTGGCTCGTTATCCCATCTATACCGAGGATGACAGCGAGCTCAAGATGATAGCGCGAGGCAACCCCGCAATAGTGCTGCTTAACAGTGGCAAGGTGGAGTGGAAACGCACACTGGTGTCGATTGACCCTGACTTGATACGCGACCGCTCGTTCCCCGTTGACAAGTTTAACCAGGAGTATTTGCCTTATCCCACATTGGCCAAGATGTGTGCCGCCTACCTGGTGGCGATGGGCTTGCTGCTCGCATTCAACCGCACCCATGTGCTGTTGTGGAAGATTACTAAATTTATCATCGGCCTGTTCAAGCGCGGCAGGAAGGATGACGATGACGGCATTGTCATTGAGGAGATTACTGACGCAACTACCCACGACAAAGACTGACCGGCATGGCGCTTAATCCTATCGCATTATGGCGGTTAGCGAAAAAAGTGAGTCTTTATAGTTGATAATTTGAAATTTTACACTAACTTTGTAGTGAGAAAAATATATTTATAAATTAAATATTTTATAGTAAAATGAGAAAAAATATTGTAGCAGGTAACTGGAAAATGAACACAACCGTTCAGGAGGGTGTTCAGTTGGCAAAGGAAGTAAACGAGGCTGTAGCAGCTGTAGCTGACCTCAAGTGTGACGTAGTTGTAGGTGTTCCTTTCACACACCTCACAAGCGTTGTTGCTGCTGTTGAAGGCGGCAAGGTAGCTGTATCGGCTGAGAACTGCGCTGACCACGCTAAGGGTGCTTACACCGGCGAGGTTGCTGCTTCTATGGTTGCTTCAACTGGTGCTCAGTATGTTATCCTGGGTCACAGCGAGCGTCGCGAGTACTACAACGAGACCATCGAGGTTCTGAAGGAGAAGGTTGACCTGGCTCTGGCTAACGGTCTCAAGATCATCTTCTGCTGCGGTGAGACACTTGCACAGCGCAAGGACGGTTCTTACTTCGACGTTATCAAGAAAGAAATCGAGGGTTCGCTCTTCCACCTCAGCGCTGAGGACTTTGGCAAGATCGTTATCGCTTACGAACCCATCTGGGCTATCGGTACAGGCGAGACTGCAACCAGCGACCAGGCTGAAGAGATCCACGCATTCATCCGTGGTTTCCTCACTGAGAAGTATGGTGCACAGGTAGCTGACGACACCACTATCCTCTATGGTGGTTCTTGCAAGCCCAGCAACGCTCCCGAGCTGTTTGCTAAGCCCAACATCGACGGTGGTCTCATCGGTGGCGCTTCACTCAAGGCTGCTGACTTCATGGGCATCGTGACTGCTTTCTGATTAAAAGCATAATCATTGACTCAAGCATAGAGGCTGTGCCACAACAATGGCGCGGCCTCTTGTGTGTTATATAACTCATCCCATTTGACTCTAGGGATGATAGCCCGATGGCTTAACAGTAATATTTTCTGTAAAATATGTGCCATTTATAAAATTAAATTTGTAACTTTGCTTTTTAGTATGGCGGTGCGTCTAATGATCTCTACTTATAAGGCATTTGTTTAGAACACTGCGCTGTTTCAACTTCTATATTAATTTTTTAGTTGGTTATTTTATTGACTAGCGATATTTGATAGCGGTCACAAATTTATTTACGTAATGAAAAGGTTGCTTAATATATTGTTTTTAACGCTTGCTTTGAGTTGTGTGCACATGCAAGCGCAAGAGACATTTAATCCTGTGTTGCTTACCGAGGCCGAATACGAGCAATTCACCTATGACTGGACCGATGCCAACGGCGTTGTTCATCCCGACACCAAACTCACCGAGAAGGCTGAGTCTACCGAGCAGATCATGGCACTCATCAAGGAAGTATATAGCAACCCTAACATTCCCGGCTCATGGTATGGCGAGCCCGCACGCAGGGATCATGAAATACCTTATGGCAATAATAAGTCTTTTGGGTGGAACGTAACCGGCAACAAGCCTAACCGCGAGGGTTATACCCTGCTCCTGGTAGCAGTGAAAGACTCATGGACTAACAAGCTGTCGTCGCAATTCTCTAACGTGAGAGACTATATCACCGAAGCCATCAAGTGGGTTAAACTTGTTCCCAATGGTGTGCACATTTCAGAAACCGGTGACGGTCCCAACAACAGCGGTGTGATCTTCAACATTGATGAGACCCTGAACCGCTTTTACTTCATCAGTAAGGGCCGCTACCGCAAATACACCGAGATGCCTTTCCTCAACATGTTTGAGCTTTTCAGCCCCACAACCGATGCCGAAGGTATTGAGACTACCGACTTCTACAAGAAAATGCTTGATGGTCAAATCTATAGCGTGGTGCACGACTGCGGCTCGGTGGAATCGGCCGCCCACTATTTCTCAATGACAGGCCGCAATGGTACCGAATCAAAACAAGTGACCGGTCTGGTGTTCTACATAGGCGACTATCGCTTTGAGAACTGGAGAATTGACAACAATAATTACCGAGACAAAAACTCCACCCTCACGTGGTACAACCCGTCATACGCTCCCAAGACGCTGATGTACACCATTCAACTCACGGCCACACGTAGTGAAAACCGCGTTGAAACCACCGATGACTCTCGCAAGTATAGTGTGACACTGGACTGGACGTCATCGCTCAACAAGATTGCCCCTAATAGCGACCTCGTGCAGGAGTATGACATCTACATTGTGGTGAATGGAGTCCGTCAGCCCATGCCCATTGCCACGGGCATCACTGCCAATACTTATACCTACGAGGTTCCCCAGGAACTCAAGGGCTACGACATCACCTACCAGATTTCAGGCCGGCCCATCAACACGGAGTTCAACAAGGCGTGGTCCAACACCGATGTGGTGACAATCCCCGGCTATGACCCATTTGAGCGCCTCAACCTCTCAATCACAGGCAACTACAAGAGTACTTATGACCAAGCTCTCGAGGTTAACAACTATGAGAACCTTATCACCATGACCAACAACAACGCCGACCCCAGCACGGCGTTAAGGGGTAATATGATAGACGGCAACACAACCTTTGACCTCTATCGCTTTGACTCAGAGGCCGCAGGAGCACCACTCGAGCATGTAGCAACGGTGAAAATGGGTGAAAAATCAAAAAATGGAACCACCGGTCTCTATGAATATCCCTATACTGTGACTTATGATAACCGTGTAAGCAATATTTCCTATCCCTCGATAACAGGGCACTTCACAAGCGAAACTCCTGATGGCGAGATATCACTTGGTGAACACGGCTTGCAGCTGCTTGACGCATTTGCTGTTTCAACGGCACACAACGACCATGCAGCTCACTACGACTATCAGGTGAAATTTGTATCGGCAATCGACATCCTTCACCCCGATGGCGAAACCACAAGCCGTGATGCTTACAGTAACGTGGTGCGTGTGCCCATTCTCAAGACTAACGTTGAAGTGGAAGCTGTTACTTATTCTCGTGATGAAATCATGGCCGATGCTGACCACAATCTGGATGTGGGCAATGCAACCAACATCGACGTGCGCGTGAACAACTACTCGGCCACACGCGACATTCTCTTGCGCCGCGATGCTAAGACCGACGTGGCACGCATCCAGAAGAACCAAGACGGTACCTACACCTCGTTCAAGCGCGACAACACAGGTCTCAACACAGTTGTTGAAACACGTGGTTTTGACGCTAACGAAACGTTCATGGACATGGGTGTTAGTGACGACAACCGCGACGTGACCAATGCTCAAGACGGACTTACTAGCTATGTGGGTATCGTTGAAGCATACACCAAGAATGATATTGATGAAACCACCATCAGCACGTATGGTTGCGACATCAAGCGTGTTGCGTTGGCACACCTTAGCATTGACATCAATTATCTGAATGACCCGATATTGGGCTCTAAGGGGTATGTTGTGACTGAACCTATCGAAAACAAACAGGGCGAAAAAATCTCTATCTACTGCGCAAACCTTGACCTCAATGCTATTCTCAGCGAGACACTTAAAGTGAACGCTGATAACAGTGGTATTCCTAATTTCCGCCTCTGGCGTATTTATGATGGCAAAGAGACAGCCATCAATGGAGAGAAACAAACCTTTGTAGGCAAAGCTTCTGAATTAGAGTTGGGTTACCGCACTATCAGCGACGATAACGAGCATCTTCTGCTTCAAGACTGTTTCGCTGGCAAGCCACTCAGCATGGGGCAAAAGGCAAAAGTTACTTACATTGCACGTGTCTATGCCGAGGCCCAAGACATGCAACAAGTCTCTCGTCTCAAAGATGATGAGAATCAACGCTACTACATAGCCGAGGCACGTGTTGACGTCCTCTTTGAACATGGCATTCACACCGCTGTAACTGCTTGTGACGTTGATAGCAAGCCTGTAGCAACCAAGTATATTAACGCACAGGGAGTGGTTTCGGACACACCATTCAGCGGGTTTAACATCATCGTCACACAGTATAGCGATGGCACAACTCAAGTCACCAAGGGTGTAAATCGAGGTGTCCGTTGACCAGGTCGTTTCGCCCACACTTTTGCTGTCGATGAAAAAGAAATAATTATGGGACAAACATTGAATAATGGTTCTCTGTTGCAGGGAGGACGCTACAAGATACTGAGTGTGCTGGGGCAGGGTGGTTTCGGCATCACCTACCTGGCGATGCAGAGCGGCCTTATGCGCAAGGTTGCCGTCAAGGAGTTTTTCATGAAGGAGATGTGCAGCCGTGAAGAGAGCTCAAGCCATGTCACGCTGGGTACCGAAGGAGCACGAGAAACTGTGGAGCGCTACCGTGAGAAGTTCCTCAAGGAAGCCCGCAACATTGCCCGTTTCAACCATCCCAATATTGTGCGCACTATCGACGTGTTTGAGGAGAACGGCACTGCCTACTACGTGATGGAGTATGCCCCATGCGGATCGCTCAGCGACAAGGTGAAGAAAGAAGGGTATCTGTCTGAGCCAGTCGCCACTCGCTACATCAAGCAGATAGCCTCGGCGCTCGACTATATCCACCGGCACAAGATGACCCATCTGGACGTGAAGCCCAGCAACATCATGCTCAATGAGAAAGGCGAGACCGTGCTCATCGACTTCGGCCTAGCCAAGCAGTATGACTCCAAGTCAGGAGGCCAGACCAGCTCCACCCCTGTGGGCATTAGCGAAGGGTATGCACCGACAGAGCAGTACATGCTGGGCGGTGTGGGCACATTCTCTCCCGAGACTGACGTCTATGCCCTAGGAGCAACTTTCTTTAAACTACTCACAGGCAACACACCGCCTAATGCCTCTTTTATTGACAACAACGGCATCCCCGTTGATCAACTCGTTGCCCGCGGAGTGAGCCAGCAGGCTATCGCTGCCATCTGCCAGGCGATGAAGAGCCGCAAGCGCGACCGCCTCAAGACCGCCTGGGCATTCATTGCTGCCCTGAGTCGCGATACTACTGTGAGTAATGTGAAAGATGACACCCTGGTAGAGGCAACGGTAGTGGAGGTAGATAAACCTATTGAAAAGATGTGGGTTAATCGACAGGAAAGAGAAAAAGTCAGGAAAACAACGCAGCCGGTGAAGAAGGAAAACAATGCATGGCTGTGGGCTCTGATGGGAGTAGTTTGTGTTGCATTAGCCGTTATACTGGTATATGCCAGAGAAGGTGACACACGGTCGTTAGCAGAAGATGAAGGTGAAGTTGTAGAGAATGTAATAGAAAATGTTGAAGAAAACACCTCTCAAGAGGAACCTGAGCCTATAAAGAAATATAACGTTAATGGCGTGTCGTTTGATATGGTTCTTGTCAAGGGCGGTACATTTGAAATGGGCGCAACTCCCGAACAAGATAAACCGGATGAAAGAGAAATTCCTGCTCACGAGGTTACATTGACAAACGACTATTATATTGGCAAAACCGAGGTGACCCAAAATCTATGGCAGGCAGTCATGGGCAGCAATCCATCCCATTTCAGAGGAGGTGCCCTGCCTGTGGAGTGCGTTTCATGGAATGACTGTCAGGAATTCATTATGAAATTAAATGAGTTGACTGGTGAGCAGTTCCGTCTCCCCTCCGAGGCCGAGTGGGAATTTGCTGCCCGTGGTGGCAATAAAAGCAACCACTACCAGTATAGTGGAAGTAACAATATCGATGACGTGGCATGGTATGACGGTAACAGCGGCGGCATGACACAGCCTGTGGCTCAAATGTCGTCCAACGAACTTGGCATTTATGACATGAGTGGCAATGTGGCGGAGTGGTGCCAGGATAGGGAAGGTCTCTATAGCAGCACATCACAGGTCAATCCAACAGGTCCCAACAGTGGCTCTCGCCGAATAGATCGCGGCGGGTGCTGGTACACTGGCAAGTGGAGTAGCCGTTTGACTAATCGCTACTGGCGTTCGTCCGACTTCAACCGCAATTACCTTGGCTTGCGCCTCGGCCTCTCTAAGTAACACCCGATGGAGCAGCGAGAGCCATAGTGAGCTTTCTTGCTTTTGGCCGAGAAGACGAAGTCAGCTTCTGGAATGAAAACTCTGCTCATTCTTGCAGTTCTTAGTAAGCATTATTTTGAGCAAGAAGCCACCCCTTTTTGCACGATCACGGGCACGGGGCGGCTGCGATGGGAGGGTGGACGTCGGAGGCTCATCCGAGGCTCTTGACCTCTCCGAGGTTTTGCCTTGGGTGGCGTGTCGTCCACGATGCCTGTTCTGGGCAAAGTGGCGCAGAAGTGGAAGAAGCGCACTTTCGCACCACGGCAGGGAGCCGAAGGCGAGGTAAATCACGACGGGATAATTGCACGGTAATAAGAAATGATGTAACTTGCGCCGAGTTCCTTGGGCTCCAAGGAACTGACGAAACCTATGCTACTGCAAATTGTTCCAAAACTTCATGACAACCCCTGCAGTAACGTTGTAAACTTTTTTAGTTAACTTGTAAACTTAACCGCTCTAATACTGTCAACCTTTTTAATGTGATGTTAGTCTTAACATATATTAAAAATAAAATTTAATTTGTGTTAAAAAATGGGGGGGGTAGATTGTGTGTTTGATTTTACAAGTAATTTTTTTAATTTTGCAAAACATATAAAAATTAATAGATTATGAAACGAAATTGGATTCTAGCGACATTGTCGCTTATACTTGCTGTGGTGTTGGGCTCTTGTGGTGACAACGAACCAGAACCAAAGAAAGTTTTCGAACTTCCGTACATGAAGTGGTATGCTGATATCAATACTCTTAAATCTGCTTTAGGAGATGTTAAGATGGAAGATAGTGATTTTTTTCCTGAAGCGACTAAAACTACGGTTTATGGACTCAATAATGTGATATACCAATATTACACAACTAAGCAGCGTTTGGCAGACGATTTTGATCCACTTGGTTTTTACAAGGTATCGGTTTATGTGCCCATGGATCAGGTGAGCCAGGACGAGTTGTTGGCCTATGTACAAAGTCTTTGTTTGAATGACATGCGCATTTATAATCAACACTTTGGCAATGAGTACACAGGCATGACTAAAGACAAGTTGTCGAATATTTCGCTGTTAATCCCTAGCGATAACAAATATACCAAGTATTATTCCATCATTTTTAGTGATAAACATTTTGTGAATGCAAGGGATGAAACAGATGTTGTACCGTAATAGATAGGATACATAGGTGTTGTATAATTCATCTAGTAATGCCGAATGCTTAGACTTTGCGTTCGGCTTCTTTTGTTTCAGCAAGAGTCTCTATGTATTGCTTGGAATCGGTTATGACTATTGAATTTGGCTTTGATTTGGTGTCAGGCACTTGTTTGTTTAACATCACTGTTGATTTTGTAGAGTCAATTAATTTCAGTAACTTTGCAAAAATATTGACTATTGATTTATGGATAAGATAAGAAACTTCTGCATCGTTGCACACATTGACCATGGTAAGAGTACGCTTGCCGACCGTCTGCTTGAGTACACAAACACGGTTTCGGGCAAGGACTTGCAGGCTCAGGTGCTTGACGATATGGACCTTGAGCGCGAGCGTGGCATCACTATCAAGAGCCATGCCATCCAGATGGACTATATGCTCGACGGCACTAAATATACTCTCAACCTGATTGACACTCCGGGACACGTCGACTTCTCGTATGAGGTGTCGCGCTCTATCGCCGCCTGCGAGGGTGCCGTGCTGGTTGTGGATGCTACACAAGGTGTTCAGGCTCAGACCATCTCTAACCTCTATATGGCCATTGACAATGGACTGGAGATTATCCCTGTTATCAACAAGATTGACATGGATAGCGCTCATCCTGACGAGGTTGAGGACGAAATCGTGGAACTGCTGGGCTGCGATCCCGAGGACATCATTCGTTGCAGTGCACGCACTGGTGTGGGTATTCCTGAGATTATGGAGGCCATAGTGAAGCGCATACCTGCTCCCAAGGGTGACCCCAAGGCTCCGCTGCAGGCTCTTATCTTTGACTCGGTGTTTAACCCCTTCCGTGGCATCATCGTGTATTTCAAGATACTCAACGGTTGCATCAAGAAGAACGACTTTGTGAAGTTTGTCAACACTGAGAAGGAATATCATGTGGACGAGATGGGTGTGCTCAAGTTGCAGCTTGCTCCCCGCCAGGAACTCAGTGCTGGTAATGTGGGATATATCATCTCGGGTATCAAGAACTCGGTTGAGGTGCGTGTGGGCGATACCATCACGCATGTTGATACGCCATGTGACAAGGCCATCGAGGGTTTCCAGGAGGTTAAGCCCATGGTGTTTGCCGGTGTTTATCCCATTGAGCCCGAAGACTTTGAGAACCTGCGTGCGTCGCTCGAGAAACTGCAGCTCAACGATGCTGCGTTGACGTTCACTCCCGAGTCGTCGGTAGCGTTGGGCTTTGGTTTCCGCTGCGGCTTCCTGGGTCTGCTGCATATGGAGATTGTGCAGGAACGCCTCAGCCGTGAATTCAACATGGAGGTGATTACCACCGTGCCCAACGTGTCTTACAAGGTGTATGACAAGAAGGGTGAGATGACCGAGGTGCACAACCCGGCCGGACTGCCCGACATCACGCTGATAGAGCACATCGAAGAGCCTTACATACGCGCGTCAATCATCACGCTTGCCGACTTCATGGGTCCCATCATCACCCTGTGTCTGGCTAAACGCGGTGAACTGGTGAAGCAGGAATATATCTCTGGTAACCGTCTGGAGCTCACATTTGACATCCCCCTGGGAGAAATTGTGATTGACTTCTATGACAAACTCAAGAGCATCAGCAAGGGATATGCGTCGTTTGACTACTTCATCAGCGGCTATCGTGACTCAAGGCTCATCAAACTCGATATCCTTCTTAACGGCCAGCCGGTGGATGCGCTGAGTGCGCTCACACACGTGGACAACGCTGTGTCGCTTGGTCGCCGCATGTGCGAGAAACTCAAGGAACTGTTGCCCCGCCAGCAATATGACATCGCCATCCAGGCTGCCATAGGCGGCAAGATTGTGGCCCGCGAGACTGTGAAGCAGGTGCGCAAGGACGTGACTGCCAAGTGTTATGGTGGTGACGTGAGCCGTAAACGCAAGCTGCTCGAGAAACAGAAGGCCGGTAAGAAGCGCATGAAACAGATAGGCAACGTGCAGGTGCCCCAGAAGGCATTCCTCGCCGTTCTCAAGCTTGACTAAATCGTTAGATTCCAGATACAACACTGGCTGCATGGAAACCTCTGTGCAGCCAGTGTGTTTTTAGACAGAAGAGTAACTATACACCAGTGGGGATTATCTCGCGCAGAACTCGCAGAACTCGCAGAACTCGCTGATTTTTAATCTGAGAAAATAAGTAATTATATGATTAATCCATGAAATCTGTGAGATCCGTGCGGCGATTATGCAAAAAGGAGTATTGGTGTATAGTTGCAAAGATAGTGTAACTATACACCAATGGGTTCCAATGGGCAAAACCAGGCTTAAAACTTACAGAAATTTAAAGAAATTAAAATTAAAATTCGTGTCTTTTATGTTCTTTTAGTCTGAATAAGAATACGAAGTAAAAAAATTTCTTCAAATTTCTTTTAATTTCTGTCAGTTAGAGCGAGATTTGCACGAGATAGTCCTATTGGTGTATAGTTGCAAAGATAGTCCAAAGTTGTTAATAATGTATAAGTTTTGACGTTTTTTATGTGTAATTTTCCCGTTAGTTAGATACTTATGAGTAACTTTGCATTTTGGAACAAAAGGAAATATTGAAATATGGCAACAATACTCAGTATAGAAACATCAACCGAGGTGTGCTCAGTGGCATTGAGCAGCGAAGGACAGATTCTTGAACACCACGAGAATTATGACGGTCCCACCCACGCTACGCTTCTCAGTGCTTATGTAAAGGATGCGCTCGACTATGTGCGCACCCGTGAGCTCAAGTTGGATGCCATCGCGGTGAGCATGGGGCCCGGCAGCTATACAGGACTGCGCATAGGGCTGAGCGAAGCCAAGGGACTTGCCTTCGGCATGGATGTCCCCCTCATTGGCATCAACACGTTGCAGCTGCTGGTTGTGAGCGCCATGTTCAATAATTTCTTTGATGAGGACGACTTGATCTATGTCCCCATGATAGATGCCCGCCGCATGGAGGTGTACACTGCCGCCTATAACCCCGCTTTGGAGGCGGTGGTAGAGCCCCAGGCCATGATACTCGACGAGCAGTCGTTTGCATCGTTGCTCGACAGCCACAAAGTGGTGTTCATGGGCAATGGCTCGACTAAGGCTAAAGACGTGATCAAGCATCCCAATGCCATCTTCATTGATGGCGTAAAGCCTGTTGCACTGGAGATGACGGCACTGGCCGAGAAAGCCTTCAGAGAATCGAGGTTTATCGACGTGGCTTACTCGACTCCGCTTTATCTCAAGGAGTTTCAGGCCACAACCCCCAAGAAAAAGGTGTTGTGACACCGCCCGAAACCTTAAATGGGTTTCATTATAACAAAAAAATGACTAACTTTGCATTTTGTATTTAAGGAAAAAGACTTTATGTTAACATACAACTCACAACTCAAGCAACTGTTGTTACCCGAATATGGCCGCAATGTGCAGCAGATGGTAGACCACTGCATGGAAATTGCTGATCGCGAAGAGCGCAACCGCTGCGCCTTCACCATCGTTTCCATAATGGACAACATGTTTCCTGAGAACCGCACCGAGGAGGGCTACAAGCGCAAGCTGTGGGACCACCTTGCCATCATGAGCGACTTTAAGCTTGACATCGACTACCCCTATGAGGTGGTGAAGCAGGACAACCTTGACAGCAAGCCCGAGATGCTCAAGTATCAGCTCGAGCCCATCAAGTATCGCCATTATGGTAAAATCATAGAGCGCATGATCGACCGTGCTGCCGAGTATCCCGAGGGAGAGGAACGTGACGCGCTGGTGATGCTGCTGGCCAACCACATGAAGAAGCTCATCTTCCAAATCAATAAAGAGGATGTGGAAGACGGCAAGATCTTCAAGGACCTCTATAACTATTCAAGGGGTCGCATCAACCTGCATGTCGACACCCACTCGCTGCACGAGTTCAAAGAGGCTCCGCAGCAAAACAATGGCGGCAAGAAGAAAAAGAAGAAATGATACTCAGAGACGATATAATAGAGATAGGTCGCTACAACAAGCCCCATGGGGTTAACGGTGAGATATCGGCATCAATAGATGTCGACATTGACGTCTTGGGCTCATTCTCTTGTCTCGTGAGCGACATTGACGGCATCTTTGTCCCATTCTTTGTGGAGGCGATGCGTCCCAAGGGAGCGTCAACCGCACTGCTCACCATCGACGGCATTGCCAGTGAGGTAGAAGCCGCACTGCTCGTCAACAAGGACATCTATGTGCTCAAGAGCGAGTATGAGTCGCTGAGCGATGAGGAAGATTGCGACGAGCTGCCCATCGATTACTTCATAGGGTTCAAGATGGTAGCCGATGACGGGACCGAGATAGGTACTATCGCTGATGTGGACGATGCCACTGAGAACGTGCTGTTCATCGTCGAGCGTCCCGACGGGGATGAGGTGCAGATACCTGCCGCCGATGACTTCATTGTCTCGCTCGACATAGACGCCAAGGTGATGGAGATGAACCTGCCTATGGGTCTGCTGGAATTGTAAACTAATGGATATAAACAAAATAAATGATAGAAAATCATGATGGAATTTGATGATAATAATGCGATTAAGTTCATTCGCAAAGCAGTGCCCCAGTGTGAGGCATACAGTGATGACGACCTGCTGCTGGTGATTGACGCCATGTTTGACTATGACGAGACACTGAGCGATGATGCCCCCGACGAGGCATTTGAGGTGAGTGCCATTGCAGCATATGTGTCAAAGCAACTCAAGAAAGACGACGAAAACAAGATAGCTATTGCCGATGTACCCGCGATTGTGGAGGCAGAGCTTGACTATGAAGATACGCTTGACTAACCATAAATACTCGACGGAAATGAAACATTTACGTTCAATATTTATTGCGGTGGCAGTCGTGGCCAGCTTTGCAATGGCATTCAGTGCCGATGCAAAGAAAAAGGCTGTAGAGGTGGACATTTATGATTTGTCGCTGGGCGAGAATCTTGCCACACCTGAACCCGAAAACGCTGTTGCCGCAGAGCACTTGGTTGAGTTCCAGGACAAACAGGCCGGCATACTCAACAACAACCCCAATTATGAGGTTGAGATGATGCGTGACCGTGAGGTGATTGTGATCACCATACTCGCTTCGAAGCTGTTTGACAACAATGACACAACGCTTACCAAGACAGCGGGTGAGATGTTTTATCCCCTCCTGCCGTTCATCAAGATTCCCGGCATGTACAAGATGATGCTTGTGATGCATCATTGTGCAAATTTGGGCAGTGACGCTTATGCCTATAGCATTTCACAATCAAGGGTAAACGCGGTGTTTGACTGGTTTGCCGAGAAGGCATCGGTTGACTATGTTGTGCCTTATGCTGTGGGTAATGCCGAGTCACGCGATGGAGTAGACAATAACTCTATCGAGGCCCGTAAACTCAATCGTCGCCTGGAGATATATCTTGTGCCTGATGACGAACTCCTGGAGCTTGCCAAGAAAGACAAGATAAAAGGCGGAGACGTTTTCTCAAAGAAACCAATAAAAAAATAATATATTAATAATGGCAAAAGAACTAAAAAACTTAACTAAGAGAGCCGATAATTACTCTCAATGGTACAATGAATTAGTTGTAAAAGCCGATCTCGCTGAGCAGTCGGCAGTGCGTGGTTGCATGGTCATCAAGCCTTATGGCTACGCTATATGGGAAAAGATGCAGCACGAGCTCGACAGCATGTTCAAGCAGAGCGGTGTGCAAAACGCTTACTTCCCATTGCTGATTCCCAAGTCATTCCTTAGCAAGGAAGCCGACCACGTAGAGGGTTTTGCAAAGGAGTGTGCAGTGGTTACCCATTACCGCTTGATGAATGACCCCAACGGCAAGGGTGTGGTTGTAGACCCCTCGGCGCGCCTTGAAGAGGAACTCATCATTCGTCCCACAAGCGAGACCATCATCTGGAATACTTATCGCAACTGGATCAACTCATACCGCGACCTCCCCTTACTCGTTAACCAGTGGGCTAACGTGTTCCGTTGGGAGATGCGCACACGTCTCTTCCTGCGCACCGCTGAGTTCCTGTGGCAAGAGGGTCACACCGCTCACGCTACTAAGGACGAGGCGCAGGACAAGGCTATTGAGATGCTTAACGTGTATGGCGACTTTGCTGAGAAGTTCATGGCACTTCCTGTAGTGAAGGGTGTCAAGACTGCCAACGAGCGTTTTGCCGGTGCACTCGAGACTTACACTATCGAGGCAATGATGCAAGACGGTAAGGCACTGCAGAGCGGTACATCTCACTTCCTGGGCCAGAACTTTGCAAAGGCATTTGACGTTAAGTTCATCAATAAGGAGAATCAGCTCGAGCACGTTTGGGCTACATCATGGGGTGTATCAACCCGTCTCATGGGTGCTCTCATCATGACCCATAGCGATGACAACGGCCTTGTGCTGCCTCCCAAATTGGCTCCCATCCAGGTTGTCATCGTTCCCATCTACAAGAACGACGAGCAACTCGAGCAGGTTAACGCTGTGGTTGATCCCATTGTTGCTAAACTGCGTGGCATGGGCATTTCAGTAAAATATGACAATGCCGACAACAAGCGTCCCGGATTCAAGTTTGCTGACTATGAGCTCAAGGGTGTGCCTGTGCGCTTAGTGCTGGGTGCCCGTGACATTGAGGCCGGTACAGTCGAGGTTATGCGCCGCGATACTCTGGAGAAGCACGTTGCTCAGCTCGAGGGTATTGAGGAATATGTAAAGAACTTGCTTGACGAGATCCAGGCTAACATCTTCACTAAGGCCCTTAACCATCGCGAGTCAATGACCCACAAGGTTGACACTTGGGAAGAGTTCAAGGAGCAGATTGAGAAGGGTGGCTTCATCCTTGCTCACTGGGATGGTACTACCGAGACCGAAGAGAAGATCAAGGAAGAAACAAAGGCTACCATTCGCTGCATCCCCATGGACGCTGAGGAAGAAGAAGGCAAGTGCATTTACACCGGTAAGCCCAGCAAGCGCCGCGTGATCTTTGCGCGCAACTATTAATAAACATAATTGCAATAGCATATACAGGTGCTTCGGGTCATTGTGCTCGAAGCACTTTGCACTACAATTAAATATACTAAATGATTTCTATTCAAGGATTGCATGTAGAGTTTGGCAGTCAAGTGCTGTTGAAGGACATCAACTATGTCATCAACAAGCGTGACCGCATAGCTCTTGTGGGCAAGAACGGTGCCGGCAAGTCTACTATGCTCAAGATTATTGCAGGCCTGCAGTCACCCTCGAGCGGTGTTGTGGCCCGTCCCGTTGACATCACAATTGGCTATCTGCCCCAACAGATGGAACTCACTGACTCACTGACAGTGCGTGAGGAGGTAAACAAGGCATTTGACCACGTGCATGCCCTCGATGAAACCATTGACCGTCTCAATGATGAGCTGGCTAATCGCACCGACTATGAGAGTGAGGCCTATCAAAACCTGATAGACGTGCTCACGCTCAAGACCGAGACCCGTGCCATGATGCAGAGCGAGAATTTTGAGGCCCAGATTGAGAAAACTCTGATAGGCCTGGGATTCTTGCGCACTGACTTTGACCGTCCCACCAACGAGTTCAGTGGCGGATGGCGCATGCGCATAGAGCTTGCCAAGATATTGCTGCGCAATCCTGATGTGCTGTTGCTCGATGAGCCCACTAACCATCTCGACATCGAGTCTATACAGTGGCTTGAGACATTTCTGACTACTCGCAAGGGTTCGCTCGTACTGGTGTCGCACGACCGTGCTTTCATTGACAATGTGACAACCCGCACCATCGAGATTTCGCTGGGCAGTATTTATGACTATCAGGTCAATTACTCCCACTTTCTTGAGTTGCGCAAGGAGCGACTGGAACAGCAACGACGTGCCTATGATAACCAGCAGAAGCTGATACATGACACAGAGGAGTTTATCGAGAAGTTCCGCTATAAGGCTACTAAGGCAGTACAGGTGCAGAGCCGCATCAAGCAGCTTGAGAAGATAGAACGTATCGAGGTGGACGAGGTAGACAATTCGCGATTGCGACTCAAGTTTCCTCCGGCTCCACGATCGGGCGATTATCCCGTAATTGCCGATGAGGTGCGCAAGGACTATGGTGAGCACAATGTTTTCCACAATGTCACGTTCACCATCAAGCGAGGCGAGAAGGTTGCCTTTGTGGGTAAGAACGGTGCCGGTAAGACCACGCTGGTGAAGTGCATCATGAAAGAGGTGGACTACTCAGGCGAACTCAAGCTGGGACATAATGTCAAGATAGGCTATTTTGCTCAGAACCAGGCTCAACTGCTGGATGGTGACATCACCGTCTTTGATACTATTGACCGTGTGGCTGTGGGTGACATACGCACCCGCATCAATGATTTGCTGGGTGCATTCATGTTTGGTGGTAAAGCCAGCGAGAAGAAAGTGAAAGTGCTGTCGGGTGGCGAAAAGAGCCGTCTGGCTATGATCAAGCTTTTGCTTGAGCCGGTAAACCTGCTTATTCTCGATGAGCCTACTAATCATCTTGACCTGCGCACCAAGGATATACTTAAGGAAGCCATACGTGACTTTGACGGCACGGTGATTGTTGTGTCACACGACCGCTATTTCCTGGACGGACTTGTTGACAAGGTGTATGAGTTTGGCGATGGGGTAGTGCGCGAACACTTGTGCGGCATTTATGAGTTTCTTGAGAAGAAGAAACTTGACTCACTGCGAGAGCTCGAAGCTAAAGCTGTTGTGAAAAAGGACACTGTGGAGCAGGCTCCCTCGTCGGGCAAACTGAGTTATCTGGAACAGAAGGAGCGTGACCGCAAGGCTAAACAGGCTGTTAAACGGGTGAAGCAACTGGAAGAACTCATCAACCAGCTGGAAGGCCAAATCCAGGAAATAGAAGACGAACTGGCAACCGGTGCATCGTCTGACCCCGAAATTTATACTCGTCACGCCGAACTTAACTCCAAACTTGAAGAAACCATGATGGAGTGGGAAGAAGCCAGCGAACTTTTACAATAAAACTAATCAATTTATTATAACTCAATGAAAAAAGGTTTATTTTTATCATTGGCTTGTGTATTATCAATGACAATGAATGCAGGAACGCCTAAGGGTGTGGATGTTGCCAATCTTGACACATCGGTAGCACCGGGAGAGAATTTTTACAAGTATGCATGCGGTGGCTGGATGACGGCTCATCCTCTTGATCCGCAGTATGCACGTTTCGGTACATTTGACCAGCTGGCCGAGAACAGCCGTGAGCAGGTGAAGGACATCATCACTAATCTGGGCACCGGTCACAAGCATGGCACAATCCAGCAGCAGGTGGGCGACCTCTATGCTCTGGGTATGGACAGTGTTCGCCTCAATGCTGAAGGTTATCAGGCGCTTGTGAGCGATCTGGCTCGCATCAAGAATGCTAAGCGTGAAGACTTTACAGGTCTTATCGCATGGATGCATAATGGTATAGCCGGTCCTTTCTTTGATTCACAGATTATGGCTGACCTCAAGCACTCTACCGTGAATCTGCTTTACTTTACACAAGGCGGAATAGGTATGGGTGACCGTGATTATTATCTAGAGAATGATGCTCCCACAGTGAAGATTCGTCAGGCTTATAATGACTATATCGTTAAGGTATTTGAGCTTGTGGGTAATAAGAACAAGGATGCCAAGAAGATGGCCAAGAATGTGATGGCGATTGAAGTTGCCCTGGCACAGGTGGCAATGTCACGCGAGGAAACCCGCGATTACAGCAGGTTGTACAACCTGGTAAACGTGACTGATCTTAAAAAAGATTATGCTAACATCAACTGGGATGTATATTTCTCAACACTTGGACTCAAGAATGTGGACAAGGTGTGTGTGTTCCAGCTTAAGTCTCTGGCTAAGGTTAATGAACTGCTGGGCACTCTCAAGGAAGATGCTATCAAGGATTACCTGCAGTTCCGTCTCATCGATGCTGCCGCCGAATATCTCAGCGACAACTTCGTTCAGGCTCACTTCGACATGTATAGCAAAGCCATGTCGGGCAAGCAGGTGATGCAGCCCCGCTGGAAACGCGCTCTCAATGTTCCCAACACCTTGCTGGGCGAGGCTGTGGGTCAGCTGTATGTTGCTAAGTACTTCCCTCCCGAGAGCAAAGAGAAGATGCAGAAACTCATTGATAACCTTAAGGTTGCACTGGGCGAACACATTGCATCGCTCACATGGATGAGCCCCAAGACCAAGGTCAATGCGCTTGTTAAGCTCAACAGCTTCACTGTCAAGATTGGTTATCCCGACAAATGGCGTGACTATAGTGATATCAATATTGACATGGCTAAGCCTTACTGGACTAACGTGATGGCATGCAAGCAGAGCGCTGCCCGCTATGAGTACAGCCAGCTGGGACAGCCTGTAGATAAGGACCGCTGGTGGATGACTCCCCAAACTGTTAATGCTTATTATGAGCCTTCAAGCAATGAGATTTGTTTCCCCGCTGCTATCCTTCAGGCTCCTTACTTTGATCCTAATGCTGACGATGCTTGCAACTACGGTGCTATAGGTGTGGTTATTGGTCATGAAATGACTCATGGCTTTGACGACCAGGGCCGCAGCTTTGACCACAACGGTGACATGGTTGACTGGTGGACCGAGGAAGATGCTGAGCAGTTTAAGGTTCTTGCCGACAAACTGGGTGCACAGTACAGTGCTGAAATTGTTGCTGATGACGTTCATGCTAACGGTAACTTCACTATGGGTGAGAACATTGCCGACCATGGTGGCCTGCGCGTGTCTTACAGCGCATTCAAGAAGACCGAGCAGGGCAAGGGTAATGTGAAGATTGATGGATTCACTCCTGACCAGCGTTTCTTCCTCAGCTATGCCAACGTGTGGGCTGCTAACATCACCAAGGAAGAAATCCTGCGCCGCACTAAGGTTGATCCCCACTCACTGGGCGTTAACCGTGTAAACGTGGCCATCCGTAACCTTGAGCCTTTCTTCAAGGCATTTGACATCAAGGCAGGCGACAAGATGTTCCGTGCTCCTGAAGACCGTGTGGCAATCTGGTAACAATTTCCAAACTACATAAAATGAAAAATAGAGGGACCCGCGGGTCTCTCTATTTTTTATGACATTCAAAGTTGATTATGTGAAGTGACAATCAATTACTTCTTGATGCGGCGGGGTGGCACTTTCTTGATTCTCATTACCTTGTTTCCGTCGTTGTCAAGGAGGTAAAATTCATTGTCGTTGATGCGCTGATATTGCATTGCATCTTCTAGTGCCAGTAGCATTTTAGTTTCAAAAGAATTATAGGTAGCTTCTTTGGCTTCCAGTTCGTTCTTGTATTCATAGTAGCTGTCGGTGATTTCGTCTTTATTTATCAGGGCTTTAAGTTCTTCAAACTGTATTGAGTGCTTCTTGCTGTGGTCGATAAAGATTTTACCGTTGATGTAGTTCTTGCCGGTTTTGCAAGTCACCCTGAGCAGCTCGGTATCAGCGATGAAAATGAGGCTGTCGGCCTCGTGATAGTTCTCGCCATATAATTCCTTGACCTCCCATATGCCGCTAAGGTTTTTGATGTTGTTGCGGGTCATGATGATGGCAGGTCTGTTGTGCTGATCATAAATAAACAGCCGGTCCTCGTCGCCGTTAGATACAAGCGTGAACCTATGGGCCTGCTCAACGGCTTTGAGTATGACTTTATTAGCGAGAGCACAGGTGTTGTCGGTGAATCCATTAACTATAAAACTCACCATATTGGGCTCCTTGGTATTTATGTTGAATGTGCCGTTGATGGTGTTGCACGCATTGTTGCAAATGAACATCTTGTGGCGGAAGTCAAAGTAAAAGTTGCTGTAGTTCTCGGCATTGGCATATACTTCATCGTTATATATTGAGTCAATGAGCCACTCACCGCCTAGTTGACGCTCATGGTCGGTGATTTGCACAACTTTCTCGGCTGCCTTTTCTTTGGCCTGGTCAGGAGAATACTTTTGCCTGTCTTGAGCATATAATCCTGCTACAGCAAGCATCGATATGGTAATGAGTAGAAATTTTTTCATTTACTGTGTATTGTAGATATTGAGTTACAAATTTCGTTATTTTTCAGTAAATGACCAAATAGTTTAGTACTTTTAATATTTAATTAAATATTTTGTGTTGTGGCTTGAGTAGAAATTAGTACTTTTGCATAATCTTTTTATGAATACTGCAATTAGACATATTATATTGATTCTTGTGATGCTGCTGGGCACAGCTGGTGGTTGGGCTCAGATTAACACTGACCAGGTGATGCGCATTGGCCGCAACTCGCTGTATTATGAGGACTATATCTTGTCGATACAGTATTTTAACCAAGTGATCAAGGCCAAGCCGTTTCTTGCTGATCCTTATTATTATCGTTCGATAGCAAAGATATATCTGGAGGACTATAACGGAGCCGAGGAAGATGCTACGCAGGCAATTGAGCGCAACCCGTTTATTGTGGGTGCTTATCAGTTGCGTGCCGTTGCAAGACAAAACATTCGGGATTTCCAGGGAGCTTATGATGACTATGAGAAGAGTTTGAGCCTTAACCCTCACGATAATTCCTACCAGTTTAACCGCGCTGCATGTTTATTTGAACTCAAGAGATATCATGAAGCCGACAGTATGTTCAGGGCTTTGCTTGTGACGGAGCCTAAAAACGAGAGGATATATTTGGGACTGGCCCAGCTCTATCTGGAACAGAAGGACTCGGTGCAAGCTCTGGAGTGGATTGACAAGAGCATTGAAATGTCAACCAAGAATGGCAATGCTTATCTCATTAAAGCTGACATCTTGATGCGTGGTGAGAAAAAGGACTATGAGGGTGCTCTCAAAGCTTTGGACTCGGCTATCGAGCTTGATCCCCGCAACACCGGTCTGTTGATTAACCGTGCCTTCATCAGGTATAAACTTGATGACTATGTCGGCGCCAAGGAAGACTTCGACTATGTAATCAAAATTGATCCTGATAGCTATGAGGCCCACTACAACCGTGCCATGCTTATGGCCGAGGTGGGCGAGAAAAATAAGGCAATAGAAGATTTCGGGTTCATCCTCAAGGTAAAGCCTAACAATGTGCTGGCACGATATAACCGTGCCTCGTTGTATACTGAACTGGGCAATATCAAGGGAGCCATAGGGGACTATAGCGCCGTGCTTCAGCAGGAGCCCGGTAACTTTGTGGCCAGGTACACACGTGCCATAATGTACTTCCAGACAGGGCAATACCGCAATGCCATTGCCGACTTTGATGTGATACTGAAAAAATATCCTCAGTATGAGAGCGGATACATGGCCCGTGCCGAGGCAAAGAAACGCATAGGCGACAATGCGGGATGTGAGGCCGACTATAAGCGAGCCATTGCCGTGTTTAACAAGAAAGGTGTGCACATGAGCACGTTCAACCCCATGACTATCGAAGTGTCAAAGATGCGCAAGACCATGGAGAAGAAACAGGCTGAACTGCAGGCCGAGGAGGCTAGGGAAGCTAAGAAACGCAATGAGGCTGCCGAGGCCGAGGAGACTGCCGAGGATGTGATAAACAAGTTTAACACAATGCTCACCGTTGCCCCCGAGAATCCCATTAAGCCCGAATATGCCAACCGCCAGCGTGGCCGCATCCAGAACAATAACTACGACATTGAGCCTGAACCCATGTTCATGCTGTCTTATTATGCACAGGACAACCAGCTCAACGGCAACACCTATTATGTAAAGGAGATTGCTGAGATTAATGACACTCGCCTGCTGCCGGGACAACTGTCGATGGTTGCCGGTGAAGAGCCTCTGGATGAGGAAACTATCGACTACCACTTTGGCAGTATCGAGTATTATGACGGATTGATGGCGTCGTCGCGTCCTCGTGCCATAGACTATCTGGGTCGGGGACTTGACCACATGCTGGTGCGCAATATAGATGCTGCCATCAATGATGCAAAATCAGCTGTTGAACTGAACGAGAACTTCGCAATGGCCCACTTCTTGCTGTCTAATGCCTACTATGTCAAGTATATGATGCTCATTAAGGGTGCTGAAGACGATGACGAAAAAGGCGGTGACGCTAAGGCCGATGCGATGTTGCGCCAGCAGGAAACTGCTAATTTGCTCAAGGAGGTTCAGACCTCGCTCGATAATGTGCTCAAGTATTCGCCCAAGAATGTATATGCTATCTACAACAAGGGCAATGTATACATTTTGCTCAACGACTACACACAAGCCATAGACTGTTTCACTAAGGCTATCGAGTATAAGCCCGACTTTGCAGCGGCCTATTATAACCGTGGACTCATGTATCTGCGCACGGGTAACAGAGAGCGTGGCGTGGCTGATTTGAGCAAGGCTGGCGAACTGGGCGTCCTGCCTAGCTATAACGTGCTGAAACGCATGAATAACTGATCAACGGCAAGCTTTCTAGGCTCACTAGGCTCACTAGGCTCTTTAGGCTCTCTAAACTCTCTAAACTCTCTAAGGTCACTAAGCTCTCTAGGATTTTTAAGGTGAAAGCTTAGCTGGAATGCTGTTACAGGGTATATCTCATTGATAATGCTACCACTCGCTGAATCAGGTTCTTGTGGCCTTTGTTAGCTCCGTTTGTGTGGTCGGTATAGATTGTCACGTCATCCCATGAGTTTCTCAGTAGATTTGTTCCGATAAACTCTACCGAGAGTTTGTTGTCCAGGAAGTTCTTTTGTACCGATGCGTCAAGCTGGAAGTTGTTAGAGTAATATCTCACATTGCGGTCATATCCCTTGCTGTGCCAGTTGCCGTTAACATGGAGGAACCATCCTTGCGGCAGAGCGAACGTGTTGTTGAGCTGCATGGTGAGCATGGGGGTATTGAGCTTTGTGTTGCCGTTGCTCATGAGCATTTCAAACCATTGCTTGTGGAGGTTGGCGGTAAACGCGGGTGTCCACAATCCCACTGTGGGTGACAGGTTTAGGTTGACATCAAGGGCATCATAGCTGTTGCCGTTGTAGTCAACGCTGCCGCTGGTAGTGTGGCACAACGGATCGTCGTAATGACGGTAGTTGATGCTGGCGCTCATCCATTTACGGGCCCATGACAGCGTAGTGGTGCTAATGCGCTCGGTGTGTAGCATATAGTTCTCAATAGTGAACGAAGGCATGATGCGAATGCGTATATTAGCCATGTTGAAGCGGTTGTAACTGCGGTCGTATGACAGGGTGAACTTGTTGTCACCCATTGTATAGGCAACCATAGCATTGGGGTAGACGTGGTCATAATCGCGGTTAAACTTGAATCCCTGGGGAAATACTAGGCGAGCACCGTCGTCGTCATCTTGTGCTTTGTAGCTGAATTTAGACATCTCATAGCGCACGCCGGCTGCCACTGTCCAGTTGCCAAAGGTCTGTTGTGCTTGGGCATAGACTGCATAGTTGTCCTCGTTGATGTCGCCATGTGTGCAGTCGCGCTTTTGCATTGAGTCGTCAAACTTAATGTCGGTGTTGCGCAGTGTCAGTTCACTACCCGCGCTCACGGTGCCGTGTCCCAGTGGTAGCGAAGCTGCAAGGTAGCTTCGAGACAGAGTTTCGCTTTTGGGTTCGGTTGTTTGCGAGAATTGTGTTCCTTGCTCCAAATTCACCACGTGATATTTGCTGGTGTTTGAGAATGTTGTGTTCCATGTAGTGTTATTACCTGCATAGAGCGATACCTTGCCCACTTTTCCTGTGTACTCAAAGTTGAGCTCGTTGCGTCTCACGGCACCAGTTTGAAATGACATCACTGAGTCGCTCGTGGTGGGAGTATCCTGCACGATGACGCCTTGCTCGTTAGCGTCATAGGTGTTAGTGATATCATAGTATTTGTTGTTGTCGTTGCGTCGTTTCCAGTCAATATAATAGTGGAATGCGAGCTTGTGGTCAGGGCTGAACAGGTATTCGGCGAAGAGCTTTCCCGAGAGCGTCTGTGCATGCTTATAGGGATTATCTAGCTCATGTTGCCTGCTGTATAGTTTGTAACCTGTGGGTGTCTTGTCGTAGCTGTTAGTAAAAGATTCTTCATGTGTGCGACTTCGCTCTTCAGTGATTCCTACCATTGCTCCCAGGCTATAGGTGCTGCGTTTGTAGGTGAGAGTGAGTTCGTCGCTAGGGGCGAAGAAATGGCTCATAGTGAAGCCGAGGTTGTTGTTGAGGCTCAATCGCTCGGCCTGCTCGTCGATAAGTTCTATTACCATCACTGCTTGCACATTTTTGCCATACTGTGCGCCTGGTGATGTGATCACCTTGACATTCTTCACATAGTTAGCGGGCATCTGCTTGAGTTCGTTGTAGTTGTTGAGTTTGCGTTGCCCTATGTAAATATCGGGTTTGCCGTAAGCTGTTACATGGAAAACCTCGTTGGCATATGTCACACCAGGGACATGGGTTAGCACATCAAATGCTGTGTGCATGTGCTGTAATGAAGTGCCTGCCACTTCAACTACACGCTCGTGTGTTGTAGCGCAGATGTTGCCTGAGCTTAGCGCCAATGCCAGTATGGCCAGTACCGTTGCTTTCCTCATAATGATAAGTTATCTAATTATTTGAAATGAATAGATAGTAATGTGATGTCGTCGTGCTGTGTAGCACCTGTGGCAAACTGGTCGACCGAGTGTGCCACGGTTTGCAATGTGTCCTTGGCCGATGCGTGGCTCTTTTGCTTTAGTAGTTCCAGCAATTTGTTGTCGCCATAAAAGCTGCCTCTTGTATCGGTTGCCTCGGTTACACCGTCAGTGTAGAGCAGTAGTGTGCTGCCATGCTCTAAGTTGATGGTCTCATTTTCATATTCTGACTCCTGCATTATTGCCAGTGGCATGCCGTCGCTTTGCGGCAGGAACTTGCCGTTGAGCACGGGGCTGTTGTGGCCGGCGTTGCAGTATTGTAGTTCGCCGGTTGTGAGGTCAAGACGTCCCACAAAGAAGGTGACAAACATGCACTGCTTGTTCTCAAGCGACAGGGTGTCGTTGATGCGCTTGGCGATGATGTTGGGCTGGGTGAGGTGTTCCTCGTTGATGGTGTGGCGAAATAGCACTGTGGTCATTGCCATGAACAACGACGCAGGGACACCTTTGCCCGACACGTCGCCTATGCAGAAGAATACCGAGTTGTCACGCACGGTGTAGTCATAGAGGTCGCCGCCGATGTCCTTGGCTGGTTTCAGAAATGCTTTTATCTCGACTTTGTCATTTTGTTTAGCTGGTTCGGGAAGTAATTCGCGCTGCAGGTTGGCAGCGATAGACAGTTCCTTGTCAACGGCAGCTTTGCCCTGAGCGATGAGAGCATTCTCGCGGACATAGGGCCTCGCAATGTGGCGCACGTTGTAGATTACCGAGATGCATAGCACCAGGATGAGCAGTGTGGCAAAGGCAACAATCTTCCACACGGCACTCCACACACAGTGTGTGATTGTGCTGCGTGGTGTTGAAATGATGAAGTTCCATCCCAGGCGGTCGATGCTGTGCTCCTTCACGATGAGGTCTTCCTGCCGGTTGGACTTGACGATGGGACCGGGCTCCACGAGATATTTGCCGTTATCGGCTTTGATAGCAACATCAATGTCGTCAGATAGCTTTGAGTTGATTACCGTCTTGGTGAGCCATCCCAGGGTGATGCTTGAACAGTAGATGCCGCATTTTTCCCCTTTCTTGTTATATATGGGAAGACTATATGTCACCAGGTCGAGTTTTTTCCCTCCTTTGAAGTTGTATTCGTAGGGAAGAGACCAATATTTTTTTTCATTAATAAATGAATTATTCCAGCTATCGTCTTCGCTTGATTTCAGTTTGGGTTGTGAGATGTTCAGGGTGTCAATTATACCGTCAATAGAAACTACAGCATATAGCTTTTCTTTGTTGTTCGACTCCTTGTCGAGAATGACAGTCGAAGCTACCTGCACAGGGTTGCCTTTAAGTGAGTGGAACAGAATGCTGTCGATATCGATTTTCTCGTTTCCCTCATAGTCGAATAACTCGGCTGCAGTATTAGCACTTACCTCAATCTGCAGCAACTGTTCATCGATGATCCTCTGGGTTTCATCGATGGTGTCGTCAAGTTCATGGTTAAGCCTTTTTTCATATTCCATGTGGAACATAGATGCCGCTACCGCCGTCATTATCAGCGACACAATAACCACCGAGGAGACGATGTGCAGCGTCATCCTCGCCTCGAGCCCGTATTTTGCAGTTTTGAGTAATTGCGTTAGTCTGTTCATCTCGCAGTCTTAATAATAACCCCATAATGCCTCCTCGCCCTGATGAGGGCGGGAGGCACTGGGGGGATGATTAAATGTTGTTATTAACGTTGGTAGTCGTCATCAAAGAATCCGAGTTCCTGGATTGCCTTGATGAACTGTTCCATGTAGTCCCATGTGGTGAAGTTCCAGCGGAATCCCAGCCTGATGAGCACCTGGAAGGTGTAGCTGTTGTTGTCGCTATTCTCAACCACATACTTGTCGCCGCTGGCATCATATGCCATGAGACTCTGCAGGATGGGAGCCTTGGTAGGATCGTTCATCGCATCCATGAGGGCTTGCTGATAGACGCTATCCTCAACGGTCTTGATGTTGATGCCCAGGCGGTTGAGGCACACGATGACGTTGTCAAACAACTGACGCTGTGCACACACGGGGTGGAACACTGTGTATTCGCTGGGCAGTGTTGCCAGGAGTACCACGGCACGAGCTACCTCGTTGATGGGCGAGAACTCCACAGTGCCTGAGCACATTGAGTAAGGCATGCATCCCACAGTTTGCAGTGCGCGCAATCGACCCATGAATGAGTTGCTGGTGAAGTTGATCTGGAATTCACCATCGGTGCTGCGTGCGCTCAGGTTACCCAGGCGAACGATCTTACCGTCCAGTCCTCGCTCGGCCACGGCCTCGAGCACGTTGCGCTCGGCTATGAATTTAGAGTGGGTGTACTGGTTGTTGAGTTCCTGTCCCCAGTAGAGTTGATCCTCGGTGAGGATGTGCGACTGGCCGGGGATGTCGCTCACTGTGTTACCGGCGATGCTGTGGGTAGATGTCTGGATGAAGCGTGCTCCATGCTTGAGACAGAATTCTATGCAAGTTTGGCATCCGCCTATGTTGATGTCTTCGATGTCGGTACCTGCCGAGAAGTGTTTCACGTTAGCCGCACAGTTGATCACGGTGATGTTGCCCTTGATGTCGTTAACGGGAACCACGTCGAGGCACTCGGGCTTGGTGACGTCGCCGTCGATGATGTGGACACGTGTTCCCATAAGCTCGGCGTAGGTGTTGCCAAAGTAGTAGAACAACTGTGTGCGCAGTCGGCTGTCGGCTGTTTGGCGCTTGTTGCTGCGCACCATGCAGTAGATGGCGTCAACATCATCGCGCTCGATGAGTTCCTTGACTACATGGATGCCCAGGAATCCTGTTGCACCGGTCACGATGCAGGTGCCCAGAGCTCTCAGCTCGCCCATCTTGAAGTTTTCGGCATTGTTGTGACTCAGCACCTCGTTGATGCGAGTGTAGTCATAGTTGCTTGCCTCGGGATCGTCGTTGTTCTCGATAACACCGGGAGTAGCTTCGGCTGCTTTCTTCTTGGGAGCAGTAGCATCGGCGGGAGCCTCTGCGCCCAGCAATGTAGCCAGTGCGCGCGGAGTGGGACAGTCAAAGACGTTTTTGTATACAATTTTGTGTCCCGCCTGCATTGCGGCCATCACGATGCGTATTGCCACGAGTGAAGTACCGCCTATCTCGAAGAAATTGTCGGTGGCACCTACTTGTTCGCGCTCGAGCACTGAAGCAAACGTGTCGCAGAAGAAGCGTTCCAGGTCATTGGCGGGTTCAACGTATTCTCGGTCGCCCAGTGACGGCTCGGGGAGTGCCTTGAGGTCGGTCTTGCCGTTGGGCGAGATGGGCATCTTGTCGAGTTGGACAAAGATGGTGGGAACCATGTAGTGGGTGAGGCTCTTGCCCATCTGTTGCTTAAGCACGGTAGTGTCAGTGTCGGCCTCGGGCGATGTAAAGTAAGCAACGAGGTGATCGTGTCCTTCGAGGTTCTTGATCATCACCACGCCTTCCTTGACCTGTGGCTGTTTGTTGAGTACGGTCTCAACCTCACCGAGTTCGATGCGCAGACCGTTGAGCTTGATCTGGTGGTCCTTGCGGCCCAGGATCACTACCTGTCCGTCGGGATTCCAGCGTGCGTAGTCACCGCTCTTGTAGCAGCGCATGCCGTTGTACTCGATGAAAGCCTCGGCAGTTTTCTCGGGCAGGTCGTTGTAACCCTTACCCACAGCTAAACCGCCAATGAGGAGTTCGCCCACGACGCCCACGGGGAGCTCGTTGAGGTCGTTGTCTACCACATACTCATGATAGTTGAGCAAGGGAGGACCTACGGTAACTGCTTCGCTGTTAGTGAGTTCTCCCACGTTACTGCTCACTGTGATTTCAGTGGGACCATAAGTGTTGAACAGGCGTGCCTTGCTTATTTCGCGCAGTTGAGGCAGCAGTGTTGCCGGATACTTCTCACCACCCAGGATGATGACCTTGAGGCGGCTCACAACCTCCTGGAATGCAGGTAGCTCAAGGAATGTCTTGAGACGTGACGGAGTGCCGTTGAAGCCGTCGCAACCGGTGCGGTTATACAGATCAGCGAGCATCTGCGGATCCATGATTTCCTGCTCGTTGGCCAGCACAAGTGTTTTGCCGTTGTAGAGCGTAGCGCCCAGCTCCTTGAGCGAGAGGTCAAATGAAACTGTCGTGATACCCATCATTGCTTTGCACTCATTGACAAATGCATAGATGTGGCGGTTCTCGGGGTGCGGTGTGAGATAGTTGCATATGCCGCGGTGGTGCAGCATCACGCCCTTGGGACGACCTGTTGAACCTGAGGTGTAAATGAGGTAGGCCAGAGATGACGAGTCGATCTTGACGCCAGGATTGCTGACGGGATGGTCCTCGGCAAGCAATGCTTCAACGTCAAGCGCGCGTTCTCCGTAGGGCTCCATCTTGTCCTTGGTTGTGATGACAAACTTGGCATGGCTGTCGTCTGTGATAAGGTTGATGCGCTCAGCGGGATACTCGGGGTCGCAAGGTATATAGGCAGCTCCGGCTTTCATCACACCGAACATGGCAATCATGTGCCAGCTGCGGCGCGGCAGCAACAGGCACACGCGGTCGTGGGCTTCAACTCCACGGCTTATCAGTGCGTGAGCCAGCAGGTTAGCCTTCTCGTTAAACTGCTTGTAGGTGAGAGTCTCGTTTGTTGCAATAAGTGCTGTTGCATCAGGTGTCTCCTGTGCCCAGTGCTCAACGCTCTCGTGGAATAGGTTGAAGCTGATGGCGTTGTCGTCCATGCATGTGTGGCGCAGCGATTGCAGCTCGGCATCCTGTTCGGCAGTGAGGATACTCGTGTTCTTAACGGGTGTACCGGTATTAGCGGCAAAGCGTTCGGCTACGGTGCTGATGCACTGTGCCAGCCTGAGCATAGTGGTCTCGTTGTAGAATGCGTCGTTGTATTCCACTCTAACGCCTTCGTCTTCGATCTTGACTGTTGTCTTGAAGCGGGGCTTGTCGAGCGAGAGTAATTGTTGCTCCACCTTTTTGCCGTTGAGCAGATACTCCTCGAGGACTCCGCGCTGGTACTCATACATGAGGTTGGGCGAGAAGCCGTAGTCGGCCGAGATCTGCAGGAACGGATAATTCTCGTTCTCCAGTGTGAGTGCGAAGTTTTCGCCACACTGCTTGACATACTCGTCCACCTTCTGGTCGCCTATGAGGCTTGCCAGTGGTAAGGTGCCCACAAACATACCTGTCGTGTTGGAGATGTCGAGGTTGCTGCGGCCGTTTGAAATCGTGCCCAGGTAAACCTGCTTGCTATTGGTGAAACGGGCAGCGGTGTAGTAGGTTGCTGCAAGGAATACGGCTGCGGGTGTTACTCCCAATCGTGTGGCGTATTGGTTTACAGCCTCAAAGTTGACGGGAACTGTTACGCCTGCAAGGTTGCCGTCAGAAGCCTCTCCGTTCTTGTCGGCAGGTATCTCGGTGCTGTTCTGGAAGTCCTTGAGTTGCTCGGCAAAGAATGCTTTGCTTTGGGCAAATGCCGGAGTTTGCTCATCGGCCTTCTGCTTGAGTGCATACTGCAGGTAGGTCATACCTTCGGCCTCGACTTCGCCTCCTTCGATGCTCTTGAGCAAATCGTTGATGAAGAGGTCTATCGACATGCCGTCGGCCACGAGGTGGTGTATGTCAAAGAGCAGGCGCACCTGGTCGTCGCAGGTCGCTACCTCAAAACGTGCAAGAGGACCTTCCTTGAGGTCAAACGGACGTATGAAGTCTTGCTTAAATGTTTCCCAGTTGCTGTTCTCGATATTCTTGGGCTCAATGTTGAGGTCAAACGGAGTGAATATCTGGCTGGGGATGCCGTCTATTGAGTCAAATGTAAATGACAAGCTGGGGTGAGCCTCAACAGTGGCTTTAATTGCGGCTATGATGCTGTCGGGGTCAGTGCCCTCGGGGAAGTCAAGCTCCACAGGTATGTTATAAAGCGTAGTGTCGGCATTGCGCAGGCAGTCGATGTATACACCTTGCTGTGCATAGGTGAGCGGAGTGCATGTCACATTTGCTGCAGGCTCCTCGGCCTTGTTTTCTTTGGCAGTCATGCCGCCGCTGAGCAGTTGGTCCATGATAGCGTTCTCGATGTCGAGTATCGAAGCTCCTGCAAGTATCTCCTTGCTGGTCATTGTCAGTGCAAACTGCTTCTTGAGCATGACAGCGAGTCGCATTGCCAGGATTGACGACAGGCCGCACAGCTTGAGCGGTGTGGCAACGGGGATGGATGTGTTGCCCACCAGCTTGCCCACGATGTCCACTAAGCGCTGTTCCAGCACATTGAGTGCGTGGGGTGCTTCGTCGGCGATGGTGTCTTGTGCCTGCACGTCGCTGGGCTTGGGCAGTTTCTTCTTGTCCACTTTTTGGTTCACGTTAAGGGGTATCGCGTCGATCTGCATTGTTACTGCGGGAACCATGTAGGGGGGCTTTTGCTCCAAGATGAAGTTGTTGAGAGCGTTGATGTCGACTTGCTCATCGCTCACGATGTAAGCTGCGATATACTTGCCGCCGCTCTCGAGGTCAAATGCCTGTATGGTTGCGTCTTTGATACCGGGATACTCGCGCACGATTGCCTCGACCTCCTTGAGCTCAACTCTGAAACCGCGTATCTTCACCTGGCCGTCCTTGCGTCCCACGAACTCGATCTTGCTGTCCTCGCGGTAGCGCACAATGTCGCCGGTGCGGTAAGAGTTGGGGCCAAATACACCAAAGACCTCGGCGGTCTTCTCGGGACGGTTGAGGTAACCACGGCCCACCTGGGCTCCGTGGATGATGAGCTCGCCTGCTGCTCCGGCAGGAACCTGCTGGCCATACTTGTTGACGATGGTACAGGGTGCAGTGTCGTTGCTGGGGCCGATGGGGATGTTGGGCTCTTTCTTTTCTACTTTACAGATGGTGACAAAGATAGTACACTCGGTGGGACCATACAGATTGTGCATCTTGTAATTCACAGGGGGCTCGATGCTTGCCATCTTCTCGCCACCCATCGACACATGCTTGAGTGTGGGGTGCTCGGGATAAGCGATGCAGAATTGCTGGCCCACTTGTGTGGTGAAGAATGCGTGTGTGACGCCGTTGGCAGCAAAGTAGTCGTTGATCTCGTCAAGGTTGAGGCGCATGTCCTCGGGGATGATATAAACTGACGAGCCTGCGCTAAGGGCGGGGTAGGTGTCCATCATGTTAGCATCAAAGCCAAACGATGCGTAAGCTGACAGGCGACTGTCAGGGTCGAGTTGCATGTAACGGCGATAGAAGTTACAGAATGTCACAATGTTGCGGTGCTCAAGTATTACTCCCTTGGGCACGCCGGTAGAACCTGAAGTATAGAGCAGGATGAAGGCATCCTCGGGCTTGATGTCGTGTTGAGGGGTGTTTTCGTTGAGTGTCATGCCGGCAAACTCGTCGGTGAACATGACCTCGCCTTCAAACTCGTTTACAAGCTCACGCAGGTTGCGGTCAGCGATGAGCAGGGTTGCTTTGCTGTCCTTAACCATGAAGTTGAGTCGCTCCTGTGGATAACTCGGGTCGAGTGGCTGATATACGGCTCCGGCCTTGGTGGCTGCCAGGGCACAAACAATCATGTTCTCGCTGCGGCCTATGATAATGCTTACCACGGGGGCTGTGATGTGAGATGCTATGCGGTCGGTCATCTCGTCGAGCTCGCGGTAGGTGATGCGCTTGTCGCCGAATACCACTGCCACGTTGTCGGGATATTGGGTAACTGTTTTCTTGAACAGGGAAACGATGGTCTCGCCATCATCGACGGTGGTGTTGAGCGTGCCTGCGTTGAACGAGTCAAGCTGTGCGCGCTGCCCGGCCGTGGTGAGGATAACGTCCTTGAGTTCAGAGCGTGTGTTAAACTCGTCCATGACGGTGAGGAAACAGTCTATAAACTGATTGATGATAGCCTCGCTGTGAAGTGCAGCATCCCATTCCACTGCCAGCTTGCCGTCGGCTACATGGATAGCTATTTTGACTTCGGCAGGTACTTCGACCTCTTCGAGTAGCAGGGCCACTTGGGGAGAGATACCAAGCTCGGTTGTTATCTCGTCGTAGGGGGCTACGTGCTGTAGCATGCCGTCAAGGGTTTCCCGTGTTGTAGCTACCAGCTTGGCGATATCATGTGTCTCCTGCATGTTGCAGTACACGGGTACCAGGCGGCCGTCAACGGTGGTTGCCAGCAGAGATTCCTCGTCGGCAGTGAAGGTTGCAAGTGCATAGGCCAGTGCAGTCACCATGTGTGCCTGATCAGCCTGTTTTGAACTCTCGGGAATGATGTGTACGGCACGCCTTAAAGCTGATGCTGTGCCGTCATATACGTCGGCTATGGGCGCTGAATTTACTTCGGTTGCTGCACCCACTTTGGTTTCATACCAGGTTTTTATGTCTGTATTCACTGTTAGTAAGTCTTTAGATGATATTGAATAATTTGTCGAAATGGGTGATGGTGAGAACTTCCATCACGTTAGTCTGTACGCCTGTGAGCGTGGTCTCGCCACCAGCAGCCTTGCATGCTTTGCGCACCATCAGCAGCAGGCGTAGGCCTGAACTGGCTATATAGTCCACACCGGTGCAGTCGATGGTCACGTTAGTCACCTCGCCATGAACTATGTTTTGAAACTGTTCCATTGCTTGAGTAGCTGCTACTGTGTCAAGACTTCCAGTGAGTACCACTTGGGCCATGTCACCGTTTTTTGTTACTTCGATATTCATGAATTTTTATTTGTTTTTATTTGTATTTATATGATTAAGTGTCTTGTGCAAAGTTACTGTTTTTTTCAGAGAATATATAATTATTATATGAATAATTTTGTGAATTGTTTTATTTGCCACAAAGTTATATCTAACGGTTTCTTTCGCTGTTGTGGATTTAGGAATATTTTTTGCAATTTTTTGTAAATAAGCTCCATTTTTTGCAATTTTACTCCCTTTTAGAGCTTTTTTTACAATTATTGCTGTCCGGTAAAAGAAGAATACGATTCAAATTGAAGTAAAAAAAGGAGGTGTTGCAAAAAGTCTATAACAACGTTTTGCCCAGGTCATGGGCAGCAGGTGGGGGTGTGTCATGATGCGAGAATAAACGGCGCAGGTATCGCAAAAATCAATTTATCAGGTCATGGGCAGCAGGGACGACACCCCCGTGTCGTTCGTAGCGACCGCAGGGCGCTGTAACACAGCTTGCCATAGAGAATAATGCACATGACGAGCAATAGGACGGCACGAGAGCGCCATCCCTACATCATTGCCCGATCTCGGGCAAAGGGCATTTTGCTACATTCTGTGGGGTCTCTTGTTCAGTTCACCTTTACCTTGGTGGCGTTGCTGCCGTGGCGGGCTATGTAGATGCCGGCGGGCAACGACATCGTGTCACGGGTGTGTCCCATGAGCATGCCGTTGAGCGAGTAGATGGATACGTCGGTATTTGCTCCTGCAACGTTGATGCAGCCGTGGCCTGCGGTGATGATTACCGGTGCTGTGGCGTCCAGTGCGGTTATTCCTGATGTGGGAGCGTAGCAGTCAAAGCGCAGACAGTCAAAGTTCCAGGGCGAACTGATTGACTTGACTTTGATGACGTGTTTACCCTTGGGGATAAAGATATTGCGGTAGTCGGGGTCGTCGTGACAGAATGATGACTGCGAGTTGTTGCCACCTGCTCTAGACCACACCCACAGCGTGTCGGTCTTCTCCTTGCCGTTGAGCGTGCTGGTCCAGCGGTCGGGGTGGGTGGTGATTTGGTTGAAATTGGTGCCGCGGCTCTGGTATTCGTCTGGAGCAATGGGGCGTGCCACCTGTGTGGTGTAAAGGTTCTCGCCGTCGAGCGAAATCACCATTGCTCCGGCATAGTGCTTGGGCCAGTTGAGAGCGGGGGCGTCCTCCACGATATAGGTGTCGGGGCCGGGAGCACATCCTGTAGCTGCTGCGTTGCCATAGTCGCGCCACAGTGCGGCGTGCTTGACAAAGATGTTGGCAGTGACGTCCTCCAGCGCTTCGATGGTATAGGTGAACCAGCTACCCCAGTTCTCTTCTGCCATCTCGTGGCTGATGGTGTGTTGTGAATCGTCAATGAAACGTCCGTTATAGGTTTGCCAGCTACCCCCCATGTCATATATTCCCCAGCCGTTCTCGAGTAAGGAATAAGCGGTCAAGTTCACGCCGTCGTTGTCGGCGCGGTAGTCGCTTCCGCCTGTGGTGTTGTGTGAGTCATAGGCAATGCCTTTGCCGCCCAGGTCATAGTCCTCGGCTTCAATGTTATAGGTGTGTCCATTTTCTAGTTTGTTGCCTTCGCCCTTGATGAGCAGGAAGATTTCCTTCCATTCCTTCACGCCCAATGTTTCGAGATAGGGGTCAAGCACTTCGCTTTCTTGATCGCTGTCGGCTGCTTGCCACACATACCACACGGGTTTCTTTCCACCGGGATTAGTCTCGTCGTCGGGATAGAAGTGAAGGCCTATGCGCAAGCCGTCTTCCACGCGGTTGTCCATCCAGTTGTGCCACATGAAGGCGTCGATGCCGGGCAGTGCTTTTGTCTTTTTCCATGCCCATGCTCCGCCGGCAGCCTGGTTCTTGAGGTCAAGTTCGCTGTAAGAAGGAGAGTTAGTTCCGTTCTCTGAGAGGAATAGTTTGCGCTTGATTTTTCCGTTTATCATGTTCTCAGGCATGAGAATCCACTGGTTGAGCACCTCGAGGTTCTTGAAGGTGATGTACTTGGTGTCCATGTCGCCTGTGGCCTGTGAGTCGTCAATCCAGAACTTGGGACGAGTGAGGTTCTGCGGGTAGGGGTGCTGTGCCACGCCCCACAGGAAGTCGTTCTCGCATTTGCTCATCTCCACCATGTGCTCGAGCATCGTCTTGGAGGGGAAGTTGCCGCCGCTGGTTGTGGTCCAGTTGTGGGTGAAAGAACCCATGATTGACGCATGCTGGTCATACTGGCGCACGATGTTGTAGCACAGGCGCATAGACTTCATGTACTCGTTAGTGTAAACCATCTCGGGCTGAGTGCCCATGTTGGTCCATGTTGAGCCCATGTCCACCTCGTTGTGCATGATCCAGTGGTTGATGCGTCCGTGTCCGGTGCCGTTGTAGCGGCTGGCAAAGTATTCAAGTACAGCGGCATAGGCGTTGATGCTCTCCATGTTGGTCATGTTTGGCATGGTGTAGTGACCGCCGTTGTTGTCGGGGTGGCAGAATACCTTGCTAAGCGCGGGATCTACCGAGTTGGGCGTGATGAGCACGATGGCGCTCACCGCGATGCCGTGGTCTTCATAGAACTTGAGGTGCCAGTCCCACGATGCAATCTCATCGCCGTTGAGGTAATACTTCTGTCCGTTGTAGGTATACTCGATGTTGCGGGCATAGATGGGCGACTTGGCAATGTACCAGTTCATCACCATGTTGCAGGTGATGTTCTTGGCTCCAAGTTCCACGAGGTCGTCCATATACACTTGTCCCAGGCCTGCGCCCACGCCTTTCTTGGTGGTGGGGACAAGCTCGGCCGGAGATGATAGGATAGGGGTCTTGTCGGCATAGCGCGCATGTGATGCCAGCGTTGTTGCACCCGTGGTTGTTTCCACGACAGCCCAGCGCGAGAAGATGCGGTCATAGCCTATGCCGTCATATTTCACCTTGCGGTCGACAGTAATGCTGAACTGCTGTCCCGTGACAGGCTCTTGGGTGCGCCATGTTGTGGTTTCGGTAGGATCGTCGGCAGGGGTGATGTCTACGATGGCAAACTGTCCGTCGGCAGGGCAGTTGCCTGTAATGGTAACTTTGTCGGCACCCACTTCAACATTGGTCACCTGGCACGGATAGGTCGTAGCGATGTAGTTGGTTATGTTCTGTGCCTTGTCGGCATATGCTACTGCGCATATGTTAGCAACAAACGCGAGCAATAGGGTTCTGAACTTCATAATGGTCTATATTATGGTTAGAGTAGTTTTTTTTCTTTCAGTTGCAAAGTTAAGCAAAATATCAATTATAAGCCATGTCTGGGTGATGTTTTTTATTGAATCTACAAAATTATCCTATAATATTTATAGGTAACATTATGAAGAAATATAGATTCTACATTTACAAAAAGTGTTTAGCTCTTTTTTTGCTTGTTATGAAAATTATCACTAACTTTGCAGCGCAAATTTTGAAAAAGCAATTGTGTAGGGGTTCTCTACCGCAGAGATTAATAGGGAATCAGGTGAAAATCCTGGACAGTCCCGCTGCTGTAAGCTCCCGTTATAAGACACTATCGCTTCACATCACAGCCACTGGTAGTAACGGCTCTCAATCAAGGTGGGTTCTATTAATTATGTCGTGGCGATTTTGAGATGTGTTTTGGGTAGATTTTTGGCATGAAGAGGGAGCGAAGCAAGCTTCGTGACCGATGAATGTCAAAAAGATACCAAAACAGACTCAAAAGCGACCGAAATAATCAATAAACTTTTCCCAGAATTAATAGAATCCACCTTAAGACGACTACATCAATGACCGGGAAGGCGTGAAGCGACGGAGCAAAGTCAGAAGACCTGCCTCGACACTTGCCTTGCAATAGTTCACGTGGATATGAACTGAGGCAGAACATGACAGATTGATGTAGTCGCGAATTACCCTTTTTTCACGACTTATTGTAACAACCGCTGAGCCTGAGCCCATGCTTCAGGCATGTGTTGAGTGCGTTGCACCCTGCTTGATGGTGTGATGTGGCACGGCGGTGATGTGTCAGCCATAACTGCGCGAACTTGTAAGATTTAATAACAACTGTTTGTTTAACATATTAAATTTACAACGTAATGAAAAAAGCTTACATGTTTATTTTCGCGCTTTTGAGCGCAGCAACAATGGTTGCACAAAACAATGTTCAGGTTAATGCAGCTCCCGGCAATGCTGGCGAGTTCACCTTTGACAACATCGAGAACTGGAGCGGCGAGGGCGCTAACCGTGCAGCTCTCGCTATCAAGTGGACTGGCAGCGAGTACACTTGGGTGCTTGGTTACAAGTTTGATGGTACCGACAAGACCGGCGCTGACATGATACAGGCCATTGTTGCCAACAATCCCAACTTCCATGCTTTGGCATCGGGTACCAGCTATGGTCTCACTGTGGGTGGCTTTGGTTATGACGCCGATGGTGATGGCTTCACCCTGCTCGACAAGAACGGCAACGAGATGACTCCAAGTGAGAGCGGTATGTACATGATTTCAAATACAAACTTTGACGACTACACTGCTGGCGACAGCGACGACTACTGGAACAGCGGCTGGATGAGCAAGGGTTACTGGAGCTACAACCTCAGCGACGATCCCGCTACAAAGATTAGTTATGCAAGCACTGGTTGTACTGGTCGCAAGCTCACCGACGGCTGCTGGGACATGTGGCTGTTCTCACCCTTCAGCGGTGGCAGCAACACATGGGGCGACTTCAAGGCTGTTCCCGCCGACACTCCCACAAGTGTTGAAACTGTAGATGCAGTCAAGAGCGTAGCGTCAGTAAGCTATGTTAACCTCGCTGGTCAGGTGAGCGCTGAGCCCTTCGATGGCGTGAACGTTGTGGTCACAACTTACACCGACGGCAGCAAGTCTTCTGTTAAGGTTATCAAGTAATTTACACTAAAGGTGGGTTCGTTTTCTGGACCCACCTAATAATATTCGTATTTAAATAACAACACTTATGAAAAACTTAATGTTGATGCTGGCTGCCGGCTTAATGGCAGCGAATTCTTATGCTCAGTACACCGACGGTGTGTTCATCGTTAACGAGGACTGGTTCGGTCACAACTCGAGTACAGTGAATTTCTACTCCTACAAGACTGGCGAGATGACTTATCGCGCCTTCCAGAAGGAGAATGACGGCAGAACTCTGGGTAACACCACACAGTTTGCCGCTAAGGATGCTAATAACATCTACTTCTGCTCAAAGCAGAACTATGG
>JAKSLZ010000016.1 GCA_024400935.1 Muribaculaceae bacterium | reverse complement strand
GCCACGCTGCGTGCTGCTGCCAGCCCCCAGTAGGCGGCATCGGCACGGCGTTCGCCCCACGACTGGTCGGCACGTATGGCCATGCGCTGTGACTCACCGAAGGCTATGCCCCACGGCATCTGTCGGTCGCAGGTGGCAATGAGCCCCAAGCGGCGGGCAAACTGGGGCTGCATAATGCCCCACTCCATGCACTGGTAGCCTCCCATAGAACTACCTATGAGCAGCTCCACATGCTCGATTTCTAATGCCTGTGCCAGCAGCATGTGGGCGCGCACCATGTCGCGGATGGTCACCAAGGGGAAGTCGCCATACCACGGCTCGCCAGTCTCGGGATTGACGCTCGCGGGGCAAGTGGTGCCGTAGGGCGAACCCAGAATATTGGCGCACACGATGAAGTATTTCTCAGGGTCGAGGAAACGTCCCGTCTCCACGGTGTGAGCCCACCAGTCGGGCACGTCGCTGTTGGCGGTCTGTGCGTGGCACACCCATATCACGTTGTCGCCCTGGCGGGTGCCGTAGGTGCTGTAGGCAACGGTGATGCCAGGCAGCACTGCACCACACTCCAGTTCAAAGGGTTGGTCAAAATGTATTGATTGTATAGCCATATATCTAAGAAAAGAAAATAATATTTTTTGATATTATGCTTCGCAAGAAAATGGTGGACCGTGTCCACAAAATCAAGATACTCAAGGTATTGTCATTTTGCTCGCTATCGCGAGCCATTTTCTAGGCGAAAGCCATTAAAATACTGGAAAATATTTTCTTTTTTGCTTATTTACAATGCCTTGTTAAATGCTTGTTCGAGGTCGGCAATGAGGTCGTCCACATGCTCAAGGCCCGGCGAGAGTCGCAGCAGTGTGGGAGTGATGCCCACGCTGGCCAGTTCCTCGTCGCTGAGCTGCTTGTGGGTGGTAGACGCGGGATGAGTGATCACGCTCACCGAGTCGCCTATCATGGTCATGTGCTGGAACAGCTCCACAGCCTCAACCACCTTGACAGTGGTCTCGAGGGTGCCCTTGAGCTGCACGGCGAGCACCGCACCACCACCGTGGCGGAAGTACTTCTGTGCATTGTCGTGCGAGGGGTTGTCGGGCAGACCCACATAGCTCACATGCTCTACCAGAGGATGCTGGTTGAGCCACTCGGCGAGCTTTCGGGTTGAGTTTACTGCATGTGCGGCACGCAGCGACAGTGTCTCAAGACCCAGGGCCATGAGGTAGCTGTCAAAGGCGCTGGGGCAGCAGCCCAGATCGCGCAGACCGTCAACGCGGCACTTCACGATAAAAGCCTGGTTGCCAAATGCCTCATACATGTTCAAGCCATGGTAACCGGCGCTGGGGCCCGCTATCTCGGGGTACTTGCCGTTGTCCCACTTATATGTTCCTGCGTCGACGATGACACCGCCCATAGCAGTGCCATGACCGTTGATCCACTTGGTAGCGCTCTCGACCACGATGTCGGCACCCCACTCGATGGGACGGCACAGATAACCGCCGGCGCCAAAGGTGTTGTCAACCACAAACGGCACGTCGTGCTTGCGTGCCACGGCTGCAAGGCCTTCCAGGTCGGGCACATTGCACGAGGGATTGCTCATCGACTCCACATAGATGGCACGAGTGTTCTCGTCGACCAGAGGCTCAATGTCCTCAACACGGTCGCTCTTGGCAAGGCGGCAGTCAATGCCCAGTTTCTTGAAAGTAAGCTTAAACTGATTGAAAGTGCCACCATACAGATAAGGCGATGCCACGATATTGTCGCCGGCACTTGCCAGCGCCGTGATGACGATGAGCTGTGCGCTCATGCCGCTCGACACCGCCAGAGCACCCACACCGCCCTCAAGGGCTGCGATGCGCTGTTCAAATGCAGTGCTGGTGGGATTCTGCAGGCGTGTATATATGTTGCCGGGCTCAGAGAGCTCAAACAGATTAGCTGCATAGTCACAACTCTTAAACCTGTAAGCTGCTGTGGGATAAATGGGAAGACCACGACTTCCTGTCTCGTCCTTCACCATGCCGGCGTGTATTTGCAAAGTTTCAAAATGTAGCTTTTTCTCTTCCATAATATTCTTTTTTCAATTCGGATGCAAAGTTAAGCATTAATTATGTAACAAACATTACAATACCAAGGAAACATTTTCTTATATTCGCATTATTATAGAAAATTTTTCTTTTAAAGAAGAATTATACTTGTAAAAATTTCAGAAAATTCGCCCCTATGCCAAAAGTTATTTATCACAATACCAGGAACACCGCGCATGCCATGAGGGCAATGCCCATGACGAGCGAGCGAGTGCGGTGGTAGCCCGTGAAATAAGGACGCAGCCACAGTCCCAGCATGAGCCACACCAGGTTAGCCACCGGACCGGCGATATAAAGCATCAGCGCCACGATAACAAAGTCTAGGAGTGTGTGGCCGGGATTGGGCAAGACAAACGTGCCAAATGTGGTGAAGGCAAACAGTATCATCTTGGCATTAGTGAGCTGCATGATCATGCCGTCTATGAATGTGCACTTGCAGTTGTCTTGCTCGGTGTTGTCGCCTTTATTCTTCATCATGCCCCATGCCAGCCAGGCAATGTAAGCGGCACCGGGATATTTGATATAAGCGACATAATGTCCCATAGCAGTGCCCAGCAGATAAGAGATAACCGCCACCGTTGTCACTGTGACCGAGAAGCCGGCAAGCAGGCCAAACCACATGCCCAAAGAGTGCCGGCGGCCATACTTGAGCGCGCACGACAGTGCATATATGTTGGCAGGGCCCGGGGTAAATCCCACCAGGACGATATACAATAACAGTTTGCCCAATAATACCAGTGACATAATAATAAATTAAAGTGCAAAGTTACAACTTTTTCCTGAAAGACAATTAATCAACAACACATAAAAACCACATAAAAACCACACGCCTCAGCATCATTGTGGCTCATTGTGGCTAAATGTGAGACAAAGCAACCATCCTTCGCAACCTCAAGGTATGATGCTAGCAAATAACTGCTAAGGGACACATAAAGGTAACACCGTGCACACAGAAAGGCACACAGAAAGCAGAAAACATACTATGTTTTTAAAAAATATATGCTGATTTTTAAAATAAAATTTGTACCTTTGCTTGTGAGTATGGAAGTTGTTCGTATCATTTTTGTACACCACAAACTTACAAAAAAATTGTCATACAGGCGCCCCTCCATACTTTTTATTTAAGTAGTTATATTCTACCCCCTATATGCGACACTTGAATTGAATTAAATCAATCTGACTAACTATCAATATTTAAGTGGTCTCGAACCGTCCCTTTGATGGTGTCAAGCATTACTTAACTACATCACAGCATAGTAAAAAAAAAATGTAAATGTAAATAAATATGATTACATTTCCCAATGCAAAGATAAACCTGGGCCTCAACATCGTGGAACGGCGACCCGACGGGTACCACAACATCGAGACCGTGTTCTACCCCATCAACCTCACCGACGTGCTGGAGATTGTGCCCGGCACCAGCGACGACGCTACCCTCACCTGCTATGGCCGCACCGTCGACTGCCCGGTAGAGAAGAACCTGGTGATGAAGGCCTACAGGCTCATGCAGCGCCATTATGGCATAGGTCCCGTGGACATGCACCTCTACAAGCACATCCCCGACGGAGCCGGACTGGGTGGAGGCTCAAGCGATGCAGCCCATGCCATGCTCATGCTCAACGACATCTTTGGCCTGGGCATCGACAAGGCTACCCTCGCAGCCCATGCGGCCACACTGGGTGCCGACTGCGCATTCTTCATCTACAACACTCCCATGACTGCCAGCGGAATAGGCGACGTGCTCACTCCACTAGACGTGGACCTCAAGGGCAAGCACCTGCTGCTGGCCAAGCCTGACGTGATGGTGCCCACCGCCGAGGCCTATTCACGCGTCAAGCCCGAGCCGTCGCAGGTCAAGCCCGAGGAGGTGGTAGCGTGCCCCATAGAGCAATGGGACGGTGTGCTCAAGAACGACTTTGAGCCCAGCGTGTTTGCCCTGCACCCCGAGCTGTGGATGATGAAGAGCGCTATGCTCGAGACCGGCGCACAATATGCCTGCATGTCGGGCTCGGGCTCGTCAATCATAGGCATTTATGATAGTGCCACAATGGCAGAGGCCGCCCGTGACAAATTTGCCGATTGCTTCACCCACGTGTGCCAACTGTAGCGGCTGTGCATCAACCAGGCAATTGGCATAGTTTGTGCACTACCTTATGGTGGGTTCTATTAATTATGTCGAGGCGATTTTGAGAGATGTTTTGAGTAGATTGTTGGCAACGACGGAGTCGTTACACTGTATCGTAACCGATGGTCTAAACCGTCGGAGGTTCAAAAGCGACCGAAATAATTAATAAATTTATTCCAGAATTAATAGAATCCACCACATATAAAACCAAAACGAACTATGGCAAAAAAACATAACAAAAAAGAAGAAAAGAAACAACAGGAGCCTGTAGTTGAGCAGCAAGAGCAACTCAATGCCGAGGCTCAACAGGAAGAACAAAAGGAACCCACAGCCGAGGAGCGAATCGCCCAGCTCGAAGCCGAGCTCGCCAAGGAGAAGAGCCAGTACCTCTTCCTCATGGCCGACCTGGAGAACATGCGCAAGCGCAATCTCAAGGAGAAGGCCGATCTGCTCAAGTATGGCGGTGAGGGCGCCCTGCGCGACCTGCTCCCCGTGGTTGACGACTTTGAGCGCGCCATCGAGGCTATCGAGAAGAACAGCGACATCGACTCTCTCAAAGAGGGTGTGCAGCTCATCTACAACAAGTTTGTGAAATATCTGGAGCGCAACAAGGTAACTCCCATCGAGAGCACAGGCAAGGACTTTGACGACAACCTGCACGAGGCCATCACCACCTTCCCCGCCCCCGACGAGAGCATGCGCGGCAAGGTGATTGACACCACCATCAAGGGTTACATGATTGACGACAAGGTGCTGCGCCACGCTAAGGTGGTTGTGGGACAGTAATACAAGACACACACAATGGCAGAAAAAAGAGACTACTATGAGGTGCTGGGCGTGAACAAGAACGCTACAGCCGACGAACTCAAGAAGGCATATCGCAAACTGGCTATCAAGTATCACCCTGACCGCCAGCAAGGCAAGAGCGAAGAGGAGAAAAAGGAAGCCGAGGAGAAATTCAAAGAGGCTGCCGAGGCCTATGACGTGCTCAACAACCCCGACAAGCGCGCCCGCTATGACCAGTTTGGCTTTGCAGGCGACCAGATGGGCGGTGGTGGAGCCGGCGGTTTTGGCGGCTTTGACATCAACGACATCCTGCGCTCGGTATTTGGCGGAGAGGGCGGATTCGGTGGATTCGGCGGATTTGGCGGATTCGGCGGTGGCGGAGGTCATCGCGAGCACGTCAACCACGGCACCGACCTGCGCGTGCGCGTCAAGCTCACCCTGGCCGAGGTTGCCAAGGGTGCCGAGAAGAAACTCAAGATTCCACGCCTCGTGTCGTGCAAGGCCTGTAACGGCACCGGAGCCAAGAACGGCACCGAGCTCGAGACCTGCCCCACATGTCATGGCAGCGGCGTAGAAACACGCGTGCGCCAAACCATGTTCGGCACCATGCAGCAGCAGTTTGAATGTCACACCTGCAACGGCCGTGGCAAGAAAATCAAGACACGCTGTCCCGAGTGTAACGGACAGGGCCTGAAGCGACAGGACGACGTGGTGAGCGTCAACATTCCCGCCGGCGTGGCCGAGGGCATGGTGATGCGCGTCACCGGCAAGGGCAACGATGCTCCCGGCGGAGGCGTTCCCGGCGATCTGCTCATCATCATCGAGGAGATTGAGGACACCCAGCTCATGCGCCAGGGCGATGACCTCATCTATAACTTGATGATCGACTTCCCCACAGCAGTGCTGGGCGGCAAGGTCAACATTCCCACAGTAGACGGACAGGCACGAGTAACCATCAAGCCCGGCACACAGCCCGGCACAGTGCTGCGCCTGCGCGGACAGGGACTGCCCTCGACCAACGGATATGGCAAGGGCGACATGCGCGTCAACGTCATGGTCTACGTGCCCGAGCGCCTGAGCAACGAGGAACGCAAAGCCATTGAGGCTCTGGCCGACAAGGACAACTTAAAGGCCAGCGAGAGCGTGAGTGCACGCATCTTTGGCCGCCTGCGCAACATCTTCGGCTAACTCACCCCCGCGCGACACAGTCCATACAACTCATAGTAACTATACACCAACACTCTTTTTTGCATAATCCCCATTGGCGTATAGTTACCAACTCATACACAACCAGTTTAAAAAGTATATGAAACGCAACCACAACCACCGTGTGCCACGCGCCACCGACAAGTCACTTGCCTTCACCGTGCGTGAAGAAATGGGACTGCTCGACTTTGTCATGAAATGCCTCGACGGCATCAGCCGCAACAAAGCCAAGTCAATCCTCACCAAGGGAGGCGTGGAGGTGGACGGACACCAGCAGACTCACCACGACTTCAAGGTGCTGCCCGGCAGTGTTGTCACCATCAGCCGCCAGCCCCGTCCCCGTGCAGCCACCAGCCCGCACTACCGCATCGTGTATGAAGACCGCTGGATAGTCATCGTGGACAAGGAGCCCGGCGTGCTCTCAATGGGCGTGGGAGCCGGCAGCCTCAACATGAAGGCTCTGCTCGACCGCCATTTCACCGAGACACGCCAGCACTGCACCGCACATGTGGTGCACCGTCTCGACTGCCGCACATCGGGCCTTATGGTCTATGCTAAGAGCACGCAGGTACAGCAGGACATGACCGAGGACTGGCACAACACTGTGACCGACCGCCGCTACGTGGCACTCGTGGAAGGCACCATGGAGAAGCAGGAAGGCCGTGTGGAAAGCTTCCTCAAGGACACCAAGCGCATGGTGGTAATAAGCAGCCCCACCGACAACGGCGGCAAATTTGCCGTCACCACATGGCGACTTCTGGAACAAGGACAGCAGCACGCTCTGCTAGAACTAAAACTGCTCACAGGACGCAAGAACCAGATACGCGTGCACATGGCCGACATACACCACCCCGTGGTGGGCGACGGCAAGTATGGCAGCCAGGACGCCCCGGGCAGCCGCATGTGCCTGCACGCCTTCAAGCTGGCACTCAAGCATCCCGTCACCGGCGAGGAACTCACATTTGAGACCCCTATCCCGCCCTACTTCTACCGCCGCATGAGGTAAAGAAAGCGTTCTCAACCAATTGAATAGCCACAAGCAGTAACGCAAAAGTATAACTACTCAGCAATATAACACTATCTTGCGCAGAGAGAAACAGTGTGGATGTTAGGCTGAAAGCCCACACGCAGAACCTGGTTCTGCACATAACCCTGTCCTAACTGAGCGCAAGCGAAGGTTGGGCAGGGATAACGATACAGCGGTTGAAGACCGCCACCTTGCAGTTTCGAGGTAGCGGTCTTCAACCGCGATTTCATCACACTTTACACCCCCACCGGCAGTCGTTCCACTCCTTTCGGTGGGGGTTATGTGCCAAAGCATAGCTTTGCGTGTCGGCTTTCAGCCTCAATTTGTTAATATATTTTCAATTAAAAAAATCCGCGAGTTCTGCGAGTTCAGCAGATTTTGATCTAAAAAAATAAATAATCATATGATTAATCCATGAAATCCGTGTGATCCGCGCGGGGATTATGCAAAAAGGAGTATTGGTGAATAGTTGCGTAAAGTTTCCGCAAAAGTATAAATCTGTTAAAATCATGTTAAAGTTGCCACTATATTATGCTGGCATCTTTATTTTTGTTACTTTCGTGAAATATTTTCTGTAAAGATATAATGCATACTTGATTTTGTAACATTAGTGACAAATCTTCAACAGGGAAATTTCTATTTTTTTATAACCACAAAATAAAATCTATTATGAAAAAATTTTTACTTTTTCTCGTTTCTGCTGTAGCGCTTTCATTTAACGCTTTTGCAGGTGGCAACGGTGGTACTACCCAGAAAACTTATTTCTTCACTTTCCGTGCTACAGCCGAAGCTACAGGCGCTGGTAAGGTTTACATCTCTTTTGACAACTATGAAGAGGCAAGAAATAACATGTCAACAGTTGCCGAGAAGCACTGGTCAACCGATCAGTCTGCAGTGCCCAGCGTTTACAACGACGGTGACGTGCGTCTGTACTACACAACCACAGCCGACGAGGGTTATGTATTCAAGGCTCTTGTAAACAAAGCTACTGGCAATGTAGTAAAGAGAAACACTGGTTTCAGCACTGAAGGTCGCATTGACAACTTCAGGAGCTGGATGATGTGCGGTCAGTTTGACGACGAGCACGAGGCTGATTGCATCGCTCAGCACACCGAGGAGGTTAACAACCACGTTGACTCAGCTTACATCGCTGTTTTCCGTCCCCAGGAAGTAACTCCCGCAACAGTTTCTTTTGACAAGGCAAGTGGCGAATATAGTGACTATGTAGACGTTAAGGCTAACGTTGAGAACCTTCCCGAGTTCTGCAAGCTCGCTTACAAGTTTGAGGCTAAGGTTGAAGAGGAGAATGTAGAAGGCCTTCTCAAAGCAGTTCCTGATGGTTTCCAGTCTTACCCCGAAGAGGGTCTCCGTATCACTCAGAGCGGAAAGCTCACCGTAGTTGCTGCTGACGAACTCACAGGTGAAGTTTATGGCGGTAGCGAGGCTGAATACGTTGTAACCCCTGCTCCTGTAACAGGCATCAACGACGTTAACGTTAACGCTGCTAAGGTGGTTAAGACTATCGAGAACGGTCAGGTTGTTATCGTTAAGGACAACGTTAAGTACAACGTAGCTGGTCAGGCTATCAAGTAAATAAAAGGTTAAAAGGTTAAAAGGTTAAAAGGTTAAAAGGTTAACTAGTTAACAGGTTAATTGGTTAACAGGTTAAAGGGTTAATTGATTAATTGATTAACAGACCAATCGTTTAAAGGCTAACCGTTTAACTTTAGATACCAAACAATATAGCATCCCTGCGCTCATCAAGGCCGCAGGGATGCTTTTTTTTCATTCTCCACAACACAAATTACAGATCAGCGGATAATTCTGGTTGGTGTCACGTCGTGACCATCCCATCGGGATGGAATACGGTAGCCAGCCATGAAGGCCTGCAAATGCAGGACGATATGGCTGGAAGAAAGGTAACATAAACAGACCATGCCTTTAGGTATGGGATAAATCACGTGTGGTGAAGTGCGACCCCTTCGAGGTCGGGTCGTGGGGTGCTCATTGTCTCCGACGGCCTGCGGCCATCGGTTACGATGCAATGTGACGACTCCGTCGTCATGTTACCAACCAGAATTATCCGCTGATCCCAAATTACAGAAGCATTTCAAATTATTGCTGTCCGGTAAAAATATCCAACAACTGGATAAGCGGTTAAAAACCAAAATTTTATATACAAATAATGAAATAGGGCTTGGTTTTGATTTGTTCAAGCAACTTAAGGTAACTCCAGACTTGTCCCAAAGGGACAATACCCAGCGCTTTTGCGCTGGATAATAACCCCGTACGTGCGCAAGGAGCGAAGCGACTGGAGAACGTGCGGGGATAAAACAATGGGGCGAAGCCCTTCCGCTCTCCCCGCAGGGGGTCTAAAACACCCTCAATACACTTGTATATTGACAGTTTAGTCACGTACGTTGGCAGAGGTTCGCTTTCGCTCACAGCACGCGCTTTCTGCGCTTCTTTTACTTCAATTTTAATCATGTTCATTTTTACCGGACACTAATAAATTAAAATAAAACTTGACGCAAAGAATTTTTAGTTTAAAGACAAACAACAGATTGCACTGGTTACACTGACGAAATAATCAGCTTAATCAGGACAATCTGTTATTAAATATTTTCCAGCGGGACGTAAGATCCGCGCGGGGATTTTTAGAGACTAAAAGAACATAGACTTACATAAATTGAGACAGAATTTCCTGCGCATTCTTTTAGTCTAAAATCCAGTAAACGTTATATTGCCAAAGGCAGTTTCTCAAGCACTGCACATTTCAACAACCAGATGGGGCTTGTACATCCAGCCGGTTTTGCGTTTGCGGCTACCCTTGACGTCACCTTCCACCTTGACCCAATTGCCTTTTACCTCAAGAATCATATCAGGGCTGATGCTGCCCAGGCACTTGGATGACTTGCTGGGCGACTGATAAAACTTGTCATACGTCATCATGGCTCCCGGTCTGAAAAGGTCAGTGAAGACGTCCTCGCATCTTACCCAACACTCGTCTTTAAATGCGTCTATCATCAGCACATGAGTGTTTTCTACTTCTTCGCCGTCGATGTCAATGTACTCGGCTGCTTGAAAGGTGCTCTTGTCAATCTTGAGCCACCCCTTGCTTGACGCCACGACATTAAAGATAAACGCGTCGCATTGGGCACTCTTGGGCAACGTCACTAGCACCTTGCCGCCAGGAGCATTATAGATTTTGGTTTTCTCGGTTGTACCCACCTGGTGTCCCTGGGCCATCATCAAGAATGGCACTACCAGTAACATCAATGCTAATATTTTTTTCATAGGTTCTAAATTATGAGTTAGTATACTGATTAATATGCAATGCGGTGTTGCACCACGGCTGTGGCCTAGAGGATGGGGGCAAGAAGGCGGGCCACTGACTCCATGGCCTTGGTGGTGATGCGGCGGCGGCGCCAGTGTGACAGGATGAGACGTGTGCAACGGTGCTGGTCGTCGATAAAGATAGATTTCATGTGGCGGTTGAACTCGTTGCTATAGACCAGAGCGTTGCACTCAAAGTTGTGCTCAAAGCTGCGGAAGTCAAAGTTTGACGACCCGGTGGTGACGAAATCATCGTCCACGATTATCACCTTAGAGTGAAGCATGGCGTCGTCATACACGTATATCTTGATGCCGGCAAGCAGGCACTCCTTGATGTAGCTGCCCGACGCATATCGCAGCACGGCCGAGTCAGTGCGACGCGGTATCATCAGCCTGACGTCCACCCCCGACAGCGCCGCCACCTGCAGGGCGTTGAGCAACGATTCGCTGGGCAGGAAATAAGGGGTTTGGATATAAAGGCTTTTCTTTGCCCTGGCTATTGCCTGAAGTACCACATAGTACATCGAGTTCCACTTGTCGGTGGGACCGCTGGCCACAATCTGCACCTTGTAGTCTCCGGTCACGGGAGGTGCCACGGTGTTGTAGGGCAAGGTGAGCAGGTTGCGCTTCATGTAATACCAATCCACGGCAAACGAGTTGTGCAGCGCCACCACGGCGGGCCCAGTGATGCGCAGGTGGGTATCGCGCCACGGAGCGCCATGCTTGTCGCCCGTGACATAGCGGTCGGCAACGTTCATGCCCCCCACATAGCCCACAGTGCCGTCTATCACCACCACCTTGCGGTGGTTGCGCCAGTTGAGGCGGGCGGCAAAAGTGGTGAATGTAACCTTGAGAAACGGATGTGCCTCGATGCCCTCTTTCCTCAAGCGGCTGAAGAATGCCGAATTGATGGAGTAAGAGCCCACATGGTCATAGATGAGACGCACCGAGACGCCTTGCTTCACCTTCTCGACGAGAGCCTGCGCCAGAGCTTTGCCCAGGTTGTCGTTCTCGATGATGTAATACTGGATGTAGATGAAGCTGGTGGCAGCCTGTATGTCGCGCATCAGGGCGTCAAACTTTGACTGGCCGTCGGTGTACACGTCGATGCTGTTGCCCTCGTAGCACGGTGTCTCGGCCAGCGTAGAGGCAAGCCGTGCCTGCAGCACCTGGTCGCCCTTGAGCGAGTCGTCGTGCACCCTGCCGTGTCCCGGATGCAGCTTGCGCCAGCGCTTGCGGGGTATGCGCTTGCGGTTGCGGAAGTTGCGGCCAAAGAATGCATAGAGGATGATGCCTGCCAGTGGCATGAGGATGAGCACCGTGGCCCATGCCAGCGACTTGACAGGATTGCGGTTCTCGCTCAAGATCACCACGATGGTGCCCACAATAGTGAGCACATACAACACCATCAAGACATTGTACAGCACGTGGGCATATGGAAAAATCTCAGCTAAAACCATATATTAAGAAAATTGGGCCAGAGTTGCACACTCCAGCCCATTATATCTAAGTTTTCTTGTTACTTCACTACCACCTTGCGCGACCACTGCCCGTTGCACTTCACCACATAGAAACCCTTGGGGATGTCAATCGAAGCATGGTTGTCGGCACTCACTCTAACTGTCTTTATCAGCTGCCCGGTGATGGAATATACCGAGAAGACAGCGTCGACCGACCCGGCATAGAACGTGATGTGAGCTGTCCCGCCGGCCACCGACGCAACATTCTCGATGCGCTGTGCGACATTGCCGCCATCGGGGCTAGCCATCACCGGGGTTACCCCCAGAGCCGCGCATGTCAATAATATGAGAAACAGCTTTTTCATGTTCAACGTGCAAAGATAATATATTTAACTGAAATAAACAAGTATAACTCAAAAAAGTATCTTGCTAGTACACTTTAGACGCAACTTTTAAGCCATGGTTTAAGGCGGACCCTATTAATTATGGGCCAAATAACGGGCTGTAATGCACATGACCGGCATTTTGTTTGTATTATTTCAAACTTTTGAGTAACTTTGTGGTCATTATTTTCACATATTCTTCACACTAAAAAAATATTGTCAAAAAAATGTCAAATCAATCGACAAACAAAATAGGTGTAAAAACTGCATCCACATTTGTTATTGCCAACATGATAGGCACCGGAGTATTCACCTCCCTAGGATTTCAACTTCTCACCACTGTCAACCCCATCGCCATTGCCCTGATATGGATCATTGGCGGTCTGATGGCGCTGTGCGGAGCCATTGTCTACAGTGAGCTGGGAGCAGCAATGCCCCGCTCGGGTGGCGAATACCATTTCTTGTCCAAGATCTATCACCCGGCCATGGGCTTCCTCTCGGGCTGGGTATCGCTCATCGTGGGCTTTGCCGCTCCCGTGGCGCTGGCCTGCATGGCCCTGAGCTCATATGTGTGCAGCATCATGCCCTGGATCAACCCTCAGGCACTGGCCATCGCGGTGCTCATCATCATCACCGTGGTGCACCTGCACAGTACCAAGATGGGTACACGCATGCAGAATGTGCTCACCATCATGAAGGTGCTCATCATCATCGCATTTATCATCGCAGGACTCTTGTGCACTGCCGACGGTAGCGCCAACTTTGACTGCGTGGGCGACTTCAAGATGAGCGACGTGCTCTCGCCTGCCTTTGCAATTTCGCTCATCTGGGTATATTATGCTTACTCAGGATGGAATGCAGCGGCTTATATCTCGGGCGACATCAAGAACCCGCAGCGCAGCGTCCCCATCGCGCTCATTGCCAGCACTCTGATTGTGGCTGCGCTCTACCTGATGCTCAACCTGGTGTTCCTGCGCACCGCTCCCGTGAGCGAGCTGAGCGGACAGGTCGAAGTGGGACTCATCAGCGCACGACACATCTTTGGCGTTGAGGGCGGCACTGTGATGGGACTGCTCATCGCACTGATGCTCACATCCAGCATCAGCTCTATGGTATTTGTGGGACCGCGCGTGGGCATGACCATGGGCGAGGACCACTACCTCTTCAGCATCCTCAAGAAACGCGACCCCAAGGGCAACCCCCAGGTGGCTATCATGGTCCAGTTCCTCATCAGCTTCCTGATGATTCTCACTGACTCGTTCAAGGAAGTCACTGAGTACACCGGTATCGTGCTGTCGTTCTGCTCACTGCTCACCGTGGCGGGCGTGTTTGTGCACCGTCGCCGCTTCAAGGATGCCCCCCGTCCCTACAAGACTCTGGGTTATCCCGTCACCCCCATCCTCTTCTGCAGCATCATCGTGTGGTCTATAGTATACCTCATGTACACTGACTTTGAGAAAGCCTTTGTGACACACGAGCAAGCACTTCCCTGGACCACCATCGCCAGCATAGGCACCCTGCTCATGGGCGCATTGCTGTGGTTTGTAAACAAGAAACTGTCAACTAGCGCAACTCAATCATGAAGAAGATATTATTCATCCCCGCACTCGTGCTGGCGGCTTTGATGGCCGGCACATCCTGTAACCAGTCAGCATCAACTACCGACAACGGCAACGACACCATTGCAGCCACTCCGCTCAATGGCGACTCGGCACTCACCCGCGCTTCGGCATTCTATGCCGGCGTGAGCCGTGACGGCATCACCATCAACGACAGCGATGCCACCGGCTGGGACAAATATGCCGCCCAGGTAAAAGAGCAGCGCACCCCCTGCTTCAACACTTGCCACATCATGGACTCGCTCGTGCAGGCCGACTGCAAGGACTTCCGCGACAGTGTAGACTTTGTGTTCTACCCCTTCAGCGGCGCCGACATCCTGTTCCCGACCATCATATATCCCGATGCCGACACCTACTTCATGTGCGGACTCGAGAAGACCGGCACTCCCATCACCGAGGTGAAGACCAACTATGCCTTCTATGAGGCCTACCGCGGTGCCATGACCAACTTCTTCAAGTATGGCTACTTCATCACCAAGGAGATGCACACCGACCTGCACAACGCCCAAATCGACGGCGTGTGCCCCGTCATGACCATGCTCATGGCCACACAGGGATATGAGGTGATTTCTATCAACTACTGCAACATCGACGACAATGGCAACGTGGTGCACACCGACCAAAGCAGCAACGTGCTGGAGATAAAGTTCTTCAAGACCGGCAGCACCCACGAGCAGACCCTCATCTACTACTCGGGCGACGTGCAGGACAAGAGCTTCAACCCGGGGCTCAAGAAGTATCTCGACAACTCGCTCTCACAGCACACCGTGGGCACCTATCTCAAGGCAGCATCATTCCTGATGCACTGGGACTCGTTCTCTACCATGCGCAACCTGGCCCTCGACCACTCGCTGGCAATCATCCAGGACGACACCGGCATCCCTTACCGCTTCCTCAGCGAGAAGTTTGACGTGACACTCTACGGTGCTTACATGCACCCCAGCAAGGAGTTCTCAACCAAGTGCTACCAGCCCGACCTCGCTCAGCTCTATGCTGCCAAGGACGGCTCGGTCAAGCCCCTGCCCTTCCGCCTGGGATACACCTACTCGCGCTCACAGTGGCAAATAGCACGACACAAGAAGTGACTTACAACAACTAAACATAATCAATAAACTAAACGAGATGAAAAAACTCAGCTGTATAACCGCACTCATGGCAGCCTTCATGATGCTGCCCACAGCATGCAACACCAACACCGATAACGCCCAGAACGGCAACCAACCCGAGGAAAACAAAGCCCCACTCGTGGCCGACTCGGCCATCAACCGTGCCGCACGATTCTATGCAGGCATGAGCATGGAAGGCATCGAAATGGGCGAAGCCGATACCAAGGCATGGAAGGAATACTCTGCCACCATCCAGAACTACCTCAAGCAGAGCAAGAGCACTACTGATCAGATGGACTCTATCGCAGCTGCCGACTTCAAGGACTTCCGCGACAGCATCGACTATGTGTTCTATCCCCTGAGCGCGGCCGACTTCCTCTACCCCATCACCCTCTATCCCGATGCCGACAACTACTTCCTGTGCGGACTCGAGAAGGCGGGATCACCCATCAGCAAGAACTTCAAGACCGACTACTCGCACTACAAGGCTTACCGCACCGCACTGTCTACATTCCTGTGCTCTAGCTTCTTCATCACTAAGGACATGAACAACGACTTTGCTAACAACGAGATCGACGGCGTCTACTCGGTCATCTCTATGCTCATGGCCGTCAAGGGATATGAAATCATCTCAATAGGCTACCGCACCGTTAATGCCGACGGCAAGCTCGTGGAGAGCGACGAGACTGGCAACATCCTGGAGTTCAAGTTCTTCAAGACAGGTAGCACACACGAGCAGACACTCATCTACTACTCTGGCAACTGCAACAACAAGAACTTTGACCCGGGCCTGAAGAAGTATCTCGACACCACACTGGCACAGCACAAGGTGGGCACTTATCTCAAGGCCGCTTCACACTTCATGTGCGAGGAATACTTCTCAATGATGCGCGACATCATCGTCGACAACTCATTCACAGTGGTTGAGGACGACTCTGGTGTCCCCTACCGCTTCTTCACTGAGAAATACAATGTGACGCTCTACGGACAGTACGTGCGCCCCGGCGCAGTGTTTGGCAAAAACGCTTACCAGCCCGACCTCGACTCAATCTACCGCAACCATCCCGAGCAGATTCACGCCCTGCCCTTCCGCATCGGCTACAACACTCACTCTAACTGGTTGTGCGCACGCCGCAAGTAAAATCACATCACTGCTGAGCCCCGCCCAGCAGCATCGCCACACACGGGCACCCCTGCATCATCAAGCGCAAGGGTGCCCGCTTTGCATCCCACCACAACCACACCCCCACCACAAGAACTCTTCTAGACTAAAAGAACATAAACTAACATAAATTTGGGAGAACATTTTAAACAACAGATTACACAAATTACACTGAAATCAATTAATCAGCTGTAACTGTACAGTAATGCAGTCATCTCGTGCAGAACTCACTCCTGTTCTTGAAGAATTTGCGCAACTTAGGGCGGCTGGTCTATACCCCCTAAAGACATGCGCAGCAAGAGGCTGAAAGCCGGCACGCACAAAGCTGTGCTTTGGGCACATAACCCCCACCGCCGAGCGTAGTGGCGGTGGGAGCAGCAATGACCAGAAACGCGCGGTTGTAGACCGCTACCTGCAACATCAAGGTGGCGGCCTACAGCCGCATGATAGTAATTGCTTTTCCCCCGCCCTGCCTTCGCTCACGCTCAGTTAGGACAGGGTTATGTTCCAGCCGCAGCATCCACACTGTTTCTTTATCTGCGCGTTATACTCTGTACAAGAGAAATGGTTTCGATAAAACCAGCACGAAAACTTTTCTAGACTACAAGAACAATAAATTAAGTGAACATTTCAAACAACAGATTGCGCTGAAAAAAATGTTTCATCAGGGAATTCTTGACGAGACTAAACAGATTGTGGCACTAATGCCAATCTCCCCAAAGGCTACAAAAGCAATCTGTTTAATCTGAAATAAAATTCCCTTACCTCTGTTTAATCTGTGGTTTGTTTCAAGTGCACATCTCTGTGTCCTCCTGTCTGAATAAAACAACATTGCACTGATTACTCAGAAAAACAAATCAGCTTAATCAGGACAATCTGTTGTTAAATAATTATCTGTGATTTCCGTGTGAACCGCGCGGGGATTTTTTGGGACTAAAAGAACAAAAATGGACACATGGTTTTTAAATTCGTTTCAGTTCTTAAGAATTTCCTGCGCGAGATAGCGTCATATTGCTGTATAGTTTCGCCTCAAATAAAAATAAATCACTAAAAATGCCGTTTTATTCGCAAATTATTACTACCTTTACAAACTTATTAATAAAATACTTTTATTACGCCTATGAAATTTAATAAAAGAATAACCCTGGGTCTATGCGCCATCACCGTGGCAGCATCGGCTTGGGCAGTACAAGCCAAGCACAATCCCATCACTTACACTCAGAGTGACGGCTCCACCATCACAGTGGTTCTGGCCGGCGACGAGTGGCACCACGGCCATGTAACCCAAGACGGCCTGCTCGTGAAGCAGAACGCACAGGGCGACTGGTGCTATGCCACTGCCAGCGGCACATCGACCATCATCGCACACGACGCAGCACAGCGCAGCAGTAGCGAGGCACAGTTTGCCGCCACAAGCGCCATGACGCTTGCACAGCAGGCTACTCCCGCCCGCGCCAAGAGAATAGCTGCCAAAGACATAGTCGAAGAGACACAGGTGCCGCACATGGGATCGCCACGCATCCCTGTCATCCTGGTCAACTACAACGACCTCAAGTTCAAGGGCAAAAACCCCGTCGAGACATTTGAAGAGCACTTCAATACCGGTGCTAAGAGCGCCAACAAATATTTTGAAGACCAGTCATTCGGCAAATTCTCACCCAAATATGACATCCTGGGTCTCGTTGACCTGGAGGGAGACCGCAAGGTATATGGCGGCAACGACTACTACGGCAACGACAAGGGTCTGGGCAACATGGTGGCCGAGGCTTGTTTCGCACTGGGCGACGGTGTGGACTGGAGCAAATATGACAACGATAAAGACGGCATGGTTGACGTGGTGATTCTGCTCTATGCAGGCACCGGCGAGGCACAAAGCAGCATCCCCGACGCTGTGTGGCCCTGCCAGTGGGACCTCGCCAGCAGCGACTATGACGAGAACATCACCATAGGCGGCACCACCATCAGCAAGTTTGCCGTGTTCAACGAGCTCTACGGCACCAGCGACAACGGCACGCAGATCGACGGCATAGGCACCTTCTGCCACGAGTTCTCGCACTGCATCGGCTTGCCCGACTGGTATGCCACCAACAACATGGGCTACTACGGCATGGGCAACTATAGCCTCATGGACTATGGCTGCTACAACGACTATGGCCGCACACCCACTGCCTACACTGCCTATGAGCGCAATTTCCTGGGATGGATGGACATCGAGGAGGCTACCCCCAACAGCATCTACACCCTCACCCCCGTCACCGAGGGAGGTAAGGCCTACAAGATCACTAACGACCAGGATCCTACCGGCAACGAGTATTTCATCATCGAGTGCCGCAAGCAATCAGGCTGGGACTCTTTCATGCCCAGCAATGGCGGAATGATGGTGACTCACGTAGACTACAGCGAGAAGGCTTGGGCCGAGAACACCGTCAACAACAACGGACAGCGCAAGCGCATGACCACCGTGCCCGCCGACAACAAGCAGAGCTATGCCAACGAGGAAGGCGACCTCTTCCCCTATGGCGACCACAACGAGTTTACCGATGACTCGGCTCCTGCAGCCCGCACCTACAACGGTGAAAGCAGCATCAAGCGCCTGCACAAGCCCATCACTGACATTGTCAAGAACAATGACGGCTCGGTTACGCTCAAGTTCATGTACACCGCTCCTCCCGCACTGCCTGGCGACGTGGACGGCAACGGCGAGGTTGACATCACCGACCTCAACATCGTGCTCAATATCATCCTGGGCAAGGACAGCGCCGACAACTATGACGGCCGCGCCGACGTGACTGGCGACGGTGACGTGGACATCAGCGACGCCAACGCCACAGTCAACAAGATCCTGGGCAAATAAATTACCGAAAACAAAAACAAAACATAAAAAACCAACAAGATGAGAAAATTAATATTCAGCTTAGCAGCTGCATTGGGAATGGTTGCCGCGCATGCAATCCCGGCAATCCCCACTCCCCTCAACTTCACACAGAGTGACGGCAGCAGCATCACCGTGCGCCTCGTGGGCGACGAGTGGTTCAGCACCTATGTTACAACCGACGGCTACACGCTGGAGCGTGCCACCAACGGTGACTTCTACTACAAGACAACAACATCAGTTAGCCGAGTGATGGCACACAACGTGGACAAGCGCACGCAGGCCGAGATGCAGTTCATCGCTGCCAATGCCGACGAGATGCAGTTCACCGGCGCCGCGGTGGCACAGCAAATCAACAAGGCCAACGCCCGCAAGGCTGTTGCCGTAAAGGCCAATGCCGACGTGCCCCAGGTGGGTTCGCCCCGCATCCCCATTGTCCTGGTTCAGTACAGCGACTTCAAGATGCGCAGCAGCAACCCCGCCTCAACATTCCAGGGACAGTTCAACACTAACACCCGTAGTGCCCTCCAGTACTTCAAGGACCAGAGTAACGAACAATACACACCGCAGTTCGACATCCTGGGCCCCGTGACACTGAGCAAGACCCGCGCTTACTACGGAGCACGCACAACAAGCGATAACGACGCCAAGCCCGGTTCAATGGTGGGCGAAGCTGTGAAGCAACTCACTAACGTTGACTGGTCGCTGTATGACAACGACAATAACGGCTCGGTCGACGTTGTCATCATCCTCTATGCAGGTCCCGGCGAGGCACAGGGCGCTACATCTAACGCCATCTGGCCCCACCAGTGGTATCTCTCAAGCGCCTACTACTATGGCCGCAGCGACTATAACGCATTCTACCAGAACGGCGTCAAGATCGACAAGTATGCCTGCTTCTGCGAGACAAGCGGCAGCAGCGACTACGGCACCTCGGTGGACGGTATCGGTACCTTCTGCCACGAGTTCTCTCACTGCCTTGGTTTGCCCGACTACTACGAGACAACCTACGCCAACGGCTACTTCGGCATGGGCAACTGGTCGCTCATGAACAGCGGTAGCTACCTGGGCAACAGCAAGTGCCCCGCAGGCTACACTGCATATGAGAAGGAGTTCATGGGATGGATGCAAATCCCCACTGCCGTGGCCAACACCAAGTACACGCTCAACAACATCGACAGCAAGAACTGCAATGCCGTGCGCATCTACAACCCCCAGTCGTCCAACGAGTACTACATCCTCGAGAACCGCGGCAAGACCGGCTGGAACTCTTATCAGGCTGCAAGCGGACTCATGGTCAATCACATCACTTACAGCTCAAGCGCATGGAACAACAACACTGTGAACAACTCACTGCCACAGCGCATGACCATCATTCCTGCTGATAACAAACTGACCACAGCAACCGAGAACGGTGACCTCTACCCCTACAACGGCAACAACAAGCTCACCGACACCTCTACACCCGCTGCCGAGCTCAACGAGGGCTCCAAGAAATACATGGGCAAGCCCATTACCGAGATCACCAAGAACAGCGACGGTACAGTGAGCTTCTGGTTCTGCAAGGACTATGTCAAGAATATCCCCACTATCGCCAAGGTTGCACAGCAAGACATCACCATCGACCAGTTCAAGGTGAGCTGGAACGCGGTAGAAAATGCACAGACCTACACACTCAACGTCACAGGTCCCGACTTTGACGAAACTTATGAGAATCTAACCGAAACTTCCTACACTGTAAGGAACCTCAAGCCCGGCAGCACTTACACCTGCAAGGTCAACGTCACTTACTCAGACGGCACCACCAGCAACTGGTCTACTCCCGCGCAGGTGACCACCAAGGGCAACCCCGTGATGCAGACTGTAGTTGACAGCGAGACCGGCGAAGATGCCTTCACCGCACGCTGGAACTCTATGGCCGATGTTGCTTCTTACACACTGCACGTGCGCCGCATGGGCCTCACTAACTACACACAGTTGCTGCACGAGACTTTTGACCTCAGTACTAAGGCTGGTACAACCAACATCGCTTCATCGTTGTACAAATATGTTGATAACGAGGGTTGGGCAGGCAAGTATGTCTACCAGGCTGTAGGTGGCGTAACACTCTGCAGCAGCTCAAGCGCAGGTTCAATCACATCGCCCGCATTAGACTTTGACAAGTATGACGGCAAGGTTGTTGTTAAGGTCACTGCCGGAACATTTGGCACTAACACCGACTGCTCACTCATCATCACAGCTGACGGCGCATCACAAACCGTCATCCTGCCCGACAATCACCAGACCGAATACACCGTGGTGCTCAACACTAACGGCAACAAGGCTCAAAACATCATCTTCGCTGGCCTGCCCAACAAGAAGATCACGATCACTAACATCGACATCTTTGCAGGCGACGCCGACGATGTGATGGCCGCAAACGCTCCCCGCAAGGCTCCCGTCGTTAGCGGCGACCAGGATGAGCAGTTCATCTCAAACATCACAAGCAACTTCTACAACGTTACCGGCCTGCTGAAGGGCGCTGAATACCAGTATCGCGTGAAAGCTCTGTTCACTAACGGCAGCGAGAGCGGCTGGTCTAACGTAGAAAAAGTGACACTCAAGGGCCAGCAAGGTATTCCCGGCGACGTCAATGCCGACGGATTGATCGACGTTGTCGACATCAACTGCATTTTGGGCATAATGATGGGACAAACAGCACCCAACGCCTATAACCACCGCGACGACGTGAACGGCGACGGCAAGGTCGATGTAGTAGACATCAACGCTCTGCTCATCCTCATCATTGGCAACGACTAATTCCCAGTCACTGGCATTAGCTAATCCACTCAACCAAATATCGGGAGGGACCTCACCACAGGCCCCTCCCATTGTTTTATCCCCGCCCGGATCTCACAGATTTCATGGATTAATCATATAATTCAACTTTCGCATGTGTATAGCACAAAACAAAATTTGTTTTTTAGTGAAGCGATGTTTATTGTTTCTTTAAAAGGAAAAGGTTACAGAGTAACTATTCAGCAATGGTAGGATCTCGCGCAGAACTCGCGGATTTTTTAAATTGAAAATACATTAACAAAGAGAGGCTGAAAGCCTACACGCACAAAGCTATGCTTTGGGCACATAACCCCCACCGGCAGTCGTTTCACTCCTTTCGGTGGGGGTGTAAAGTGTGACAAATCGCGGTTGAAGACCGCTACCTCGAAACGTAAAAGGTGGCGGTCTTCAACCGCAGTACAGAGTATCGTTATCCCTGCCCTGCCTTCGCTTGCGCTCAGTTAGGACAGGGTTATGTGCAGAACCAAGGTTCTGCGTGTCGGCTTTCAGCCTAACATCCACACAGTACTCTCTGTGCGAGATTATCCCCATTGCTGAATAGTTTCGGTTACAGCTAAGCGAATTGTCTACTTGAGAAAGTTGAATAAATACACTCAAGTTTCGCAAGTTGTAATTTACTGTCTTGTATGCTAATAAGGCATTATTCGCGCCAACAGGTGCGTGGTCGCACTTGTGCGACTATCAATAACTGGGGGTGAAGTGAGCGCAGCGAACGCAACCCTCGGATACTGAAACCAAAGGGAATGCGTGCTGAACTGTACTCGGCAGAGTGAGCAGCGGTAAGTGGGCGAAGCCCGTGCCGCGAACAGCGAACCTCTGCCAAAGTACGCGACTTTCAATACAATAAACGACATTTTAGCAACATGCGAAAGTTGAATTAATTAAAAGGAAAATGTCATAGTAGACAACGCTCAGTTTAGTCCTGAGTGTGCGCCATGGCATGGGTTGCCGTCTCGATGCGAGCTTCGGCCTGCAACCCATGCCATGACCCACATTGTGGCTTAACCACAACTGTTATCCACTATGACGAAAATGCGGCTACGCCTAATAAAATACAAAAAATCATGGATCCGGATTTTTCTCGGTTAGCTGCTCTATTGCGGCACATATGTATTGGTGGCACTCCGATGTCCGCAGGACATTACCTGGATAACCCGGTACACCGAAGCGTGGCGAAGGTGTACCGGGGAAATGGTAAGCCGAAACTATGCGTCTGGAAGACGCTACACCGCAAGCAATTTGGATCGTTTGATAGTAGACAATGGGATGTAGGAGGCTGTCGCAGAATGACACAATCAACGTGTTGCCCGGTTACGGGCAACATGTATGGACTACACCCTCATTGTTGGGATGATGCTTCCTCTGTTGGCAAAGGTTCACTGGTCGCGGGGTATTAACAGTTGTGTTTTTTCTGTTTATTGGCTGTGTAAGAAAAGTTTAGCCCGTCAGGGTGATGGCAAGTGTTTGGGACTTTGCTGGGAGCAAAGCTCACAAGTGAAATCCCAAACTCTTGACAGCAATGGCGATAGCCATCTTTTCTAACACAGCGGTTTATTTTGGTTTTTTGTTTTGTGCTATACACACGCAAAAGTTGAGTTATTTTACTTTCAGTTCCTTAATCCCCGCGCGGATCTCACGGATCTCACAGATAATCCTGATTAGGCTGATTAATTGTTCTTCAGCGTAATCTGTGCAATCTGTAGTTTTTATCCTGTTCTTTTAGTCAAAACAATCCCTTGGGGAGTTACGTTTTATTTTCTATGCTTTTCCTTGTTCCTAATTATTTGCACTCCCTTAGGGAAAGCATCTTCTGAGACTCTCGTATTGGGATTCATCAACGTTACCGACTTCAAGCCGCTGCAACCAGAGAACGCCTCATCCCCTATCTCGGTCACGGAACCAGGGATGGTGACTGACGTCAAGCCGGTGCAACCTTTGAACGTCTCTTGATCTATCTTGGTCACGGAACTAGGGATGATGACAGACGTCAAGCCGGTGCAACCAGAGAACACATCATACCCTATCCAGGTAACGGAACTAGGGATGGTGAGTGACGTCAAGCCGCTGCAACCATGGAACGCATGATCCCCTATACTGGTCACGGAACTTGGGATGGTGATTGACGTCAAGCCGGTGCAACCATCGAACGCATGCCCACTTATCCTAGTAACGGAACTCGGGATGGTGACTGACGTCAAGCCAGTGCAACCAGAGAACACATCATACCCTGTCTCGGTCATGGAACTAGGGATGGTTACTGACCTCAACCCGGTGCAACCAGAGAACGCAAACTCCCCTATTTCGGTCACAGAACTCGGGATGGTGACTGACGTCAACCCGGTGCAACCATGGAACGCCCAATCCCCGATCTTGGTCACGGAACTAGGGATGGTCACTGACCTCAAGCCGGTGCAACCAGAGAACGCCTCATCCCTTATCCCGGTTACTTTTTTGCCACGTACAACCGATGGGATGCGGAGAGTAGTCAATGCTTTGTTCTGGCAACCCACACACGATAATGTTCTGTCATTTTTTTTCTGATAGCGCAGACCATTTTCAATTATATCACACTTTACATAAAAACATACCGAAAAGACAAATAAAGCCGTCAGTATTACTCTTTTTATATCACTCATTGCTTATATTTTTTGGTTTATTTCGTTTCAGTTTTAACTCCCTCACTCTGCATCATTTTTTTAGACACAAGAACAAAAGAACTCACAAGGACATAAATATTTTAATTTAATGGAGGTTCGCTGAGCGCGGCACGGGCTTCGCCCACTTACCGCTGCTCACTCCATTGAGCTCGCTTCGCTCGGTTATTTCAGTTCTAACACCCCGCACGGAGCTCACGGATGTCGCTAGAAAATGTTCAACAACAGAGTGTCCTGATTAGGCTGATTAATTGTTCTTCGGTGTAATCTGCGCAATCTGTAGTTTAAAATGTCTCCGTAATTTATGTCAGTTTCTGTATTCTTTTAGTCTTGTGGTTAGTGCTTGGCTTTTACTTCCACTGTGTCTAGCACGGTGCCGTTGCGGTTGAGCAGGGTGAGCACGATGTGGTGTTTGTCGACCTTCATGTCGATGGCGCTCACCGTCTTGGGGCCTTCGCTGAAGCGGTACTTGATGAGGTCACGGTTGGCCACCAGAGCCTCGGTAGCCTGTCCGCGCTCGTCATCACTCGATGAGGTCTGCACATATACCGTTCCGCTCATGCCGTCGGTCTCCTTGCCGTCCTTGAGGGCATTAGTGCGGGCATAGATGTGGTTGTTGCCTGACAGCGCCAGGTCGATGCCCAGCTCGTCGAAGATGGGAGCCCAGCGGCTGTACTGCGAGAACTTGCCGTTAGTGGCATAGAACCACTGGTAGTGCTCGCACACCACGATGTAGCGTGGTGCGTTCTTGCCCTTGCGGGCCTCGGTCACCACCTTGCGCAGCCACTGTGCGGCCACGTTGAAGCCCTCGTCCTTGCGCATCTCCTCGTTGTTGAGCATCACAAACATGACGTCGCCATAGCGGAAGTGGTAGCACACGCCTTCCTGCCCCTTGTAGCCGTTGCGCGGCACATAGTTGGCATCGCGGAAGTAGTCGCTGGTGCAACGGTCATAGTTGCGCGACATGTTGTCGTGGTTGCCGTTGAGTCCGGCCCACATATACTTGGAGAAATAAGGATGCTTGTAGAGGTCAACCCAGAACGACCAGCTGCCGCCCCAGGCGCACACGTCGCCCAGATGGAGCACCCAGTCGATCGAGGGGTCATATTTCTCGACCTGGGCGAGCATGTTCATGGCGGCTATCTGTCGCTTGCCCAGCGGCGGATAGTTGTGGAAGTCGCTGATGACGCAGCACGACCACTCGCCCTTGTCGCAGGTCTTGAAATGATGGGGCTCGCTCACGTTGTTGCCGCTGGCGTCGCATATCCAGTAGAGATACTCGGTGCCGGGCTTGAGGTGCTTGAGCGTGACGCCACACTTGATGAACTTGGCGTCCTCGGTGAAGTTCTCGCCATTGGCACGCTTAGAGCTGTTGCCGTCAAATGTGGTGCACATCTGCTCATAGTCAGGCTTTGCCTTTTGCTCGGCAACACGCTTGTTGGTAGAGACCTTATACTTCACCCAAGTGCCCTTGTCGCTGGCGGCCCAGCTCACGTTCATCTGCGTTGAGTTGTTCTCGGCCGGGCAGGTGATTATAGATTCCACCCTGGTCTGGGCCCACATCGTGAGTGAGGCCCAGGCCATGAGCAGTAATATTATTGACTGTTTCATTTCTTGAACAGGTAAGTAGTGAGACTCTCCTTGCCCAGGTAGAACGCCTTAGCCTTGATGACGGTGTACTTGCTCACCTTGACGGGAGCAGTCCACATGGCTGACTCGTGGGTGGGCTCGCTGCCGTCGAGCGTGTAGCGAATCACTGTGCCGGGATACTGTGCGTTAGCCATGAGCTTGCCGCCTTCGATCTTGATGCCGGGCATACCCACGCGGAAGTTGTAGCCCTTGGCCTTCATGAGCGGGAGCTCCACGGCGCCAATGCGGAGGTTGTACTGGCGGCGAGCTGCCTCATAGGCCTTCTTGTCGCCCAGGTCCTTGCTCCACTCGGGGGTAGCGTTCCAGGCACGCTCCACCACGCCGAAGATCTTGGGTATGGTGAGATACTGCACCTGGTCAAAGTTGCGCAGTGTCTCGCCCCACAGCTGTGCCTGCACGCCTATCACGTTGGCACGCTTGTTGAGCTGCACCTTGCCCTGGCTGTTGGCCACCACGTCGATGGCCGAGCCGTCATAGGCAGTGCGTGCGCTTGCATATACGTTCCAGGGAAGAGCCGACCATGAGTCAAACTCGTCGACCTTGCCGCCCCAGTGGAGGCCCTGGTCATACTGGTGCCAGCTGTAAGCCATGTCCATGTAGAAGTTAGTGACGTTAGACAGGATCACGGGGTAGCCGTCGTTGGCCAGAGTATAAGGCACAACGTCCTTCTTGCCTATGGTGCTCCAAGCGTTCACGCCGGCAAAGCGGGGAGCCATCTTGGCGTTCCACTCGGCACTGTGGTCGAGAGCCACCTCCTGCCATCCCTCGATGAGGATGCCGCGGGGATAGAGCATGTCGCTCACACGGGTGATGAAGTACTCGTTGACCTGATGTGCGTTCTTGAGGTTCTCGCGGGCCATGAGCGACTGCACTGCAGGCGACTTGTCCCATGCGCCTGAAGCCACCTCGTCGCCACCCAGGTGCACCACGTCGAGCACGAGGCCTGCGTCCTTGTACATGAGTTCGAGCTCAGTCACCACCTTGTCGATGAAGTTATACACACCGTCACCGGCCACGTTGAGCACATTGTCGTGGTAGCTCTGTGCCGAGGTGTAGACGCTGGTGTTGTCGTCGTCCCACAGCTTGTATTGCTCGGCCTGGGCAATGTCGGTGCCGGCAAGCTTGTTGTAGCGGCTCTTCATTGCCACGATGGCTGCACGAGCGTGTCCGGGAGTCTCAATCTCGGGTATCACCTTGATGCCACGCAGTGCGGCATACTTGAGCAGGTCGACCATCTCGGCACGGGTGAGATAACCGTTAGCGCTCTGACGCTTGTCGTCGGGGTTGCCGTTGCCGTCAAATATCTGTGCCAGGAAGTCCTTCTCGTCGAGCGTGCAGCCGCGACGTGCGCCCACCTGGGTGAGCTCGGGCAGACCGGGAATCTCCACGCGCCATGCCTCGTCATCGGCAAAGTGGAACTGCAGGCGGTTGATCTTGTAGTAAGACAGCAGGTCGATATAGCGCTTGATGTCCTTGAACGAGTAGAAATTGCGTGCGATGTCCATCATGAAGCCACGATAGTGCAGGTCGGGGTAGTCAGTGATGACTGCGTTTTGCAGATTGCGTCCCTTGCTGTGGTCGATGGCAGCCACCAGGGTCTTCACGCCGTTGACAGCACCTTCCTCGGTGCCGGCGGTGATGGTGATGTTGCCGTTGTAAACCTCCAGTGAGTAGTACTCAGGATTCTCGTTAAAGTCCTTGACGATTCTGATTTCGATCACGGTCTCCTGCTTGTTGGTCTCATAGATGCCGCGGCGGCGCAGCTCTTCCTTGAGCAACTCGGCGGCAGCGCTCTCCTTAAACAGCGCGCTAGCCTTCTTGTTCTTCTTGAACCACTTGCTCAAGATATTGCTCTTGTACCATGCATTGGCCTTAATGGTGACGATGTTGCCTATGTGGGTCACGCCGTTAGACAGCACCACCTTCTTGGGAGTCGGGAAGATGTCATAGTCGTTGCCGGTGTAGGCGTCGCCTATCGAGTTGATGCTCTCGTTGAAGGCATACATGTAGTTGCCGTCGGGATAAGCGGCATGGTCAATCCACTGGCCGGGTTTAGAGAGCTCGTTTTTCTTGATTTCAACGGCTCTGGGATTAGCGGGGTTGCCGTTGAGCACCACATGGCCTCCGCTGGGAGTGTAGCAGCTGTTGACCATGGTGCCTCGCATGAGCATGTTCACCACGATGGTGTCGCCGGGAGCGAGAGGCTTGGACGTGGCGCGTGGGGTAATCTCGTAGTAGGTGGTAGACACCTCTTTCATCTCCACGCGGCAGTTAGCCGGCAGTTTAAACGAACGTGAGAACTGGTTGAAGTAGAACTTCCAGTTATTGCCCAGGATGGCATTGCCCACATTCTTGATGATAAACTTTGAACTGTAGTAACCGGGCTCGGCATTGTTCTTGCCCATCTCCCACTTCACCTCGATGGGAGCCTGTGCAGCGGCAGCCATGGTGAGCATGGCCGATGTCAAAGCCAGAGCGGTCCTTTTGATTCCTTTTTTCATACTTCTTTATTGTTGTAATTTTGTTTTTATTTCCACTAACAAATGTGCGCATGCGTCCTCAATGAGGTCGAGCGCAAGTTCAAATCCGTCGGGCCCTCCGTAATAGGGGTCGGGCACATAGTCGAGCGGCTGTCCCTTGCTCAGGTAATCGCCCATCATCACCAGCCGTGGAGTGATGTCGATGCGGGCCATCCGCTTGAGGTCGCGGGCATTGGCCTCGTCCATGGCGACTATCATGTCGCACTCGCTGAAGTCGCGCTGCTCAATGGGGCGGCTGCGGTGAGTCAGGTCATAGCCACGGCGGGCTGCATGGCGACGCATGCGGTGGTCGGGCAGCTGGCCCTGGTGACCGCCATAAGTGCCGCAAGAGTCTACCTCCACCATGTGGTCCAGCCCCTCCATTTCGAGCAGATGCTGCATCACTCCATGGGCTGCCGGCGAGCGGCATATGTTGCCCAGACACACAAATAGAATCTTGTATCTTTTCATAACTTGCAAAGTTACTCAATCTAATTATAACAACAAAGTTCTGCAGCCACAATTTCAGTCCTCATTTACCTTAAATATGGTTAATTTTTCACATTAAGCTTATTCTGTCTAATTATCACACAATTATTGCCAATTAGCTGTAACAACACACTTTAACAAAAATATATTTGTTCATATTATATATTTAGTGTATCTTTGCGCAAAATTTCAACTAAATATAAAGCCCAATTTAATAAAAGTCCCGATTGTTTTTTTTAGGGAATTTAGTAACAACTTAATTGTATGAAAAAGATTTTTGCTTTGTTTTGCGTGATTGCTGTGTCTTCACTCGCGGCACACGCTTTTAATTTCAATGAGTTTTATTCTGTTGTCAGGACATCTACCACAGGCGAAGGTAAAGTCTATGCCACATGCGCTGGAAGATCAGTAAACACCAGCACAGATGGAAGCTCCACTTTCAACGTTGTAGCTGCCCACGACGGTATTATCTTAAACTGGCGAAGCACCGAAGTAAACTGGACTATCAGCGCCGAAGACAATGGAGACTGGGAGTTCCTGAACTGGAACAACGCTGACGGAACGTTCTACACCAGCAATCGTTCTTTCAAACTCACTTACCAGACCACACGCTATGAATCAGAGGATGACGCAAAACTTAATCCTCAAGGCGACTTCAAAGCTGTGTTTGCACACAAGCAGACTCTGGAAAACATCGTCACAAATCCTTCAAGCACCGAAATCTACAGCATCAGCGACCTCACTTGCGTTTATGTTCTCCAGAACGATGACAACAGCGGCGGCATGCTCTTCTGCAAGGACGATAACGGTTATGCTCACAAGGACGTGAACAGCGAGAACCTCAAGGACTATGTGCTCTACAATGTCCAGGACGTGAGCCGCACCGACCACGACCAGAGCAACTGGGTTGTAATCAATGTTCCCGCAAGCGTAGCCGGTGAGACAAACCTCGTGACAACCTTCTCTAACCAGAAACTCTCTAAGGTTATCGGCCAGTATGACGCCAGCACAATGACATTCACCGTCGACCGCCTGCCCGTTGCACAGGCTGGTGCAAGCTACGACTTCAACACTTACATTCCCTGCAACTTCTTAGGCAACCAGAAGGGTTTCTTCTTCGTTACTCCCAAGCCCATGGAGGTGTGCGACATCCAGTCAGCGATGTGGGACGGAAGCCACTTTACCGTTATCCCCCGCATGACGTCACAAGGCAACATCTACAACGGCAGTGGCCTGGAGGGCGAGTTTAACGCTGACCAGTCTCTCCTTGACTCAGAGGTAGAACTCCAGGAGGGGCACATTTACCGATTCAAGGCATTAGTTGCTCCCAACGGCTTTGCCAATGGTGCAAAGAAGGCAGCCGGTGTACAGCAAAACTTGGTTTACATCCTCACCCAGCCCGTCGAACTCGGCAAGATCGTTGACGGCATTGTTACCGGCATTGACGATATTGACGCACAGGTAGTAAGCGTTAAGTATTACAACCTCAACGGCGTGATGAGCGAGACTCCCCACGACGGCATTAACATCGTGGTTGAAATCCTCGACAACGGCACAACCAAGTCACACAAGCAGGTTTTCTAAAACGAGACACAACACATCCACATTATCACAAGATGTCCTCCTCGCCGGGGGGACATCTTGTTTGTTTTCACAGGTATCCTATGTGATTTATTATTCCCCAAAATTGTTTTATTTCTCCTCAAAGCCTCAATAAAACAAAAAAAACAAAACACAACAAAGCATTTTTAGCAACTATTTTTTGGAGTGATATATTTATTTTACCTAACTTTGCACGATTAACGACATTTTTTTGCCCAATTATAAAGACATTACAATTGTTAGCTTTGAAGAAATTAGCCCACATACTTATAGCTGTCATCACAGTGCTGTGCCTGTCAGCCCATGCCAACGCCAAGGCCGACTCCACTTATGTTCTCCTGCCCGACAGCAGCAACTTTGTTAAAGCCAGCCTTGTGGTGGTTTCGCCCGGCAACAACATTTACTCATCGCTGGGCCACTGCGCCATTCACCTTGAGTGCCCCGTGCACAAGCTGGACTTCTACTTCTCGTTCGGCACCTACACAGCAACCGACTTTGATTTTCTCCAATTCTTTGCCGGCACGCTCACGGCACAGTACCTGCCTATAAAGCCCGAAATGTTCCTGCAAGAGTACATTGACGAAGGGCGAGAAGTCAAGGAGGTGGAGCTTAACCTCACCCTGCACGAGCAGCAACGCCTGTGGCGACTCCTTGACGAAGAACTGGCCAACACAGATGAATACAAGTTCAACTTCTTGAACACCAACTGCACATCAATGTCGCTCAAAGCCATTGAATGGAGCTTAATCAACGAGCAACTTGAGTTTGGCAGCTGGCCCGAGCCCATGACATGGAACAACGGAGAATGCGCTAACTATCACACGCGCAAGCTGCCATGGCTCACATTCTTCGACAACTCACTGATGGGTGTTGCCGCCGATGGGTTTACTAATCAAGAAGAACGCATGAGTCCTGAACTAACAATCCCGGTGCTCACTGCAGCCCAGATTGTGCCTAACGACGGTGGCAAGCCGCGCCCCGTGTTCAAGGGCAAGCCAGTGACAATACTGCCGCTCAAGAAACCCGTCACCCAATCACCGTTCACACCGATGGTCGTCTTCGGTTCATTGCTTGCACTGGTGTCAGTCATCACACTGCTCGAGTGGAGCCTCAAGTGGCGCACAGTTCCCATGATAACCGACTGCATCCTGCTCGTGTCGCAAACCATCATAGGCATCTTGCTCATCTATATGAGCTTCGTGACATGCCTCTTCGGGCTGCACTGGAACTGGTACCTCATCGTGTTCAACCCCATCCCCGCCATCGTGTGGCTGCTTCGCGACAAAATTGACAAGAAGACACTCTACGGCTTCTACTTCGTGGTACTGCTCACCTTCGTGGCTTTGACACCATTCAGTGCACAGCTCGACGTTGAGCACCAGCTCATCACACTCACCCTGGCCGTGCGGTGCGCCAGCAAGTGGCTTGAAGCAAAATATAAACAAAATACATTACTTAGCCCAACGAAATAACAAAACAATAAAAACATAAAAATACAATTTATAAAAGCCTTATGACAAAAAAATTATTCACATTGATTGTGCTTGCAATTTTCACATTAAACGCTAGCACAAATGCTTATGCTGCTGGAAAAGTAAAACTCCCCCAGCAAGACGTTTACAAAATCATGAACACCTACACCCACACCTGGGTAAAGTTGCAGTACAGCATGCTGGCCGACATCACCGGTACTGAGGCCGATGCCAGCGATCTCTATGTAGCTTACAAGACTCAGGAAAATGGCGAAGCCGTGCTCACCAACCTGAGCGGCGACGGCGGCGACATGATTGAAACTCTCGACATGATCAAGGGCCTCATCGAGGAGGTGCTTGAATATTACAACAAACCCACTTGGTTCCTCAACCAGATGTTTGAACTCCACCTTGTAGACACTGGCGACGGCGACGGCAGCGTGTTCCTGTGCGTTGACGTTCCTGCAATCGAAGGCTGGGACGAAATAAAGGAAATAATCCTTGATGCCGCCAACGGCCAGACTGCAGTTACCTATTACATCACCCACATGGTGCCCGGCAACCGTCATTACATGCGCGTTGACCCCGACGGCAGCTTCGGCTACGGCATCGAGCAAGGCCCCACAGTGAAGTGGCAGATGAACCTCGTGGCTTATCCCCAGAGCGGCTTCTTCTACACTAAGAACGTGGCTACCGACAACTCTCTGCGCGTGGTTGACGAAGGCTTCACAACCGACTTCACCACCACAGCGGCTCGCAGCAACCAGGCCGGTGCAGTGTTCCACATCAACATCGACGAGAACGGCTACGTGACACGCCTGCGCTCGCAGGGCGAGGACCTCGCAGCAGCTGTTGCCGAGCTGGCTAACGCTACCAGCAATGACACTTACTTGCGCCTTAACCACACTAACACCAGTGCCGACAAGTTTGACCACAACACATTCACCCTCAAGCTCCACGTTGCCGACACTCAGATTGACGGCCAGCTGATGCAGCAACTTGCAAGCAACCCCATCGTGAAAATGATGGCAGCTGCAGGCATGACTCTCGAGGCCGACAAGGACTACTATATCAGCGTCAAGGACGGCGCGCTCGCAATGAGCGAAATCGACTTGACCAGCGACAATACCAAGTGGAAACTCGATGCAATCGACAGCCAGGAAAACTACTTCGCTCCCACACTCAGCGTGGTGGGCGACGAAGCAAGCTACCGCACCCTGTATACCGACTTCGCTTATGAAGTAGTGAATCCCGCCAACGTCAACATCTATGCCGTTGAGAGCATTGATGAGGACGGTGTAGCAACACTCGTGCCCATCAGGGGCATCATCCCTGCACGCACTGCAGTGGTGATGATTGCAAGCGACAACAGCGCTGCTAACTGCATGCTGCAACCCGTGGCAAGCGACACCGAGTATCGCAGCAACAACATGCTGCAGGGAGTCTTCTTCGACAACAAGCAGGCAGTAGACGAGTATACTTACCAAGTGGCTACCGACGGCACCAACCCCATCTTCCTTCCCAACTTGTCAAACTACGTTCCCGGCAACGAGGCTTGGCTGTACTATGAAAGCGAGGAAGACGAGCCCATCGTGATTGTTATCGATGACAAACGCACTGGCATTGACGGCATCGCTGCAGGCAAGAAGGATGGCGCCATCTACGACCTCATGGGCCGCAAGGTGCTCAATCCCACTCAGGGCATCTACATCCAGAACGGAAAGAAATTTATCGTTAAATAATTCACATTAATCAACTAACAACGCACCACCTGCCATTGCTTTGATTAAAGCTAAGTATAGTTCAAAATCAGAGCAATGGCACACAGAGTGCGTAACAACAAGCTACAAAAAAATGAAAAAAATCATATTATTAGCCCTCACGCTGATAGCCCTCGCCTTCAACGCCCAAGCAGGAACCGGAGGAGCAGACTTGTGGTATTACTCAAATTTGATGCTTGATGTGACACCAACAGGCGCGGGTAAGGTTTATGCCAATGGTAAAGAAACAGAGGCAAGCAAAGAAGCATATCTTGATACTGCCCCTAAAACATTCTCAATTTCTACACATCAAAGTAAACTTCCATACACATGGTATATCAATACAGCCCCAACTGATTCTAAAAAATACAAATTTGTTGGTTGGAAAGATGCAAACGGAAAGTATGTAAGCGACGAAAATGGTCACTTGATTTCAGTGAAAGATTCTAAGGGAGTCAAAGCAGGTGGCACAAATACAGGAACAAGTGGTGAAGCATACACTAACCCTGGAACAATAACTTTATCATACACCGCTGTATACGAGGAAATCATCAACCAATACGTTTCAGTATCTTCTAATGACATCTCAGCTGGTTCAGCAATCATCGACAAACCCGAGAACCAATTGGGAGAAGAAGTCACAATCTATGCATATCCTGTGATTTACAGTGCAAAATTTGACGGTTGGGAGAAAGATGGCATTATTGTTTCAAAAGAACCACGACTGACATTTACCATTTCCAATGAGAACAAGGGTGATTACAAAGCTGTATTCTCAAAGGGGTATGCTTTCTACCGTATAAAAAACAAGGAGACTAACCGCAGAATCAATGCAATTAAGGATCAAGGTTCAATCCAAGATTTCTCAGCATTAAATATAGTAGACAACGAGAAAGCAATAAGTTTGCCTGGAAGTATTTGGGAAATTTCAAGTTACAAAGCATCCGGCCGAGTAGAGTTTGTTTATACATTCAAGGCACAAGGATATTCTTCTGACCAAGTTCCTTATAATGTTTCACAAGGTGTTTTCTTATGTTCAGACCACGAGACATCAGATAATACCTGGTACATTTATCCTAATGGACAGCCTATGTATATGTCAGACAAAGGAGGTGATTGTGTCGAAGCATCTGCTATCAAACAACAAGACATTGCCCACTGGTACTATGAGCCTATGGACAAGGACTTGACGACTAAGGAGAATTATTTCACTTTTGACCCTGAGAAGTTGCTCCTTGACGAGACTACAGGCAAATATTACACTACCCTGCGCACTGCTTGGAATGTGCTCTTTGACACTAATGAAATTACAGCTTATATCGTTACTGGCGTTGACGAAGACGGCATTCTTACCAAGACCGAGGTGACAGGCGGTATTATTCCCAAAAACACTTGCGTGCTTATTGAATGCAACAGCAACGACACTGACCGCAACGTGATGGTTCCCACAAATACCGCTGCTTCATTTACAGCAACAAGTGGCAACATCCTTGTTTCAAGCACGAAGTACTTCCCCAATCAAGATGCAGTAGCAAGCAATTGCAAGGCACTCACTCTCGTTGACGGTGCAGTGGGCTTCGGTGGTGAGGCTTGCAGTAAAATCAATGGTAATGATGCCTACATGCTCCTTGACGATGACGTGTTTGTTGCCGCACCCGAGGAAGCAGTGTTGGGTACTGTCATTGACAATGAAACCACCAACAAGAAGTATGACGTTACTGACCTTACTTGCGTGATGGCTGTTCCCAGCGATGACGGTAGCGCTGTGCTTTACTGTAAAGACGAGAACGGATATGCTACCCCCGACATGAAGGGCGCCGATGAGAAGGATTACATCCTCGACATCGCCGGTGGTGCTCTGCAGCTCAACCGCGACAACCACGACCAGAGCAACTGGGTTGCACTCTACGCTCCTGCTACCTTGTTCCCCGCCACACCACAATCGGCTCCCGGCATGAAGGCCGAGCAAGGAGTGACCAACGCCATGGTTCTCGACCTCAAGGAACAGAAGATCAACAATGTGGTGGGTACAGTGACCGACCTCAAGAATCCGTCGCTAACGCTCAAGGCCCTGCCCGCCATCAAGGAGCAGAACGCTTATTCTTATAATACATATGTACCTGCCAACTTCTACGGCAGCCAGAAGGGTTACTTCTTCATCTCGCCCAAGCCCATGGAGATTGCACAGATTCGCTGGGCAGTATGGGCAGGCGACCACTTTGAGGGCATTCCCAAGACAGCGACAACTAATTCGGCTGACCTTGAGGGCGCATTCGGCGTTAACTGGAGTCTCATGGGTGGCATGCCCGAGGATGTCACCGTAAACCACATCTATGACTTCCTGGGTCTCATCAAGCTTGAAAGCCCTGCGATATCACAGGCTGCAGGCGCAATGGCCGTAGCTCCCAATTATGTGGTTTATCCCTTCGGCCTTGAGGATGTGGGCGAAGTGAAAAACGGCGTGGTAACAGGCATTAACGACCTCAACGGCAATGCCGCAGTCAAGAGCGTGAAGTATTACAACCTGCTGGGTGTGGGCAGCGATACACCCCACCAGGGCGTCAACATCGTCATCAGCACGATGAACGACGGCACTACCGTTACCAGCAAGCGCGTGTTCTAAACCGCAAGCACTGCCTCGCAGAGGCATAACAAACTACACACTGTCCCCGCACAATCTCCTAACCGAGATTTGCGGGGATATAACTATACACCAATGGGGGATTATCTCGCGCAGATCTCACCGATTTTAATCTGAAAAAATAAATAATCATATGATTTATCCATGAGATCCGTGAGATCCGCGCGGGGATTATGCAAGAAAGGAGTAATGCTGTATCGTTACTGCGGGGATAGTTTTTATAAAAAATTTGTTAATTTGGATAAATTTATATATCTTTGCGAAATAATTTAGGGGTATTGCCCCTATCAGAACTGACAATAAAGTATATAAGAAGATATGTTTGACAATTTATCAGAGAAACTTGAGAGGTCGTTTAAACTGCTCAAGGGTCAAGGAAAAATCACAGAGATCAATGTCGCCGAGACACTGAAGGAGGTGCGCCGCGCACTCATCGACGCCGACGTTGAATATAAAGTAGCAAAGCAATTTGTTGACAAGGTTAAGGCTAAGGCCATGGGCGCTAACGTTATCAACGCCCTCAAGCCTAGCGAGCTGATGGTTAAGATTGTTCACGACGAGCTGGCCGAACTGATGGGCGGCGAGGCTGTGGGCATCAACATCGACGCTAAGCCCGGACAGCCTGCCGTGATACTGATGGCAGGTCTCAACGGTGCCGGTAAGACCACCATGAGCGGTAAGCTGGCGCTGATGCTCAAGAACCAGAAGCGCAAGCCCCTGCTTGCTGCCTGCGATACCTTCCGCCCCGCTGCGATGGAGCAGCTGCGCGTGCTGGCCGAGACTGCCGGTGTGCCCATCCACATGGAACTGGGTGCAACCGACCCCGTGCAGGTGGCTCTCAACGCCATTGAGCAGGCTAAGACCGAAGGTCACGACGTGGTAATCGTCGATACCGCCGGCCGCCAGTCAATCGACGAGGAACTGATGGTCCAGATCAAGAACATCAAGGACGCCGTGAACCCCAACGAGACACTGCTCGTGATCGACGCCATGATAGGTCAGGAGGCGGTGAACACTGCCAAGATCTTCAACGAGCGCCTCGAGATAGACGGTGTGGTCCTCACCAAGCTCGACGGTGACACCCGCGGTGGTGCGGCCCTCTCAGTGCGCTATGTGGTCAACAAGCCCATCAAGTTTGTGGGTATAGGCGAGAAGCTCGATGCCATCGACCCGTTCCGTCCCGCCGGTATGGCCGACCGCATCCTGGGCATGGGTGACATCGTGTCGTTCGTTACCCGCATGCAGCAGCAATATGACGAGGAAGAGGCCCGCAAGCTCCAGAAGAAGCTGGCCAAGAACCAGTTTGACTTTGACGACTTCCTCAAGCAGATAGGTCAAATCAAGAAGATGGGTAACCTCAAGGACCTGGCTTCGATGATTCCGGGTGTGGGCAAGGCCATCAAGGACATCGACATCGACGACAACGCCTTCAAGAGCATTGAGGCGATAATCCACTCCATGACGCCTTATGAACGTCAAAATCCGCGCAAGATCGACGGAAGCCGCCGCAAGCGAATAGCGAAGGGCAGCGGTACCAGCCTGCAAGAAGTCAACCGCTTGCTCAAGCAGTTTGAACAAACGAGCAAGATGATGCATGCTGTGTCCACGATGAAGAATCCGTTGAAGATGATGCGCGGACGTCGATAAAAAACTAATAGCTAGAGCTACGATACCACAGTTCTAGACTATCTGGTGAGTCTAGATAGTCTAGAACTTCGTTTTTTAATAGGTTTCTCCATAATTATTAGAAAACCCCTTTACGGAATTACTACACGAAATTTTCACTTCAGTATAAACTTTTTAACTACCGCCACCATGATGATGATGAACCTAAACCGAACAGTTGCAGTGATGCTGGCCATGATTGCCGTCATCACAGCCCATGCGGCGCCCGTGGGTAGCGAACAAGCCCAACGCACCGCAGCAGTCTTTATGTCACAAACCCTGCATCAGGCCATCAGCGAGACTCAGGTCACCATGGCCACCAAGGCACCCAAACGCATCAAGGGAACCAACACCCCGGCCTACTATGTATTCAATGCACCCGGTGCATTTGTTGTCATTGCCGGTGACGACCGCATGCCCGCTGTGCTGGGCTATAGCGACAGCGGACGCTTTGACCCCAACACTATGCCTGACGGACTCAAAGAGCTGCTCGAGTGCTATGCGGCTCAGGCGGCTATGCTTGCAAGCAACAGCGCATCATTAGAACCTCAGGCCAGCGGCAGCGTGGCACGCACGCCCATCGCTCCCCTGCTCAAGAGCAGGTGGAACCAGAGCGAACCCTACAACCTCAAGTGTCCCACCTATAACACCAGCGGCAGCCTGTGCGCTACAGGCTGTGTGGCAACTGCCATGGCCCAGGTGATGAACTACTACCAGTGGCCCAAGCACATCACTTACAACATCCCCGCATATACATCACAGTCGCTTAACAAGGACATGCCCGAGCTCGAAGCCGGCGCTTGGCCCGACTGGAACAAGATAAAAAACATCTACAGCGCAAGCGAGAGAGGCGATGAAGCCGACGCTGTGTCAACTCTCATGCTCTATGTGGGACAGTCGCTTGAAATGGACTACGGCCCCGAGTCGGGTGCATCGACCATGACCGCGGCAAGCGCCTTGGCTGATTATTTTGACTATGCGCCCACAGCACGATATGTCGACCGCGAGAATTACACCACCGAGGGCTGGAGCCAACTCCTCTATGACGAGCTGGCTGCAGGACGCCCCATCTTGTATCGCGGCAACGCGTTCACCGGCGGCGGCCATGCCTTTGTGTGCGACGGTATCGACGCTGACGGACTGTTCCACTTCAACTGGGGCTGGGGAGGCACCGGTGACGGTTACTTCCTCATCACCCGCCTCAACCCTAACGACCAGGGCACCGGCAGCATCGTGAGCAACGACGGCTACATCATCGGCTCGGCAGCCGTGGTGGGCATCCAGCCCAACAATCCCGGCGAGACCTATGACGCCGACGCAGGCAGGTGCCTCACTTACACTAACCTGTCTCTCACACAGACCCAATACACACGTTCGTCAGCATCAGTCACATTCACCAGCGTGAGCGTGGGCGGCGGTTTCTGGAACTATACTAACGAGACGATGACCTATGGCTTCGGCTACGGTCTGTATGACCTCGACGGCAACTTCATCACCACGTTGTATAGCAGTCGTTTCTCTAACCTTATGCCTTACTATGGTTCTTCGTCAGCCCGCAAACTCACTATCCCCACCACAGTGGCATCGGGCACTTATTATATCAAGGCAATATGCCGTCCCGGCAACGTGGGTGACTGGAAGGTGTGCAACGGCGGCGAGACAAGCTATATCAAGGCCGACATCACAGCCACAACGCTCACCCTCACTCCCATGGGTAACGCGGGTGCACAGAGCTACACCGTCAACAACGTGAGCTATCAGGGCACTTTGCAGAAGGGACGCAGCGTCGCTACAGTGGCAACACTCACTAACACCGGTATGCGCGACTTCAGCTACATCTACCTGGCAGTAGACGGCAAGGTAGCAACGCTGGCACAGTGCGACATCAAGCCTGGCGAGACTGGCGAGGTGCTGATGCACTTCACTCCCTCAACGGCAGGCAGCCACACCATCACACTCTCGCTCAGCGATGACGGCACCCAGCCCATCTACAGCGGCACCGTGTCTATCGCCAGCCCCGTGTCGACCACCGTCACATTCAACACGCTCAGCATCGACAACCTGGTGAGCGGCACCAGCGACATCAATGACGACAAACTGTCGCTCGACATCAATGCCGTCAACACCGGCGCCAATGCCTATAACGACTACATTGTGGTGCGCCTCTACCGCCACACCACAGGCAACTCGGGCAGCCTCTTCAAGACCGTGTTTGTACCCGTGACACTGGCAAGCGGAGCCACTGAGCGCATCCATGCCGAGTTTGCCAACCTTGACATCGACGAGTCTTACTTCGCTACATTCAGCTACTACAACAACAGCACCCTCACCCGTGTAAGCGGAACCTCGTTCTACACCATCAAGGGCAAGGCACAGGAACCGCAGTATCACCCCTATGACGTCAACCGCGACGGATCAGTCGACGTGGCCGACATCAACACCATCATGCACATGCTGGTTACTGGCGTGCCATTTACTAGTGGCAATACCGACGTTAACGGTGATGGCGAGACCGACATTGCCGATATCAACGAAATTGTCCACTATTTAAGCCATAATCTCTAAATCATAGATGAAACTGCGCCACTTCATATCACTGTTCACCATCCTGGCCGGCATAGTTGCCGTTGCAGCTCCGGTGACAAGGCAACAAGCCCTCACATGTGCTCAGCGCACACTATCGGCTCAGGGCATTGTCCTGGACAGTGATATGAAAATGGTGGCAAAAGCTCCCGCACAACAACATAGCGCCACCCCTGCCTATTACATCTTTAACGGCAGGGGATGCTATGTAATAGCGGCCGGCGACGACCGCCTGCCCGCTGTGCTGGGCTACAGCGACAGCGGCACGTTTAATACCGACAACATCCCCCCTGCACTGGCCGAGGTGCTCGAGTCCTATGAGCGCAGCGTGCATTCCATGGGTGATGTAGCGCCCATCATGCCCGCCGGCTCACAAGCACTCACACGTGTGTCGCCCCTGCTCAAGACCCACTGGGGACAAGGCGCTCCGTTCTACCACTACACACCCAAGGTCAACGGCAAGCGCACTGCTACCGGATGCGCCGCCACAGCACTGGCACAGGTGATGTACTACCACCGATGTCCCCTTCACCTGGAAGAGGACGTGCCCGGTTATGTATCGGCAACCCACGGCATAACGATGCACGACCTCGAGTTTGAGAAATTCCCCATTTGGAAAAACATCGACAGAGACTACACCTGCAGCGACAGCACCCTTGAGGCAGCCATGGTGGCACGACTGATGCTCTTCAGCGGCTATGCCCTGCACAACGACTATGACCTGACGCACTCCAGCGCGTCAATAGCCATCTTGCCGCAGGAACTCACCGCCCACTTCGGATATGCGCCCACGATGCAGTTTGTGCGCCGCGAGTATTACACTGCCGACGAGTGGTCTCAGCTCATCCTGTCAGAACTGATGGCCAAGCGCCCCGTCATCTACCGTGCGGCAGGTCTAGAGAGCGAGGGGCATGCCTTTGTGTGCGACGGCATTGACATCAACGGCCTCTACCACATCAACTGGGGCTGGGACGGACAGTGCGACGGCTACTATGCCCTCACCCACCTGCTGCCTCCCACACCGGGCCCCTGCGCCACTCCTGGCGAAGACAACGGCTATGTCACCGGCGCAGCCATGGTGACGGGAATACAGCCCTATGACAGCATAGCACACTATGAGAACGACGGCAGGCTGGCGTTTTACAACACCTCGCTGGCACGCACCGTCTACACCCGCAATGACGCCGGCCAGCCCTTTGAGGACGTGACCATGAGCGGGCGTTTCACTAACCACACGTCCTATACCACCGGCTATGACATAGGCATCGCCCTGTATGACAGCGACAACCGCTTTGTCAAGACACTCTACGACCACACTTGGCCCACGCTCAGACCCGGCTATGGTGCCACTGGCGACTGGCCGCTGCCACTCGACGCAAGCATCGCCGCTGGCACTTATACCCTACGTCCCGTGAGCCGCGTCCATGGCACCGGCGAGTGGCACGACTGCCTGGGAGCACACGTCAACAGCGTGCGGGCCATTGTCACCCCCACTACACTCACCCTCGAGACGATGGGCAACAATGCCACACCGTCGCTCAAGGTCAGTGGCCTCACCCTCAACGGAACGATGCAGGCAGGGCGACAGATAGAAGCCACTGCCACAGTCACTAACACCGGCCACAACCCTTCGCCCTACATCTACCTGCTGCTGGGCGACTCTACTGCAGCCGTGGCACCATGCCAGTTGCAGTCCGGAGCAACAGGAAGCGTGAACTTGCGTTTCACACCGCGTCGTGCCGGAACCCATTCACTCAGGCTTGCCCTCGACCGCATGGGCAATAACGTGGTGTGCGACACTATAATAGAGATCGTCACTCCCGCTCCCGCCACACTGTCGGCACACGACGTGCAGGTGCTCAACGTGATGCCCGGCGACTCCATCGACAACGGCACGCTATCTATCACATGCCGTGTGAGCAACCTGGGCGATAAGGATTACAGCGACCTCATCGTGGCACAGGCCCACCGCCGAGCCGACTACTTCAACAGCGCCCTCCATGCCACCGTGGCGCATCCCGTCATGCTCGCACAAGGCCAGGACACAACTCTCCGTTTCGACTTCATGCACCTCACGGCACGCCATCAGTATTATGTCACCGTCAACTGCTATGACGCCAGCATCCTCACCCCGCTGGCGACCACGGGCTACTACACCGTCCTGGGCGACTTCCAGACGGGTGACATCAATGCCAACCATTCAGTCGACATCAGCGACATCAACGCCGTCATCAACGTGACACTCAAGCGCATTGCCGAAGAAGTATATGAAGGCCGCGCCGACACTAACGAAGACGGCGAGGTGGACGTGAGCGACATCAACATCACCATCAACGTAGTGTTAGGGAAATACTGATAAGGACGCCTGCTTGGCAGGCTATAAGAACGCTTCGCTTTAAGAACGGACTTCGTCCTATAAGACTATAAGACACACTAGTATTTTACTTGAATTATGCGCTCAGTTCTTTATTATTTTGCTATCTTTCAGCGTGTTTTTCCGCAAAAATGATTATCTTTGTAGATTGCAATAATATACATTTCAGAAACAAATAAAATAATAACTATATGAAGAAACTATTCTTTAGCCTTATAATGGTAATTGTCGCAGTCCAGGCATGGGCAGTGGCAGCGGTGGGTACCACCTTCAGCGTGGGAGACCTCACTTATCGCGTGACAAGCACTGGCGACAGCGATACCTACCCCAAAGTAGATGTTACAGGCCTCAGTTCAACAGGTTCAAGCACATCTGACCTTGCACTCGCCATCCCCACAAACGTAACTTACAATAGCACTGTCTACTATATCAATGAGATTACTTCATCGGCATTCAAGGGCAAAACCAATATCAAGTCAGTAAACATCAAGTATGGCGTCATATCGATTGCTGCCAATGCCTTTGAGAACTGTACCAACATGACCTGGGCGAGTATGCCCAGCTCGATGTACTT